>JBBQXT010000001.1:0-82034 GCA_038209415.1 Geobacterales bacterium
CCCTTTCTTTCCCCTTGACCGAACATGATAAAACACGGCCACATGTTGTGCTAGAGTGGTGTGTTAACCGCACCTGGAACCCAAAACAAATGGGTGTAAACCAGCAAGACAATCGGGAACTTGGCATTACCATAGAACAAATTGACATTGTGTAATACATTGCTTTACCCATGTGGTTCACAGAGTGATGAGCTGGCAAACAATTGCAATAATAATTTTTTATATTTATAGACTTCAGGTTTAATCTACCCATGACAGACTCATCTTTTTACAGGGCGTTCGAAGATAAGTATCGCGGTTCGCGTGAACTAATTAAATCACGTTTAAAAGTCTATTTGCCTTTAATCGCGCCACTTAAGACCTTGTATCCACATTGTAAAGCTATTGACATCGGTTGCGGGCGCGGCGAATGGCTTGATCTGATGCAATCAGCTGGAGTTGATGCACATGGAGTGGATATTGATGATGGAATGCTTTCTGCGTGCCGTGAACTTGGCCTGTCAGCAGAAATGGGTGATGGTGTAAACTATCTAAAAAACTTACCTGATGAAAGCCGGACTATCGTATCTGGTTTTCATATTGTTGAACATATTTCTTTCCAAGAACTGCAAACCCTCGTACAGGAAGCGTTGCGAGTCTTAGTACCGGGCGGCCTCCTGATAATGGAGACACCAAATCCTGAGAATATCAGGGTCGCTACGACAAACTTTTATCTTGATCCTACCCATATCAGGCCAATACCACCACAACTGCTTGCATTTCTCCCTGAATACTACGGTTTCTACCGTTCAATTATCATACGTCTTCAAGAATCGAACGAACTTTCCGCTAATCCAACACCTACATTATTAGATGTAATTACCGGTGTTAGTCCAGACTATGCGGTGGTTGCCCAAAAGACTGCATCCGATATTATAGTAGCTGCATTTCACTCAGTGTTTACGGCAAATTCTGGCCTTTCATTGGAAACACTGGCCGACCGCTTTGATGCGAGAATTCAGCGAGCGGAAGGCAGGGCAAAGCAGGCAGAAGAAAAGGCACTGCAGGCGGAAGAAAAGGCAAAGCAAACGGAAGCGGCACTACTCGCTGTTTACAACAGTCGTTCGTGGAGATGGACCATGCCATTTCGACGATTACAAAAATAATGGGTAATGAGTGTTCGTCAGAGATTTTGAAGTCATGCCATCGACTGAATAGTTAGGCGCAAATCATAGCAGTACCAAATCTTTCACTGATTGGCAGTTCTTACTCTCTTTCTTATCTTAGGAACTAGCTTTATATTTCTGAAGGCCCCAGCAAGTTGATAACGGAATGTGACCGATTGAACAGCCGTAAATTTGTACCACGTAGGGTGTCTCCAGGTTTTTGCGAGGGTATACATGTATAAGACAGCTGTATTTACAATCGTTTCAAACAATTATCTAGCTTTTGCCCACACATTGATGAAGTCACTTGCTGAAGTACATCCAGAATGGGAACGCCATGTCCTGCTGGTTGATCGGCCGCCGCAAGGCGGTTTGCCGGACGCCGGACTGTTTACCACCACCGCTGTCGAGGAACTGCCGTTGCCACATATCAAACAGTTCCTTTTCCGCTACTCAATCATGGAACTGAACACAGCAGTGAAGCCGTGGATGTTCGCGCATCTGCGGAAAAAGGGGCACCAGAGGGTCGTCTACCTTGATCCAGACATCTTGGTGGTGCAGCCACTGGTTGATGTTGAACAGATGCTGCAGGAAGGGGCCAGCGTCGTGCTCACCCCACACCTGACAGCCCCTCTGACGGACGACCGCAAGCCAACCGAGTTGGAGATCATGCGTGCCGGTGCCTACAACCTTGGGTTCCTGGCCGTTGGCGATACACCTCATGCAGATGCCCTGATTAGCTGGTGGCAACAAAAATTGGAATACCAGGCCGTGGTCGATTTTGAGAAGGGATTGTTTACCGATCAGAAATGGCTCGATCTGGCGCCGGGATTGTTTGAGGGGATTGGGATACTTCGGGATGCTGGCTACAACGTTGCCTATTGGAATTTGAGCCATCGTCCCCTGACCCGTGAGGGAGAATACTGGCATGCCGGTGGCAGACTGCTGCGCTTCTTTCACTTCAGCGGCTTCAACCCCGAACAACCCGGCCCATTTTCTAAGCACCAAGACCGATTCGTTTTGGACTCGCTGGGAGTCGGCAAGGAACTTGCGCTGCAGTATGCAGACCTGCTGTTTGCTAACGGTTACAGGGAATACCGCCGCGAGCAGTATACCTTCGGCTGTTTTGATGATGGCACGCCGATACCCGATATTATCCGGGCGGGTTACCGCGAGAGTTCCGAATTGCAGCAACGTGTCGGAACCAATCCCTTTGCCCATATCAATCTATTTACCGAAGTGCCCGAATCAGGGCTACCGCCCCTTCTGCAGGCCATTATTCGATCACGACGCGATCTGGCCGGTTTTTTCCCAGATCCGGAGAGGGCGGATCGCCAGTTACTCTTTGAGTGGTTTGTAGCCGACCGTCGCGTACAAGAAGGTATACCCGACTGCTTCATTCTTCCAATCAAGCAGGCTATTGCTGGTACGTCGAAATCAGCACTGTCAGGGTCAAAGCTGCTTGCACGACAAAAAAGACTCAGCTGGGGAAGCCTTCTCGAATATCTGCACTACCGCCGGACCGGCACCGCTCCATCATTTCAACGGCAGCAACAGTACCGTTCCATCCATTCAATGAGACAGTTCTTTGCATTGGGCCATCAGCAGGCCCGACGTTACTTCCGCGGTCGCAGCAACCTTGTAACATCCCTGCTCCTCCGGCAGACTGCCCCCCCCCTAATGCTAGAACGTCCAGACTGTAGCGACTACCGTCCCCGACTGCTTCCTCCGGGTGTGGAGAGTTTCGGTTTCTATCCCGATATCGATGGGGATGCCTGGTGGATGGGCCGAGGGGCCGGTTTTATCGTCCCGGACTCCGCCTCTGGTCTGCTTCGTATTGAGGGTGTACACCATGCGTCCTTTTTTCTGACTGCCAATGGTTCTCCAGACATCACTGTGGATGTCATGGTCAACGGCATACTTGCAGGCAGTTTTTTTCTGCAGATCGAAGGTCGCTTCACCAAGGAAATCGACCTTGTCTGCGCGACCGGTAAAATCCGGACAGAGATCCTGTTGGTTCCCCGGCAAACAGTCATCCCACTTGATGCCGGCATCAACCTGGATGGTCGCTGCCTCTCCCTCCAGATTGCTCAACTGCGGTTCCGTGGCAAAAAAATCCGAATTGCACCGGGCAGGGATGAAGCATCGGCAAACATTTCATGTCCCGTTGACCTGGCCGGTGTCAACGTCATTGGCTATGTGCGTTCCGAACATGGCTTAGGGCAGTCGCCACGGCTGTTTTCCACAGCGCTCCAGGCGATAGCCATACCCCACGTTCTGGTAGACTTCAACATCGGCAATTCCTGTCGAACCAATGACGCAAGCCACGAACACTTGATCTCAGAACAACCACGATACCCGATCAACATATTTCATATCAACGCCGACCAGATGCCGGTAGTTTGCCAGAACCTTTCAATTTCCTTCTTTAAGGATCACTATAACATAGGCTTCTGGCACTGGGAACTACCCGAATTACCGGATGCATTTTTGAGCGGTTTCAACAGCCTTGAAGAGGTCTGGGTCCCGACCAGCTTTGTCCACGATGCAATTTCTAAGAAGTCGCCGGTGCCCGTGGTCAAGATCCCCCATGCCATTCAGTTTACCGTTGAGCCATGCCGCAGGGCAGATTTTGGACTACCGGAACAAGGGTTTCTGTTTCTTACCATGTATGACTTTTCGTCATACCAAGAACGCAAGAACCCCAAGGGCGCTCTTGATGCATTCGACCGAGCCTTTGACAGGACTGACAGCCGAGTAGTTTTAGTGATAAAGACTCAAAACTCACATCACCACCCGCAAGCTTTAGAGGAACTTCAAAATTGGCTTGAGGGACGCAAAAATGTCGTATGGCTAGATAAAACCCTGACGAGGCAGGAGGTCTACAACCTTGAATCACTTTGTGATAGTTACCTCTCACTGCACCGTTCAGAAGGCTTCGGCTTAGGTCCAGCTGAAGCAATGTACCTCGGCAAACCGGTGATAGCCACAAACTGGTCCGGCAACACTGAATTCATGCGCCAAGATAACTCGCTGCCGGTAAATTACAAACTAATCACCATCGAAAAAAGCATTGGTGTTTATGAAAAGGGCCAGACTTGGGCTGATCCAGACATCGAGCATGCCACTTGGCTCATGCGGCAGGTTGTGGATGATCACGAATTGTGCAACCGAATCGGCCGGAACGCGCAACAATCAATTCGCACCGAACTGTCTCCACTACGAATCGGAAGATTGCAGCAGGAGCGGTTACGCTTTATACAAACGTATTTGCGTTGACTGTAACGGAGGGAATGACGGCGCTGCACCCAAAACGTCAATATAAGGTATTCATTTATATTTCAGTAGCGCACGACACGTGAGATGGACGGAATGGAATTGTCTCTTTTTTTCTAAAGAGACTTAATGGTTATTAGCCACCCATTACCTGAATTTGTTTATGACCTCTAAGAGTTGGTAATCTCCGGAATTGACAAGGCAAACACTGGCACTGATTAGTGAAGCAAGCAAAATAGTGGGATACTATCTAATTAATGACAAAATTTAACTTCTCCTTCGCTATCGATGGCAGAAATCTGATGCATCCGCCAGACGGGAGCGCCACCTATCTGATTTGTGTCCTCAATGAGTTATCCAATCAGCAGCCTGAGTGGAAATTCCATATTCTGACGAATCGTCCCCTGCATCCTGAATGTGAGATGCGGATTCACAGGCGCCAGAATATTATTTTTCACAGAAAATCATTCACCAGAATTGGACTATTGTGGTATTGCACTCAGCTTTTTTTCACTTTGAAGATGCTTAAACCGGATTTTTTCTGGGCGCCAGCAACCTTATTGCCGCCTTTTATCCCATCGGGCGTAAAAACCATAGTGACGGTAAATGACATGGTGCCCAAAGACTATAAGCACACCATGTCGCTCTTTAATCGGCTTTACAACAAAGTGTTTTTTGACCGATCCATCTTGAATGCCGATACGTTGTTGGCTATTTCAAACTATACCGCTGGCGAGGTCAAAAGCCGCTACCCCCATAGGCGTTCAAACGAGTTAACAATCGGTTGTGGTGTTGATAGATCGATTTACAGGCCGGTTACACTTACGCCAGACCAGCATGCGGATATCTGTGTAAAATATGGTGTTTCTGAGCCATTCCTGCTGTTTGTTGGTACGGTTGAACCACGAAAGAACCTTGCTTTCATGATGAGACTGATGCCGCAACTGGCGGCAGCTGGCTTCACACTTCTGGTTGTCGGTGCCAAGGGGTGGGGAAATACACCGATTGCAAAGATTGTGCATCAGCCCGATTTCCCTGATGACAAAGTTGTTTTCGCCGGTTATGTGCCGACCGAAGATCTGGTCCAGCTTTATAATCTTGCTGCCGTGTATGTTTCCACCTCGTTGAACGAAGGTTTTGGCCTGCCGCAGCTAGAGGCAATGAATTGCGGTTGTCCAGTCGTGTCCCCCCACAATTCAGCCATGGTTGAGGTGGTTGAGGGGGCTGGAATGACTGTCAAAGAATGGAATGTGGATACCTGGTGTGGCACCATCCTTTCTGTATTCAAAAAAAGTGAACACTACCGTAATCTGGGTTTGCAAAGGTCAAATCGGTATGAATGGCCAGCTATAGCCCATACCATTGTCCAAAGAGTCGATCGAGGATGAAACTGTACCTTGACAACATAGTTTTCGCTTTGCAGCGTTCCGGAGGAATCTCAGTCTACTGGTCGGAGATGCTGAAGTACATTCTTGCTTCTGGTACATCTCTGCATGTGCTTGAGCACCCTGAAGCCTTGATGAATATACAACGACGCATGACGAAACTGCCTGCAGAACTCATAATCGATGACACTTTGATGCCCCTTAATATTGCCAGATACCTGCCAGCGTTACGACCATGCCCCGGAGCCAACATCTTCCATTCCAGCTACTATCGCACACCTTGGCAAAGTGGCTTAAAGCAGGTTGTGACGGTATATGATTTCACCTATGAGCTTTTCCGTTCAGGTATCAAACACTTTGTGCATAGTCGTCAAAAACAACGGGTGATTCTTGGGGCCGCTGGGATCATTTGCATTTCTGCGAGCACACAACAAGATCTGTTAAGACTTTATCCGACAATTCCCGCTGAAAGAACCCGAGTAATTCACCTTGGTGTTTCGGAAGTATATCATCCGCTGGATAGTAATTCGACCATTCCGAATGATCTGTATTGGATTTACGATACAAAATATGTCATTTTCATTGGAGACAGAAGCACGTACAAAAACTTCGACCTTGCAGTACAGGCTGTTAGTCAACTTAAAGGCTGCCATCTCGTAATAATCGGCGGCTCCAAGCTTACAGGTGATGAATATAATCTGCTCGAAGACTACTTGGAAAATCGCTATCGACATATGCTGGGCATATCTGATGGCGTTTTGAATATTTTGTATAATTATGCCTTCTGCCTGCTATACCCCTCTAGTTATGAAGGGTTTGGCCTGCCCCCTCTGGAGGCTATGCGGTCAGGATGCCCTGTTGTTGCGGTGAACTGTTCTTCACTGCCTGAGGTGTGTGGCAACGCGGCATTACTTACGGACACTTCTGAGTCTGATCTATTTATAGACCAAATGAGTGCACTTGAGCATACCTCGTTTCGGCAGCAGATGATTGACCGGGGGATTGAGCAGGCCAAAAAATTCACGTGGAATGACACCGGCCGCAAAACCATGGACTTCTACCACGAAATAGCAACTAACTCAATTATGGAATACAGCGCATGAAGCTATCAATTATAACCGTCTCTTTTAACAGTGCCGCGACGATTGAGACGACTCTTTCATCAGTAGCGGAGCAAACATCCGCCTCAATTGAACATATCGTCGTAGATGGCGGTTCAACAGATGGAACACTTGAGATCATTAACCGATATCGATCCGTCCTCGCCCACGTCATTACAGGTTCTGACGCAGGTATCTATGATGCCATGAATAAGGGTATTGCCTTGGCCAGAGGTGATATTATCGGAATTCTTAATGCCGATGATTTTTACGCTGCAGAGGATGTTATTGCTCAAATAGCAACTGTCTTTGAGGATCTAGCTGTCGATGCGTGTTATGGCGATCTCGAATATGTTGACACGAGCCAAACGGATAAAGTCTGCCGCTATTGGCGCTCGGGAAACTATCGGCCAGAGCGCTTTTACCACGGCTGGATGCCGCCCCACCCTACCTTTTTTGCACGGCGTGTGCTCTATGATACGTATGGCAGCTTCAATCTTGCATTAGGCTCTTCTGCCGATTATGAATTGATGCTTCGCTTTCTGCTCAGGTACGGTGCAAAAGCGGTCTATATCCCCCATGTGCTCGTTAAGATGCGAACAGGCGGAATAAGTAATGCATCATTGCGCAATAGACTGCGGGCAAACAGGATGGACAGACTCGCCTGGCGGATAAATGGGTTGCACCCGCGACCCTGGACCATGTATATGAAGCCACTCTCAAAACTGAACCAGTTTTTCAGACGGAGAGCATAACATGTTTTAGACTGTCAGAACGTTCTACAGCAAGACTCTTCAATATGGCTGTTGCCGAGGGGCGCAACGACCACGCATAAACGAACGGCTTGTTTCTCAACTTTTTCCGGCAAATAATGTCCAAAATCCAGCTTCACCTTAGGAAACGATGTCCCTGATCATATTTGCCATAACAGCCTGCTCTTTTGCTGTTTCCATGCTGATTATTCGCTATGCCCATCTGCATAATCGTGTAACCAATAATCATCCTGCCAACGGCCCCCAGCAGTCCCATGTCGGTAGCACGCCACGCATCGGCGGGGTTCCGCTTGCCTTGGGCATCCTCCTGGGCGTGGCGCTGCTTAGCCCGAAATTCAACATCCCCTGGCAGACTGAAGTGCTGTGGCTTGCCGCTGCCGCTCCCGTCTTCCTGGCCGGCCTGGCAGAAGATCTTACAAACAAGATTGGGGCCAACTGGCGCTTGCTGGCCGCTTTTGTCTCGGCGGGCATTGGTGTGTGGCTGATGCATGCCCGGTTTGTCCGTTTGGGCATTGCAGGGATCGATCAATTGTTGCTGATATCACCCCTGTTTGCTATTGCCCTGACGATTTTTGCCGTCGGGGGAGTGTGCCATTCAATGAATATCATTGATGGCTATAATGGTCTGGTTGGCGGGGTAAGCAGCATTATTCTTGTTGCGCTTGGATTTATATCGTGGAAAGTGGGAGACGCCGAACTCTATATCGTCTGCATAGCCGCGGTTGCGGCAATCGCGGGCTTTCTGTTCTGGAACTATCCACGCGGCCTCATTTTTGCCGGTGATGGTGGCGCATACCTGCTGGGTTTCATTATTGCCGAGGTCTCGGTTTTGCTGGTTTCGCGTCACCCCGAGGTCTCCCCCTGGTTTCCGCTTATGCTGGTGATTTATCCGGTCTGGGAAACGATTTTCTCCATCTATCGACGCAAGATAATCAAAGGCCAGTCGTCAGCACTGCCGGATGCCCTCCACCTGCATCAGATCCTCTTCAGCCGGATTGTGCGTTGGATGGTCGGGAAACAAGAGGCAAAACACCTTCTGAAACGCAACTCCCTGACAACACCATATTTGTGGGGCATGGGAATTGTTACGGTTTGCCCGGCTCTCGCTTTCTGGCATAATACCTTGGTATTGCAATGTGGCTGTCTCTGCTTTGCTGTTCTGTATGTGTGGTTGTACTCCCGAATCGTACACTTCAAATCACCCCGCTGGATGATGCTCAGAAACAGGGGCGCTAATCATGAATGACCATATTGTCCGTGCCTTGAGTTCGGCGGGGGGGATCCGGATACTTACCTGCAGTACAAACCACCTGGCCCGTGAAATCTGCAGGCTGCAGGCTGCTTCCCCAACGGTAAGCATCGCCCTCGGGCGGGGACTGGCAGGCGGGGCACTGATGGGTGCGCTGCTTAAACCGGGGCAACGGGTTGCCATGAAATTCGAGGGCAACGGTCCTCTGCAAAAGATGATTATCGAGGCCGATGCAGATGGGGCTGTGCGAGGCTGCACCGGCAACCCTGCCGCCGAGGCAGAACCGCTTGAGGGGCGCTGGAACGTGCCGGGAATTCTCGGGCGGGCAGGTTTTCTGACCGTTAGCAAAGATATCGGAATAGGAGGTGAGCCCTATCATGGCATGGTGCAACTCCAGAGCAGTGAGATCGGTGAAGACCTGGCCTTCTATCTGACCGAATCCGAACAAGTGCCGTCGGCCGTTGGCCTGGGTGCGAGCCTTGACGAGACTGGTCGGATATCATTCTGCGGCGGTTTCCTGGTACAGGCGCTCCCACTGGCTGCAGAATCCGAGATCGAGGCGGTCATGGCAAACATAGCTGCACTTCCCCCGCTGGCCGACATGCTGAAGGAAGGTCCCGAAGCGCTGCTGGGGCAGATATTCGGAGACACGCCCTACACCCTGCTGGAGAGTCACGACCTCTTTTTCCGCTGCGGCTGCAGCCGCGAAAAGGTGGAACGCGCCCTGATGACGTTTACTCCTGAAGAAATTCATGACATGGTCGAAAAAGACAGCGGTGCTGAAGTAACCTGCGAATTCTGCCGCCAGTCCTACAGCTTCAATGCGGAAGATTTGGGGATACTGTCCGGATCATCTGCAGAACCCAGGGATTCGTAACCATGCGAATGATCCGCCTGACAATCGAATATGACGGCACCGCCTACTCGGGTTGGCAACGGCAACCCAACGGTTTGGCTGTACAGCAGGTTGTCGAAGAGGCATTGTTTAAGCTGCTTGGACAGCATGTCGATCTGCGTTCATCCGGCCGCACCGATGCCGGAGTACATGCCCGTGGCATGTCAGCAGCATTCAGGACATCGTCCAACCTGCCCCTGAAGGCCTTTGTTGATGGCACAAACAGTTTTCTGCCGCCCGACATTGCCGTTCTGGATGCCATTGAGGTCCCGGCAGACTTCAGGCCGATTGGTGACGCTTTGGCCAAACATTACCGCTACACGATCCTGGCAGCAGGCGTCCGTTCCCCCCTGAGACGTTTTCATGCCTGGCACATTCGTGAAGACCTTGATCTGAAAGCCATGCAGGAGGCTGCTGCCTGTTTTGTGGGCCGTCACAACTTTGCTGCCTTCCGGGCCTCGAACTGCGCGGCAAAAACAACCGTTCGACGGATCGATTCGGTGAAGGTCACCCGCGCGGGTGATACTATCACCATTGATGTGGTCGGCGGCGGCTTTCTGAAGAACATGGTGCGGGTAATGGCCGGGACACTTGCAGAAATTGGCAGGGGTCGATTTGAGCCGGGCCACATAACCTGGCTGCTGCAGAACGGAGACCGAAAAAAGGCCGGCGTAACGGCGCCGGCCTGTGGATTATGTCTGATAAAGGTCTATTACCCGGAGATCAACCGGACAGATGTCATTTCTCAGCCAGAAGTTTCTTGATTAGCTGCTCTGAAGAGCGGCCTACCTCTTCCGTAAAACCCCGGAACACTTCAGCTACCCGCCCCCGCTTGTCAATCACAAACATAACCGGTACCGAGCGTACGCCGAAATCCACCAGGGTTGACTCGCCTGCCAGCGCTACGGGATAGCTGATGCGGTTCTGCTCGGCAAAGGTCTTGACAGCCCGCTCACCGTCCTCATCGGCACTCATGCCGAGTATCTGCAGCCCCTGTTTGCCATATTTCCGGTTCAGTTCAACCAGGTGAGGGATCGAGTCGCGACATGGATGGCACCAGGTCGCGAAGAAATCCAGTACCAGTACATACCCGCGGTAGTTTTCCAGGGAAACCGGCTGACCTGAAGTCGTAACAACCTTGAAGTTCGGTGCGGCCTGGCCAACCCGCGCTACGGCATACGACCTGACAGGACCGAGTGCGAAACCTGCGAGCAAGAGTGCCGGCAGCAGTCGATACAGCGCTGTAAAGTATTTCATGCCACCTAGAGCGCCTTGGCGAGCAGGGCATCCAGTTGCGATTTGGGCACATGACCGACAATCTGGTCAAGAACGGCGCCATCTTTGAACAAAATCAGGGTCGGGATACCACGCACACTGTATTTGGCGGGTATCGCCTGATTCTCATCCACATTAACCTTGCCAACCTTGACCCGGCCGGCATATTCATCGGCTGCGGCATCAACAAGCGGTGCAATGGCCTTGCAGGGAGCGCACCAGGTAGCCCAGAAATCTACAAGAACGGGGATGTCCGATTTGAGGACCTCCTGGTCAAAATTGGCATCGGTAAATGCCATCACTTTTTCGCTGGCCATAAAGTAAAGTCTCCTTTTTAAAAGTTGAAATGGTCTGAATGATATACCAGGCCATGAAAAAATCAAGAGCAATCTCGGCTGCGCGGCGTTTAGTTGAAATGACGTCAAGATCGGAGTATGCTACGGAAACTTCAGCTGGGTCGAGGAGAACAAGGTGCCGCATCTACCCCTGAATATTGACGTACGTGGCTTGACCATCCTTGTCGTCGGCGGTGGTGCCGTAGCCGGCCGCAAGATCACGCAACTACTGGATGCAGGAGCAGTGGTAAGGGTTGTCTCGCCGAAAATAACGCCGGAAATCCGCCGTCTTGCGGAGAGCGGTGTAGTCGGAATAAAAATCAGCAATTTCGAACCGTGCGACCTGAATGATGTCTTTCTGGCGGTGGCTGCCACCAACGATCCGGAAACGAATAGCAGGATCGCCATCGAGGCCCGCCTGCGAAGTCTCCTGGTCAGCGTGGCAGATAATCCGGAATCAGGCAATTGCAGCTTTCCTGCGCTGTTGCGCCGCGGGAACCTGGAGGTAGGCATTTCCACCAATGGCACCTGCCCAGGATTCGCTGCAGTGGTTCGAGATCAGATCGCTACGGTCATCGGCGAGGAGTACGGCACAATCCTCGAAACTCTTGCAGCGGAACGTGAAAAGCTGTTGACTGAGGGCAGCCACAGCATTTACAATAATCAAGTTTTGCGCTCCCGTGCCAGGGAGCTGATCAACGAGCTTACTCAATGTAAGGATTGTGTGCCATGACGCACTTATTTTTTTATCTGACCCTTGGATTTTACGTCTGCGCCACTGCGACCTACTTCGCCTGTCTGTTCCGCACGTCAGCCGGCTTGGCGCTGTGGGCCAGTCGCTTGCTGACAGCCGGCTGCATTGCCCATATTCTTTCCACAGTCCATCTGGCCAATAAGGCGAAACATCTGCCCCTGACCAACCTGCAGGAGTCACTGTCATTCTTCAGCCTGATGATCATCGGCGCCTTTCTGATTTTTGAGCGTCGTTACAAGGTAACCACCCTCGGTTCATTTGTCACCCCGGTCGCCTTGGTGATGCTGATCGGCTCCAGCGCCATGCACTCAGAGTTGCGCCAGCTTCCTCCAATCCTGCAAAGCAACTGGTTCTGGTTCCATGCCCTGCTGGCCTTTGTCAGCTATGCCGCTTTCGCCATCGCATTCGGCGTTGCCGTGATCTACCTGATTCAGCGTCATTTCCTCAAGACCAAGCATTTCGGGGTGCTGTTCCAGAGACTTCCTCCGCTGGACACCCTTGATGATATCAGTTATCGCTGCCTTGCCGTAGGTTTCCCTTTGCTGACAATTGCCATTATTTCGGGCGCCATCTGGTCTGAAAAAACTGTAGGAAGCTACTGGGTTTGGGATCCAAAACAAACCTGGTCGCTGATCACCTGGCTCATCTACGCAGCTCTTCTGCATGGGCGCCTGACCATCGGCTGGCGAGGGAAACGCGCCGCCATACTTTCAATCGTGGGTTTCGTCGTTCTTCTGATCACCTTTTTCGGCATGAAACACAGCATCACCTGGTAGCCTTTTACAGGCACCAGGACATCGTTAACAGCATGGAAGCCTCTGCCCAATGAACATTATCGTCATCGGTCTTTCCCACAAGACCGCAACAGTTGAGATCCGAGAGAGAGTTGCCTTTTCTCCCAACCTGATCGAAAAGCCATTGCGCGACCTGGTCGCTTTGGACGGTATCAACGAAGGCGTAATCATCTCCACCTGCAACCGGGTCGAGATCTATGCGACCACGCACGACATCGCCGGCGGCATCGCCCGCATCAAACGTTTTCTGGCTGACCACCACCGTATCCCCCTGGAAATACTTGAACCGCATCTTTACAGCTATCATTCCGAGGCCGCTATCCGGCATGTTTTCCGAGTGGCTTCCAGCCTTGATTCCATGATCGTGGGTGAACCCCAGATACTGGGCCAGATCAAGACATCCTACGGATTTGCCGCTGAGTACAAAACATCCGGCATCATCCTCAACCGATTCCTGCACAAGGCCTTTTCTGTCGCCAAGCGCGTGCGGACCGAGACAAGAATCGCTTCTTCCGCCGTTTCAGTGGCATTTGCCGCAGTGGAACTGGCCAAGAAAATTCTGGGAGACCTGTCGGATAAGACCGTCATGCTGATCGGCGCCGGCGAAATGTGTGAGCTGGCGGCCAAACACTTTATAAACAGCGGGGCCAAAGGTGTCATGGTGACCAACCGCACCTTCGAGAGGGCTGAGCGCCTGGCCGAAGAGTTCTGCGGAGAAGCGATACGCTTTGAAGAGCTGTTCCAGCACCTGCATAAAGCGGATATCGTTCTCTCCTCCACCGGAGCCCCGCACGTCATCATCGGGCCCAAGGATGTGGAGGATGCTGTCAAGCGCCGCAGGTTCAAGCCGATGTTCTTCATCGACATTGCCGTACCACGCGACATTGACCAGAAAGTGGATGATGTTGAAAGTGCCTATCTATTCACGGTGGACGACCTGCAGGAAATCGTCCAGGCCAATCTGGCCCAACGGAATCTGGAGGCAGAAAAAGCCGAGGAGATCGTCGATCAGGAGATCGGTCAGTTTTTTAAATGGATCTCCGCGCTGAATGTAACCCCGACCATCGTTGCCCTGCGTAACAGGTTTGACGAGATCCGGCGGGCCGAACTGGAAAAGACCTGCTCCAACTGGAAAGACCTGCCGCCCGATGCAGAAAAGCGGCTGGAGGCCCTGACCACGTCCATCATGAACAAGCTGCTGCATGCCCCGACTGCCGCACTCAGAAAGGCTGGACAAGGTGGGCGTGTAGACCTGTATGTGGATGCCCTGCGTCAGTTGTTCGAGCTTGAGGCCGCGCCGGAGCAGAGCGATGAACTGGAACTGGAGGAGTCTTGAGACTTCCCCCGCTCGCCCCTGGCATCCTGATCAAACGCTACAAACGCTTCCTCGCTGATGTTGCCCCCGCCTATCGCGCTACGGTAACGCCCGAAGAATTCAGGCTGACGGAACGTCTGCACATAGTTGTATAAACTTTCAACTTTATGAATCCACAAAAGAAACGGAGAATGGATATGCCACCCAAGCAACTGAGAATCGGCACACGTGCCAGCCAGCTGGCCCTCTGGCAGGCCAACTGGGTCAAGTCGGAGCTGGAGAAGAGATATCCCGGCATGGAGGTCTCCCTGACCAAGATCAAGACCATCGGCGACAAGATCCTGGATGTTCCGCTGGCCCAGGTGGGCGGCAAGGGGCTGTTTGTCAAGGAGATCGAAGAGGCCATGCTGCGGGACGAGATCGATATCGCTGTACACAGCATGAAGGATGTGCCAACCGACTTTCCTGAAGGTCTGGGTCTGCACTGCATCACTGAGCGGGAAGACCCCCGTGATGCCCTCATCTCTCGAAATGTCAAATTTGCCGACCTGCCCCAGGGAGCGCGTATCGGCACCTCGGCGCTGCGTCGGCAGGCCCAGCTGCTCAAGCTGCGGCCAGACCTGCAGATGGTCATCATCCGCGGAAATGTGGAAACCCGCATCCGTAAACTGGAAGACGACAAACTGGATGCCGTCATCCTGGCTGCCGCCGGTCTGAAACGGCTCGGTTTTACCGATAAAGTGGCCGAGTATCTGGATACAGAGCTGTCCATCCCGGCCATCGGCCAGGGAGCACTTGGCATCGAATGCCGTCTGGCCGACCCGATTATTACCAAAACGATAGCCTTCTTCAATCACCCTGAGACGGCTTATGCGGTCCGCGCCGAACGTGCCTTGCTCAAGCGCTGTGAAGGCGGCTGTCAGGTTCCGATTGCGGCTTACGGCACCATCTCCGGCGGGCAACTGAAGCTGGTCGGTTTCATCGCGGCGGTTGACGGCAGCCGTTCCGTGCGCGGTGAACTCAGCGGGCCAATGACAGAATGTGTAAATATCGGTATTCAGCTTGCGGACCAGTTACTGGCCGCTGGCGGCAAGGTCATCCTTGAAGAAGTCTATCAACGGGAAATCAGTGTCTAGCGGCATCATATACCTGGTAGGGGCCGGCCCCGGAGACCCTGGGCTGATAACCCTGCGTGGTGTTGAGTGCCTGCGGCAGGCACAGGTGGTTGTGTATGACTATCTTGCCAATGAGCAACTGCTCAACCATGCACCTGAGGATGCAGAGCGGATTTATGCCGGAAAGATCGGCGGCCGCCACAACCAGGACCAGGAAGAGATCAACAAGCTCTTGGTTGAAAAGGGCAGGCAAGGTAAGGTCGTTGTCCGCCTTAAAGGTGGAGACCCCTTTGTTTTCGGGCGGGGAGGCGAAGAATGTGAAGCGCTTGCTTTAGCAGGCTTGCCCTTCGAGGTCGTACCCGGTGTCACAGCTGCGGTGGGTGCCGCTGCGTATGCCGGCATACCCCTGACTCACCGTGATTTTACTGCGTCCGTTGCCTTTGTTACCGGCCAGGAGGGCAAGGATAAGAACGAATCCAACATCGACTGGGATCGTCTGTCTTTGGGAAACGGCACCGTTGTTTTTTACATGGGCATCACCTCTCTTCGCCGCAACATGCTGCGCATGGCAGAACATGGCAGAAGCCCTCACACACCGGTGGCTCTCGTGCGGTGGGCCACTACCACCGGTCAGCAGGTACTGACCGGCACACTGGCTGACATTGCCGACAAGGCGGAAAACGCTGCTTTCAAGCCCCCTGCGATCACCATTGTCGGAGAAGTCGTCAACCTTCGTGGACAGCTGCGCTGGTTCGACAACCGCCCCCTCTCAGGCCGCAAAATCATTGTCACCCGTGCCGCTGATCAAGCCAGCGAATTTTCCGCTCAGCTGACCAGCCTCGGCGCAGAAGTTTTTGAGTGCCCCACAATCAAACTGGTTGAACCGTTGAGCTGGGACGAGCTGGACATTGCCATTGCCAAGCTGGCCGACTTTGACTGGCTTGTGCTGACATCAGTCAACGCAGTGCGTTTCTTTTTTCAACGGCTTGATCTTATTGGTTTGGACGCCAGAGCGCTCGGTGGCTGCAAGGTATGCGCGGTGGGACCGAGAACTGCCGAAGCACTCGTGCTGCATGGCATTCGGCCCGACTTGATACCGGCCGACTATAAGGCGGAAGGTGTGGTTTCAGGGTTTGCCAAGCTGGGTATTGCTGGGAAAAAAGTACTTTTCCCCCGTGCAGACCGCGCACGAGAGGTCATTCCGCACGATCTGGAACAGATGGGCGCCTTCGTAACCGCTCCGGTTACCTACCGCAACATCCTTCCCGAACGGCTTTGTCCTGAAGCGCTTCTGGCGCTGGAAAAACGCTGCATAGATTGCATCACCTTTACCTCTTCCTCAACCGTACTCAACTTGGCTGAACTGCTTGGCGCAGACCTGCTGGCAGACATGCTGCAAGGCGTCGCAGTCGCTTCCATCGGTCCGATCACCTCCAGAACGTGCCGGGGTCTCGGCTTAAAAGTTGATATTGAACCCAAAGAATATACCCTCTCTGCACTGACTGCCGCCATTCAACAGCACTTTCTCAATCCCGGGCGATAACTCTCTCCATCCAAATTTTATTTAGATTGCGTTATACAGTTCGAGGGTCTTCTCTGTCTGCAAGCGACTAATTAAAATAAGATTTAATAGATAGCGCTGTTATTGTCAAGAAGGCATCAGTCCGCACAACGTAAAAAAGCCTGACAGTATTAGCTGTCAGGCTTTTTCTTACCTATTAACTCAAGTCATTTAATTCTATTAACTACCATTTAGGCGTTTTCTGGAAATGGCAGGCAATATTGGAACAATTACCTGACACGTGCAGAGCACCATCCAGACCATTTGATGTGTATTTAGCAGGCCTATCTACCGAGAATTTATACTCATGGTCTATATTGACCTTGATATTGCTGCTCGGATTGAAAGCCAATGGACTCATTGCATGATCATTTTGATTATGACAGTTCGTACAGTTGGCCCATGCCTGGCTTGGATTCGCTGTAGGAGGAATGTGGCCGGCAACGGTATGTGCCCCACCGCCGCCTGAGTAATTCTCCTGACGCGCACTCGACCAGTTGTTCTGCGTGCCCTTGAAGCGCTTGTTGGACGGCGGATACCCATGGCATCCGTTACAACTACCACCGGTAGAATTAACTACCCCATTAATGTGTAGCGTTTTGTCCACGAAAATATTGGCATAGGTTGTACCAGTTGCACTTATATTCGGATGACATCCGCTGCAATCTGACGTTGGAAAACTTGTTGGAGACGCGAGAACAGGATGGTTGGCATTTACCGGCGGGAAGCCGTGACATGATTTACATGACTCTGGAGTCAATGTAGCAGGCATGAACGGTGTTTTCCATGACGGAGTTTTATTGTTTCCACTTGTGTCTGAACCAGGCATAGCAGCTCCATGGCAGTAGACATTAGAACATGTTCCAGTAGATGTGTTGTAGCTAGGAGTGAGTCCACCCGTCTTAGCGAGTACGCTCCAGTTGAAGTTGGAGACACCGTTCATATGAGTCGCGTCTTTCAGTGCTACTGTTCCGTGGCAATCTGTGCAGACCAGTGATGCGTTCATTACATTTATATTCGTGAGATGCAATGTATGAGCGCCAACCTTAGCATTTAGATTTGAGGTCTGTTTTGTCGGGTACTCCGTTGAGTAGAACGGGTTCCCAGCTGATACAGCGGCAGCGGCGGTGCTGCTGTGGCAGGTTGTACAGTGATCACCACCGGTCTGCCAGATGGTCCCATTATTCCAGATCAGGCCGGTTGCACTGCCATGACATTTGCTCGTTGAACAGGTGCCCCAGGCGCCGCCGGCCGGCATCGGAGACACTTTCGAGTATCCGGTCACAGCGCCGTTCAGCTCAACCAACTTGTTCGCGTGTGTCGTGCCATTGGTTGACGTCGCAGTGTAGCCGGTGTGACAGGCAGAGCAGTCAAATGCCGGACCTGATGTATTGCCAGTGCTGGAATGCTTGAAGTGACCGCCATTCGCAGCAGGAGTAGTAGCCATATTTGCATGACAACTGCCGCAGTTGAGAGATGCACCGCCCCAGGTCATGGTTGTATAAGCTATGGCTGCACCGTTAGGCCCGCCGTTGCTGTGGCAATAGATATTCGAACAGGTTCCATACGCAGCACTCGGTGCCAGGCGGCCTGTTGAACCACTGATGGTGTAGAAACGACCGCTCGGTGTTTTGTACTGACCACCGTTCAGCGCAGCGAAATTCCACTTTACATTGCCATTCACGTGCTTGTTGTCTGTATGTAGACCATGGCAATTGGCACAAGCAATCTGCAACTGACCGACGCCTGCGCCGGCATGACGCGCATGGCTGGCAGTTGTGGGCGGTGTCGAAGCTGATGCGCCATGGCACGTTCCGCAAGCGACCTGACTTATACCGCCAACCCATGAGGGGCTTAAATTTGAACCACCGGTCAGGGTGGAGCCATGGCAATAGATTGCACTACAGGTCTGATTTGGACCAGCCCCGACAGGACCGGTGAAGGTATAGCCGTTTGAAAGCGGATTGTTATTATTATAGGTACCGGAGATCGGTACATTAGTGAAACCAGGGACGTTTACACCGTTGACGGCAAAACCGATATCAATAGTCTTACTCGGCATAACCCTGTTTGCATAGCCTTCATGGCAGCCGTTACACTCCATCTTCAGGCCGCTAGTCACGTGCGCAGCATGTGCACCGACCGCACCAGCGAGGAGAGCGCCCGTGGCAGGTAATGCCAAACCGCCTGGTCCGGGTGTCGCACTGTTTGGAGGCATTCCATGGCACTGTCCGCACGAGCCGGAAAACGATCCGGCCTGGCTTGAGTGGAAGTGGCAATTTTTACAGTCGCTGGCTTTGTTACTGTCGTGCTCTGGGGGATATTTACCGCCCGCTTCGGGTACCTTGTGACAACCCTGACAGACACCGGTACCCTGAGCGTTTTTATATTCTCTCTGGCTGCCGGTGTAACGGAAGTATATCTTACTGGGCGTTCCATGGTTATTAACGTTACGACGAACCAGGTATACGTTGGTTAAATTCTGAGGGTTCAACACCGGTGAATTGGTAGCATCGTACTCAACATGGGCGCCATGGCAATCCACACACTGTACATCCTGATCCTTGGCGTTATGGCTCTTTTTATTGGCATGACAGTTTGTACAGATGTTGAGTTTATCAGGAGTTCCACTGGATACTTTTGAACCGCGACGGTCAGTGCGTAGCTGATAGCCGTCACCGGAGCTTAAATTGACATAGTTGCCTCTGCCTTTTGCCGTCGAAGAACCATCGAACGTTGAACTGCGTGAATCGGTATAATGTACACCATGGCAGGTTGAACAAATAATAGTACGGTCAGGGACAGGGACTGAAGGAGCCAGTGGAATTGCTTGAGTAAAGCCCCCTTTTGTAAACCTCTTACTCAGGTCAGAGGTCGGGTTGGCTGGGTTGGCATTTAACGGTGGGTTATTAAAGTTGCCTTTGGCTGCAGCAGTATCGTAATTAACCCCAATCGGGTGAGTGCCGGACAGGTGCGACTGCTGATCACGAGTACGGTGACAGTCGCGGCACAGCTGGTCATTCTCGACACCCATACGAAGCATGGCGCCGGGGGCTCCAGACAGATGTGGCGAGTGACAGCGGACACATGCCAATTGATTGCCTGTACGGCCGCGCAGGTTGAGAACACCATTTGTGTTGGTCGTCATGGCCGCTTGTACAGGTGCCAATGCACCGGCGGCAGGGTTTGTGTCGGAGCCATCCCAGCGATGTGAAGTCTGGCGTAACTTGCCGAAACCTGCCGTCGAATGATCACCAAAAATGGACGACGTATCAACCAGTGCCATGGGCTTGGCTTTCGCAAAACCATCACCTGGTCTATGGCATGTTTGGCAGATATTGTTAAAAACAGCTGGTGAGGTTCTTATGATAGGAACCGTTTTATCGGGCAAAAGCTGACTATTACTGGGGCCAAGTGTGCGGTGCGGCTGGTGGCACGAAGCACAGTTTATACCGATAGCCAAACCGAAATGGCTGGGAGGGTCTACTGCCTCCGCAGTTAACGGCAGGATAATGGCAAAGAGCGCTAAAGCCCAGATAACGACACATGTTCTCTTCATAAAAGCTCCTTAACTACGCTGGAAACTCTTTTAACTTGATATAGTTGATAAAAGTCTCTTTAACCATGCATCACAACGGTGCAGGATGCTACAGCAAACATCTGCTGCAGCATCAGTGTATGGATCTTATTTCACCTTGAACTGCTTCATGACGACCTTGCCACTATTCAGGTTGGTCCTTCCGACAACGACACTCGATGCACCCGAATTACTGGTGAATGTTCCGTCGTAACCGCCCTCGATAGTGACTGATTTCGCCTGCCATGCGGTGTTGTATTCTGTCGTCGAATTTGTTGACGGCCATGTACCGGCAAGCACCTTGATCACTGAGCCATCGGAAGCAGCATTATAGGCAGACTGCAGATTGTCGAAGTAGACCCCATCTACGCGGAATGCAAGTTTTGCTGAGAAGAAGGCAGTTACTAATTTGGCTGAATCCATTGTTACTATACAGGTTTCAGCGGTGGTAAAACAATCACCAGTCCATCCTTCAAACACCGATTGACCTGAAGCCGTTGCAGTCAATGTAATCAGAGCATCTGAATTCTGTGATGATACACAGGTTCCGCTCGGGCAGGCGGCACTACCATTTACGGAACCATTACCATTTAAGTTAATTGAAAGGTTGAACAGACCCGTTGTTTTAGCAGAAACCTGGCTGATGTTGGTGGTCTCTGTATTTGAACCGTAGACTGCCCGTACCGTGTAATAGTAGGTCGTATACTGCAATAACGCCGTGTCAGTATACGAAACCGCCGTACTGGGCAGAATCCCGCTGACATTGGTACCCAGGGCTCCGGCTGTAGTGGATCTGTAAATACGTATACCAGTAATTGATGCACTGGCAGAATTCAACCAGTTCACGCGCAATGTCGTATTTTGTACGTTGTCTATCGTGACATTAAACGGCTGCAGATTGGCGAGACCGAAAACCGTCAACGAACCAAAACCGTTAGATACAAACAGGTGGCTGTTGTTCGGATTTACGGAATCGACCAATAAATCGGAGGGAGCTATCAAATCACCATTATCATGGCCATACAGACTTATATCCTCGAGCCATGTCCACGCAGGCGCGGCAGTTGTTGCATCAAGCACCATAACGTAACTCTGAAACGTATCCAGTATGTAGGCGCGGTCCAGTACTCCGGTAGCAGTATATTCAAAGTCTACAGATTGCGGATAGGTAAACCTGATGAATTGGTGGTTTACGTCGTAACCTTGTGAACCTATTGTAGCGAGGTAATTTCCAGCCTGGTCAAAAAACTTGAGTTTGCCGCTCAGTGAATCTACAACGACCAGATTCCCGGAGTTTTTCTCGATGGCCACGCCGGCCGGGCGGTTGAAGGTTGTGTTTTTGACTCCCCAGATATTCTGGTTATCACCGATGAAATTGGCCCGGTAATCTCTGTACCACTTGGCATTGCCGGGTATGTCCTGTGCATTGTGAGCAGTGCCGGCGCTGACATCCACGTCAGCGTAGGCATTATCAAAGACCTGAACAACATAGTCTTTAATATCACTTACAAAGATCTTGCCCGAGGCCGCACGGACAGGATTCGTGCTATCTGTCCTGTCAACCGTAATATAAAATGCTGACAGAAACGACCCGAAACGCCTCTTTTCCGCACCCGTGGCAGGGTCTAGCGCGACAACATATGTTCCCTGCGTAACAAGCAAATCACCGTTTTTCGCAAAGGCGATGCCACCCGGTTCAACGGCTGTAACAAATTTATTCACCAGTTTCCCGACACCGTTATACACGTTAATTCCTTCGGCATGCGGGTCCGTCACGTAGATATTGCCAAGGCCATCTTCAGCAAGCCTGGTCGGCGTGACAGCCCCTTCCTTGAAAACCGGAAGCACGGTAACAATCGGCGGGGTAGAAGCACCGAAAGCTACACCGCCAAATAGCGACCCAATACAGCAAAAGGACGTCGCCAAGCTAACGATACATATGAACTTGTTCCAATGTTTCATATACAATTGCCTCCAGACAAAAACGGATTGCCATGTGTTTCCGATGAAATCCGATAACGTTACTACCTCTGACAGACCTTGACCAAGCTACTCGCAGGTAACGTAATCCTTGCGTTTTCATTTGAGTGAGAATGAAAGATGCAATTTTATGGCCACTTTTAGAATCACTTACGATATTTCTTTCCACAGTACGACCGAATCATTTGTACCAAGATCTGGAAGGAAGCGAATTATGGCAACCTCTCCCCGAAGGGGATGTGCTGGCAGTAATAAAACATGAACTGCTTTGTGAGCTCGTGAATGTATAGGTTGCCACAGCCGTGCCTGGCCCGCCTACCGTGCTCGCGGCAAAAGCGCCTGGAAGCAGGGGGCGCCTGCCAAGCAAGATATTTTGGTAGTGCTTCCCGTTGGATATGTTGTGACAATCCGTGCATAAGATATTATTGCCAACAACATGAAACAAGTGCAGATTCTGGCCAGTCAGTGGGTATGTAACAGGGTCACTATTATTTCCGCTAAATGGTCCGATGTAAGGCACGCCACTGTATAGGGCTGGCTCAACTTGCGAGACAACGTGGCAGTTAGTTGCGCAATCGGTTGCGATAAGTGACCCGGTTTTTTTCCAATCCATATTTGGTATCGAGAGAAACGCGTCACCGCCAATAGAACCTCCATGGCAGCTTACGTTGGTACATTTCTGAGTGGAAGTATTATAGGCGGCCGGACCGCCATCATTGAACTGAGCCGGACCGGTTTGCAGAATGGCCACCGGAGCTGTGACAGCAGCGAATACGACCCTTGCGGAGTGGCTAACTTTACCAGTTCCAAAACCGTTATGGCAGATGCCGCACGTAAGACCGGTGATCGCATTGAAATGCTTCGAGTGCCTGAAATCACGATTTGGTGCCGTGCTGCCGATCGGCTGACCGCTTGATGGGATTAATGGGGTCGGCGCAGCACCGTGGCACGAACTGCAACCAACCGTTATACCTTGAGCGTTAATCGGTTTGGTGAAATGGCAGGCTGTGGCGCCAACCGCCGCTCCCGGGGTTGAGAAGCAGGCCGGCGGTGCAATTCCACCCGGGTAAGCAGTTCCGCCACCCGTGAGTGCTGCCCCACCGTGACACAGGCCACATGACGCAACCACGTTCTGGGCGTTGGCGTGGCTGGCTGTGTTCGTCGCTTCAAGCGTTCTTGGCCGACCCGGCAGCCACATAAAGGGATGAGCCAGACCAGGTTTGGCATGACACTTTTCACATCCACCAGGTGTAAGGGTAGCGTTCTTCTCAATGGTAAATCTAGGATTGGAGCCTGCTGAAGGCGTTGCATGACAGGTTTGGCAGCTGGCAAGATTGGATCGCGCAGAGACCATATGATCTACGACAGTAAACGCATGACCGGCTGCATTGTGGCACAGAGTCCCGTTGAAACACTGCGGAGCAGTTCCGGCTGCGGCAGGGACAGGTGCTGGATGTGAAAAACTCCCGCCAAGATGGCACTGGGCACAGGCCGGGGCATTGCTGGGATCGGTTGTGCTGTGCTTGAGGCCGTTGGCATTCCCGCTAACCCAGTTGGCGGCATGCGGTGCATTCGAAGCCGGATTTGTCTGTTGGTGGCAGCCGATACAATTTGGAGCTGCGCCATTGCCGGTGTAGATGGTGCCATGACACTTCTGGCAGTGTGCCATGCCGGTAACTCCTAATGCCTGAGCTTTAGCGGAATTTCCGTGCAGGGCAAAAGCTTTAAATCCGAGCACATGCGGAAAGCTGGAGTGGCAAAGGACACCGCTCCTGCCCGGATTTGAGCAACTGACCTGGCTGATGCCGCCCTTCAGGTCCGTGCCGTGGCACTCTTTGCAACCATTCGGGTTGCTGAAATATACATCGGGATGCGCTCCACCGCTACCGTTGGCGGCCCATCCGGCGACATGCTTGCCGGTGGTCGGGTCAATCGCGGCCGGGGCAGCTGAATTGCCCGAACTGCAGCCCCACAGTGTCACAGAAAAGAGTAGTACAAGAGCATAGTATAATATCTTCATTTTCTTCTCCTATCGGTGGCAGGTGATGCAGCGTTCGTTATTGGCACGGCCATGACAGCGGTAGCAGCTGGCCGGGTCGAGCTTGCCTTCGATCTTGTGCATGGTCATGAAGTTGCCGCGGTGCGGCATTTCACGGTCGGGACGGTTGCCGTACTTTAACGAGGGTTTCATTTCTACTTGATTTGTGTGGCAGTCGTTGCAGAAAGAGCTCTTGTGGCAGGTTGAACAAAGCCTCTCATCTGAAGATGCGTAGAAACGATGGTTTTTGACAAAGCCCGGTGAATGGCTGAATGCGTCAAAGGCCTTCAAGGTGCCTTTTTGCTGGTCCTCGTGACATTCGGCACAACTGACCTGCTGACCAGCAGCCAAAGTTTCAGAATGGGAGGCGGGCAGACCGGGAATGGCCTTCATCTGGGCACATGCCGCAAGTATCATGATCAGTCCGGCCAGGGCCAGTGCGGGGAATATCTGCTGGAAAAATCTCATTTCATCCCTCCTTTGCTATCAAAATTCATATTGTAGGTCAGGCGGACGAGGCCTCTTGTCTCTTCGGTGAACTGGGGATTCCTGCCGTAGCTGATATCACCAGAAGCTGCCAGGTCAGGAGTGATATGGTAACCCAGGGAGAGGGTCCCTTCCCAGGCGGCCTGCTCATTATAAACCTTTTCTTTAAAGATGTAGCCGATCGCATCCAGCGCGGCAAAATAGGTCTTGGTATCATGCATGACATAGCCGCGCAGCTGATGGAAAGAGGCGCTTGGGGTACCAACAATGGCAAATTGCTGGTCGGCACGCAGATAGTGGTAGCCAAGGCCGCTTCGAACAGAGTTTTCCATGAAGGAAAGCTTCAGGTCAGCGCCATAGCGGTCGGCATTGCCCATGTCACGGGTGTAGCGTTTGTAGTCAGCTGCAATTTCGACTCCCTTGCCGATTCCGTAAGAAGCACTGCCGCCCAGGGAGCGTGATCGTTCGGCAGGATTCAGAGCCGTTTCGGAGAACCTGAGCCCTGTGTACAGGTAATTCAGTTGCCGTTGTTCATTGTATTCACCGGTCAATACCAGGTGCTGCAGCGGCTTAATATTCATCAGGTAGCTGTGCTCCGCCACTCCCTTGGTTTCCGTGTTGTAGCTGGTGTGCCCCATGAGTTCGACAGCCTTGTGCGGGCTGAACCAGATATCACCACCCACCAGCCGGTGATTGTGTTTGGTTGGCGGATTCAGGGGGTTTAGGAGATCAATCATAGCGGGGGCATCGGTTTCATACTGCCCGGAAGCACCGAGCTCCAGTACCCCTTTGTAGCGGTAGTTCAAGCGACCGCCGAAGTTGCCATCGCCTTTGCCGTCACTGTTTTGTCCCTTCAGATTTATGGTGTGCACATTTGCGCCGCCGAAGGCGGAAAAACCAAAACCGAGCGGCAGGTCGGTACGGAGACCGGCACCGTCGATCTGTTCGTTTACAATACCCTCGTGCACGAAGAATCGTCCGGCCCGCATATCAGCGTTGGCGACCTTGAAACGGTACTGCAGGTATCCGTAGGTCAGGCTGCCGGCCAGTTGATCGTCGTTATAGCTCTTGTCCTCGATATCAGCGCGCCCCCAGCCGTAAACGTGCAGGGAGAGGTTTCCGTCAGCCAGCTTGTTTGCATCCAGCCCCAAAAACTGTGTGGCCGGGGCAATATTCTGCTTGTTAAAACCAGGATCGGCGCGCTGTTCAATGCGCACGATACTGGTGGCATCAACAGATATTTCCGCAGATAACGCAGCCCCCGGAAGGGCCAGAAGGAAGCAGGCGGGGATCAGGCGGGTGCATGATAATTTCATGAAGGCGCTCCTGTTGTTGTAGTGAGAAAACGCTGCAAATATATGTTGTAATGATATAAACAAAACCCCTGAATAATGCAATAGGAATTGTTTACATTATTCACCGCGTTACACGCGCCAGCGGGATAGGCAGCACTCTTCCGCAGCACTTGGCGAGGCAGACACAGCAGGTCGTCATGGAAATTGCTTCCATGCCATAGATGGGCTACACTTTAGCAATTAAGTCTGGAAATCCCCTTATATATTCAAATCAGGTCAAGCTTGCAGACTCACTTCCGTGAAGGGATATACACCATCAAAGACCTAACACTCCTGAATAGTTACCTGTATACGCTTCGTTGGCGTTACGCAGCAGGCGGCTGTTTTCTGCTTGCAACCAACGGTTTTGCACTGTTGATACCCTGGTTTATGAAACTTGCTGTGGAAGGGCTACAACATCCCGCTTCGGCCCGTTTTTCTCCGGCAACCTGCGCCCTGGTCATCGCCTTACTGGCCTTGCTGCACTGCGTGACCAGGATTTTTTCCCGCACCCTGATTCTTAACGCCGCCCGCATCATCGAGTTCCGCATCCGGACCGACCTTTTTCGCCGTCTGATGCTGCTCGACCAGCATTACTTCTCAACCAGCCGCACCGGCGACATCCTTTCCCGTTTTTCAAACGACCTGACCAATGTCCGTATGCTGACCGGCTTTGGTGCCATGAGCGCCATGAATACGCTGATCATCTATACGGCTGCGGTATCCCTGATGCTGCGCATTCACCCCTGGCTGACGATATGGGCGATTCTGCCCTTTCCGCTGATGGTGCTGGTTGTCAAGAAGGTCAGCCATAGACTGTTTCAGCGGTCACTGGAGGCGCAGGAAGAGCTGGCCCGGCTGTCAAGCCTGTCCGAGGAAACGATCTCGGCGGTACGACTGATCAAGTCTTATTGCCGTGAGGAACATTTCCAGGGGCAATTCGGGCAGACCGCTGGCCGCTATCTGCATCACAACCTGCGTCTGGCCAGACTGCGCGGACTGATCATCCCGGTTATGGCTGCTGCGACAGGGGCCGGAACGCTGGTGGTACTGTTCATGGGTGGGCGGCTTGTGATTGACGGCAGCATCACCCTGGGCGATTTCGTGGCCTTCAGCGGTTATCTGGCCATGTTGGTCTGGCCCACGGCGGTGATGGGCTGGATTCTGACTCTGGCGCAGCGCGGAGCGGCCTCCATGTCTCGCCTGGCTACGATTCTTGCGGCCGAACCGGGTGTGGCCGATGAAAAAGGGGCAGAGCCGCTTGATGAAATCCGCGAAGGGATCGAATTTCGTAGGCTTTCTTTCAGTTATGGATCCACACGGATATTGGACGGGATCTCGTTTCGAATAAAGGTCGGAGAAAAAGTAGGCATCACCGGCACTGTGGGCAGCGGAAAAACCACCCTGATCAAATTAATGCCGCGTTTGTTGCCGGTTGCACAGGATATGCTCTTCATCGACGGACGGGACATCAACGGCATCACCCTGGCCAGCCTGCGGCGACTGGTCGGCTACATCCCCCAGGAGGCGTTTCTTTTTTCCCGCAGCATCCGCGAGAATATTGCCTATGGCCTGGCGGATCATGACGAGAATACTATTAGCGAGGCCGCTCGCCAGGCAGGTTTTAGCGACGATGTCGAGAAGTTCCGTGAAGGGCTGGATACAATGGTGGGAGAAAAAGGAGTCACACTGTCCGGCGGCCAGAAGCAACGCCTGGCCATTGCACGTGCCCTGGCCACCGATCCGCCGCTGCTGCTGCTTGACGACCCGCTCTCCGCAGTGGATGCCGGCCGTGAGGAGGAGATTTTGGCTGAACTGGGACACTTTTACGCTAACCGGACCGTGCTGATCGTTTCCCAACGTGTTTCCGCATTCCGCGATTGCGACCGGGTCATCGTGCTGGAAAACGGGAGAATTGCGGAGGAGGGGCCACCCGCTGAGCTGCTGGAGCGCGGGGGACTGTATGCCGAGATGAGCCTCCGCCAGCGCTTGCAGGAAGAGCTGGGCTAGCGCATCCATAGACCTCCGAGGATTCCAAAATCTCGGAGGTCTGTTGAAATTTGAGTGCAACCGTGACTTTTTTAAAACGGATACCCCAAACCTACAAACACCGCCGGGCCGTCTTTGCCGAAGCCGACATCGACTCTCCCGATAATATTTGGCCGGACCACAGCCCGGACACCAATACCGGGATTGAACTCGAACTGCCTGGTGCTTGACCGGTCGAGCCGCTCCATGACAGCCCCCAGGTCTATGAAAGGCGCCAGTTCCCAGTCGGCCTTGACGTTGAAAATCTCCCAGCGGAAAAGCCGGATGCGCTCTTCGAGGTTCAGCAGAAAATAGCTGTTATCGATAAAGCGGTTGCGACCGTATCCTCGCAAGGTGTTTTCGCCTCCCAGGCTACTCTGCTCCAGAAAAGGGACTTTTTCACCGAGGGTCTGGTTGTAGACCAGGCGAAAGACGCTGATGTAGCGGGCGTTGTCAAGGGGAATGAAACCCTTGAGTTCGCCTTCGTAGTGCCGGTAATCGGCGGAGCTGCCCAAATCCTTCGAGCTGTTTTCAATTGAGACCTTGGCAAACCCGCCGAAGGTCGGCGCAGTCAGGGAATCCAGCGTACTGTAGACCAGTGAGATGCGCTGGGCATGAGCGTCAAAACCGTTGATTCCCGGAACATTTCTTCCCCTGAAGCGCTTGCGAATGAATGGAATGCTTGTAACAGCTCCCGGTTCGATTTCAACGTCGCGGTAACGCTCACCCAGAATAAATTGAATGTGCCGGCCGATATCATAGCCGGCTGAAAGATTGAAGCCGATTTCCTTATCGGTGTAATTGGTCTCACGCTGGCGGGGTGTTTTGGCATCGAATCCGAAAAAACGCGCTGAGCCGTCACTGAAAGCAAAGGCGAACAGGTTGATTTCCAGTTTCTTGTCGAGGAAGTTCTTGTCGCGCAGCTTGAGCTCGTAATCCTCGTTGATGATGGTCGATTTGGAAAGATTTATTTCCCAGGAGCGGTCCGGCGAGGGGTAGAAGGCTCCGTAGAACGTTGAAGTGATGCCGAAGTTTTTGTTGTAGTTGACCTGCGGCGCCAGCAGTGTGCTGATATTGTCATTACTGTCATGTAGCAGAAAGGCCGACAGGGCACCGACTGTTATACCCTCGTTGGGACTGGAAGCAATTACCGGCAGGGGGATGGTGACAACCTTGACCTGCCTGTCGAAGGTATCATTGGTCAACGGGTACGGCAGACGGTCATGCGCTATATAGCTTGTGCAGCCCGTCAGTAAAAGGAGCAGCAGCGGAGCCAGATAACGGGGATATGCGGCGAGATACGAAATCATAGCAGAAGTATGTAGCATTGTGCCGCCAGGGGTGTCAACTGCCCTGTATCCACAGCGCATCCTTAGCGCTTGTCTCTGCCTTCACCCTGCGCTATAATCCAGCCACTTTTTCGAACAAAGGCCGCCATGAAGCTCAATTCCAAGCTCATCATAATAATGCTCTCCCTGCTGGGTCTGACCATGCTGACCCTCTTCTCCCTCAATCAGTATGCCCAGAATGATCTGGTGCGCGAGATACAGGAAAGTTCGCAGGAAATCTCGAAGGCTGTCCAGATGAGTATCGAAGACCTTACCTCCGAGGCCGAAACCTCCCGCCTGACCGAATACCTCAGCAAGGCCCGTGAAAAGGGTATCAACGAGATAAATATCATCAACAGTGAAGGGGAGATCATCGACTCCTCGGATCCGGAAAAAATCGGCAAAAAACGCGAGCTGAAAAAACTGGAGAAGGGTGTCCACGCCGCACCGGCCTCCAGCCGGGGTGCCTCGATCCTTTCCCAGAAACCATACGAAGTGCTTGTTCCGGTTATCGTCGGTGATGAACTTTTGGGCTACGTCCAGATCAACATGCTGCTGGACAATATCCGCGACCTCCAGCACGCCAATTTTATCCGCCGCCTGTTTGCAACCAGTATGGTCTTTGCGGTCGGTATAGCCCTGATCATTTTTTTGGCCAGACGATATACCGATCCGATCCATCGCCTGGTCGGAGATTTCAAGCGAGTCTCGGCCGGTGATCTATCGGTTACCATACCGGTTGAAAGCCATGACGAGATCGGTGAACTGGCCGAAGGTTTCAACAACATGGTCGAGAAGCTGCGCGAGCGGGAGGCGCTGGAAAAGAGACTCTACGAAGCCGAGCACCTTTCCCGTGTCGGGCAACTGGCCTCGGGCATCGCCCATGAGATCCGTAACCCGCTCAATTACATCAGCCTGGCCATTGACCATCTCAAGTCGGAACTGCTCCCAAGCTGCGGCGACAAATTTTCAGAACTGACTGAATTGACTGATAAAATCAAGGAAGAGGTCCGTCGCGCCAACTACATGGTGCTCAATTTCATGAACTATGGCCGACCGCTCAAGCTGCGCCGGGCACTGGTTGCCTATGCTGAAATCCTGTCCAAGGTACTACCGCTCTTAGACGACCGACTGTCAGAACAGGGGGTTCGCGTAGAGCAGGAGATTGATGCCGGCCTGCCGCTTCTGTGGGTAGACCAGGAACTGCTGCGCAACTGTATCCTCAATTTCATCAATAACGCTGCCCAGGCCATGAACGATGGCGGAATCATACGTCTGGGGGCCGCTCTGGATAAAAGCGCCAACCGGGTACGGCTGACCTTTGCCGACCAAGGCAGCGGCATCCAGCAAGAGGACATCTCCAAGATCTTCCAGCCGTACTTTACGACCAAAGATGTCGGCATCGGTCTGGGTCTGGCCATTACCGAGCGGATCATCAAGGAGCACGGCGGCGAGATCCTTGTGGAGAGCAGACCGGGTGAAGGCACGAAATTCACGGTAGTGCTGCCGCTTCAGCAGGAACAACAGGAGGCGACCTAATGGCTGACATGAAGGGCAGAATACTTATTGTCGATGATGAAAAACTTCAGCGAGAGATCATCATCCTGACCCTCAAGAAAGTAGGGCATGAACTGGCTGAAGCAGCCAGTGTCCGCGAGGCGCTGTCGTTGCTGGAAAAGCGTGAGTTCGATCTTATCCTGACGGACCTCATGATGCAGGGCCAGACCGGGATGGACCTGCTGGAACTGGTTCAGCAGGTTGATGCAGAACAGTGTATCATCATGATGACGGCCCACGGCTCGATCAAGACCGCTGTCGAGGCCATCCAGAAGGGTGCCTTCAATTATCTCGAAAAACCGATCGAAGGCGATCAGCTGGTTCTGGCGGTCAGCAAGGCGTTGGAACACATCGGCCTGGTCCGGGAAAACCGTGTCCTGCGTAAACGTCTGGAATCGGTCCAATCCATACCGTACATACACGGAGAACACCCCAAGATGAAAGAGGTGTTCCGGATCATCTCCAAGATTGCCGCGTCCAGTTCAAGTGTGCTGATCGTAGGTGAATCGGGCACCGGCAAGGAACTTGTGGCACGGGCCATCCACGACGGCAGCCATCGCAAGGACAAACCCTTCATGGCCATCAACTGCGCAGCCATCCCCGACACCCTGATCGAGAGCGAGCTGTTCGGCCACGAAAAAGGCAGCTTTACCGGAGCCAATACCCGCGAGATCGGCATCTTCGAGGCCGCCAATGGCGGCACCGTTTTTCTGGACGAGATCGGCGAAATGAATGTGGCCATGCAGGCCAAGCTGCTGCGGGCTATCCAGGAGAAGGAGATCAGGCGGGTGGGCGGCAAGGTCAATATTTCGCTGGACCTGCGCATACTGGCTGCCACCAATCGGGAACTGGAGCAGGAGATCAAGCGCGGAGCATTCCGCGAAGACCTGTTCTACCGCCTGAACGTGATCCGGATCAGCCTGCCCCCGCTACGTGAACGCGGCAGTGACCTGAAAACCCTGGCAGAGTATTTCGTCAAAAAATACAGCGAGATCTCGGGAATCGAGGTCGAGGGCATCTCGAAACCAGCTCTGCGGCTGATCATGAATTATGCCTGGCCGGGCAATGTGCGCCAGCTTGAGTCGGTTATAGAGCGTTCGGTGCTGATGGCGGAAAGCAATATCATCCAGCCTGAAGACCTGCCGGCCGAAATCAGCTCCACGATAGGCCTGACCGGCGGCATCAACGTCGACCTGCCGCCGGACGGCATCGACTTTGAAGAACTGGAAAAGGGGATGATCATCAAGGCCATGGAGCGGGCCGACTGGATTATCGGCAAGGCGGCGCCGCTCTTGGGGATGAGTTACAAGACCCTGCAATACCGTCTGGAGAAATTCGAGATCGACCGGCCTGAAAAACGCTCCAAGGCTACATGACGGTCAGGCTGTAACCCTGCCCCTTCAGGTAGCTCACAATTTCCTGGATGTGCTCATAGCCGCGTGTTTCCAGTTTCAGGGAGACATCTTCCTCCTCCACCTGCACGATCTCGTCAACACAGCCGCAGATGATCGGAACCGTCAGTGTCCCAGGCAGCTTGACGGCAGTACCATCGGTCAATGTTACGCTGGCTGGACGTTCTGTCGGCCTCCCTGCCGCACAGGATGCCGAGAATGCAACCCCGTGGGCATTCATAAGCTTCATTGATGAGTTCATTGGGATGCATTGGCAAGGACTCTCTCTGTTTAGGGTGAAGCTATACTAGCAAAGCCGCTCCGTCGGGTCAAATGGCGAAACAGACGGTTTGTCTCTTGGCAACACAGCAGATTGCTGATACATTTACTACATTCTCATCGGCAGGAGGTTTCATGGAAGCGATCCATCATCAACTGATTATTCTCGGGGCAGGCCCCGCCGGCTACACTGCCGCCATCTATGCAGCGCGGGCGAACCTCAACCCCGTTATCATCACCGGACTCCAGCCGGGCGGCCAGCTGACAACGACGACCGAAGTCGACAACTGGCCCGGCGATCCTGAGGGTGTGCAGGGGCCGGACCTGATGGAGCGCATGCGTCTGCATGCCGAACGTTTTAATACCCTGATGATCTATGATGCCATCAAGAGTGCCGATCTACGGCAGCGCCCCTTTGTACTCGAGGGTGATTCCGTCCGTTACACCTGCGACGCCCTGATCATAGCCACCGGGGCCTCAGCCAAATACCTGGGTCTGCCCTCGGAAGAGGCCTTCAAGGGCAAGGGCGTCTCGGGGTGCGCCACCTGCGACGGCTTCTTCTACCGCGGCAAGGATGTAGCGGTGGTCGGCGGCGGCAGCACCGCCGTCGAGGAGGCTCTCTACCTTGCCAATATTGCCAAACATGTGACCGTCATTCACCGCCGCGAGGAATTCCGGGCCGAGAAGGTCCTTTCCGACCGGCTGATCGAGAAGACCAAGAACGGCAACATAACCATCGAGTGGAACTATGTGCTTGATGAAGTGCTTGGTGATACCGGCGGCGTAACCGGTATGCGTATCCGCCACCGCAGCGGCTCCACCAAGGAGATTGCCGTGCATGGCGTATTCATTGCCATCGGCCACACCCCCAACACCTCCATATTCAAAGGGCAGCTGGACATGGTCGACGGTTATATCCGCACGAAATGCGGGGGGCTTGAGAACAATCTGACCGCCACCAGCGTCGCAGGTGTCTTCGCTGCCGGCGATGTACAGGATTTTACCTACCGGCAGGCCGTCACCTCGGCCGGTACCGGCTGTATGGCCGCCAAAGATGCCGAACGTTACCTGGATACTATGATATAGATAGGGGCTACACCATGGCGGAAGCGCCGGATGATCTGGAAATACTTATCTCGGAGGTCCGCAAAACCATCTCCGACAACAGGCAGTTTCTGAAAAAACTTGTGGATGAGGCGGATGGGGATATTTCAGAGGACGAGGACGAAGAGGTCAGCGCAGAAGAGGATTTTGAAGAACTCTAGCTGTTTTTTTCACATGCGACAAAAAAGTCCCCGGAGTTTTTCCGGGGACTTTTTTTTTCGTTTCCAATCAGTATTTCGGTTTCTCTGTGCCTTCACCGGGAACGTCGTGGCCGCCAGCGGAGTGGCACTCACTGCAGTTGGTCTTGTAGAGTTCGTCGCCGATATCAACCGGATGGACAAAATTCCTGACTTCAGTGCCAACGGGAATGTTCTCCTGGGTCTGGCCGAGAACGTCATGGCAGATCTTACAGTCCTTGGAGATGATCCTGCCTTCGGCTGATTTGTGTTTTCCGTCGTGGCAGCGGAAACAGCCGGGAGTGTAAAAGTGACCGATGTAGTTGGGATAGGTGTTCCACTTGACTTTCATCTTCGGGAAATAGTTCTGCCCGTAAATGTCTTTTACACGGTCAACAGCCTGGCTGATCGCAGCAGCCTTCTCTTGAGCAACCTTGGGGTAGTTTTTTGCATAATAGATCGGAATTTCCTTGGTAATGCTTGCAATGGCCTCTTCTTTTGTCTTGTAGGGTCGTTCAAGTATTTCGACAGCCACTTTTTTGATGTACGGGAGTGAACGGTCTATATTGTTTGAGATGAAATTAAAGTCCATTTCCTCACCCGGTGAGTGATAGATGTGGGTTGGCCGGTTGTGACAATCGGTGCAGTCCATCAAGCGCTTGTTCCCTTTTGCAATCTCGTCCTTGGTAAGCGGGGTTTCTATGTTTGAGTATTCAGTCAGCTTGCCGTCCTTACCCTTGACTGCGATATAGGGGATATCAAGTCTTTTCTTGTCGCGGGCTATAAAGGTAACCTCCTTGCCGATGTGCCAGTGAATACCGTTGATATTGGGGTTCTTGGGATTTCCTCCAATATGAATCAGCATATCGACCATGCGGGGCGAGTTTTCCTCGTTGGGAGCGTAATGGTTGAAAATCTTTTGACGACCGACGTAAAACTTCTCCGGCCAGTGACAATGCTCACAGGTTTCTCGCGCCGGACGAAGATTTTCAATCGGGGTTTCAATGGGGGCCGGGTAGGTGCTGAACGCCACCGCATACAGCTGCCGCAGACCGGAGATTTTAGCTTTTACGTACCAGGCAGCACCAGGACCAACGTGGCACTCAACGCATTTCACCTTGGCGTGGGGGGAATTCTGCCAGGCGGTGTGTTCGGGCTCCATGACCACATGACAGATCTCACCACAAAAAACGGTCGATTCGGTGAACTCAAAGCCCTTGATGGAGGCGATAGCTACGATAACGACAAAAAGCACGCTGGCCAGGATAAAGAAGATGAACAGGCGGCGGCGGTGGGGGTCGTTCAGGTCGAGCCGCGGGAATTTGGGGATCTCTTCTTCAAGTGAGATCATCCCGTCAATGGCTGCCTTGCGGCGTTCGTTGCGCACCCGCCAGGCCCCGAAGGGAACCAGCAGCAAGCCGAAGATCAGCATGCCGGGGAACATGAAGTAGGTCATAATGCCCAGATAGGCGTGTTCAACGCCGGTAATCGTTTCCAAAGCAAAAAAGACAACGATGAGACCAGCTGCGGTCATTGCCAGGACCATGCCGATGAGACTGATCAGGTTCCAAGCATAGCCGGCGGTTTTACGAATGGCCATTGAACTTCTCCTTGAATACGGTATGATGTATTGCACTGCTGAATTTCAGTTTTTAATCTTTATCTATTTAGCTTTCATCAGCATGATTTGTCAAAGTTTTTTTGCCAGGTTCCGCATGTCGCAGATCGTTTCGAGCAGTTTTGCCCGTCTACACGATCCAGCAGGAAACATTTCTTGACAAGTACAGTCAAGACCTTTATTTTTAAACATCGTTATACATTTGGCAGGCCATGTTCAGGATGCATCAATACTGGGGTGAGCTCCTCTTGCCCAACTCTACCAAGGAGGTGCGTACATTGAAGAATCATGTTTGGCGACCACTGTTTATTGTACTGGCAATTGTCGCAGGGATCCTGATCGCTAGAACACTGTTAGTGCCTGAAGACTTCGGTGTCTGGGAGCGTGGCTACATGTACGGCTGGCACCGCAAGTCCAACGAGGCCGAATGGAAAAAGTATCCCGTTAAATACAAAACAGCGAAAGTCTGCAAAGAATGCCACAAAGACAAGTATGACGACATCAAGGACTCTCCTCACGCGTCAATAAGCTGCGAGAACTGTCATGGCCCGAATTATGATCATCCCAATGACCCCAAGAGATTGGACATCGATCGCCGACGAGATCTGTGCATCCGCTGCCATGCCTATCTTCCCTACCGGGACAGCGCCCGGGCGAAGATCCCGGGCATTGACCCCCAGACGCATTATCCCACGGAGGAATGCATCTTGTGCCACTATCCGCATAATCCTGTGAAACCGAATCCGAAGTACCACAAAGCAGAGGTGAAACCATGATTAACCGCCGGGAATTCTGCAAGAAGGCGATGATTATAGCGGGCGGGCTGGTAATACCTCTGACCGCCCTGGAGATATTCGACCCGCGCAGACTCCATGCCGAAAAAGACGGCAAGGGCAAGGTCCGCTGGGTCTTCCTGGTTGACGTCCACAAGTGCGTCGGCTGCGGATTATGCGTCAAGGCCTGCAAGATAGAGAACGACGTCGACTGGGATGCAAATGTTACCAGAACCTGGGTGGAACGTTATGTAGTCACCAAGGATGGCCATACGTACATCGATTCTCCCAAGGGCGCCCGGGACGGTTTCACCAACCAGAAGATCGACCAGGCCAGTCAGGGTTTCAAGGAGATCAAGCCCGAGGATATCAACAAGGGGTTCTTCGTTCCCAAGCTCTGCAACCATTGCGAGAATCCGCCCTGCGTGCAGGTCTGTCCGGTAGGCGCCACCTACCAGACCCAGGAGGGGGTGGTGCTGGTTGACCGTACCTGGTGCATCGGCTGCGGCTATTGCATCATGGGCTGTCCGTACGGCGTGCGCTACTTCCACCCGGAGCTACACGTGGCCGAGAAGTGCACCCTCTGCTATCATCGGCTTTGCAAAGGGATGATGCCTGCATGTGTGGACGCCTGCCCGTTTGGTGCGCGCCTAGCCGGCAACATCAGGGACCCGGATGACCCGGTCACCAAGATCATCACCAAGGAACAGGTCAATGTGTTGAAAGAGGAATTCGGCACCAAGCCGCAGGTATTCTACCTGGGACTCTCAATGGAGGTAAAATAGCCATGGTACACGGTGAAGCTTGGACCTTGAAGGAATTTTTCGTCTATCCCAATGAGTACATCTACTGGTCGATCCAGATCGTCATGTATCCCTTCATGACCGGTCTCGTGGCCGGGGCCTTCGTACTCTCGTCCCTCTATCACGTGTTCGGCGTCAAGCAGTTGAAGGATATCGCCCGCTTTTCGCTGGTCTTCTCCCTGGCCCTGCTGCCGGTCGCTATGTTGCCGCTGATGCTGCACCTGCAGCAGCCGCTCAGGGGCATCAACGTCATGATGACCCCGCATTTCACCTCGGCCATCGCCGCTTTCGGCATTGTCTTTACAACCTACGGCTTTATCGTGGCGTCGGAAATCTGGTTCGTCTATCGTCAGTTCATTGTAGAAACAGTCCTGGAACTGCGCGCAAAACCACAACGGACAACGGTTGAGTCGCTACAGCTCGTCATGTATTCGGCTCTCTCCCTGGGAGCCATGGATATCGGCCCAAAGGCCCTGCACAAGGATGAACGGGCGGTAGGGATACTGGCAGGTATCGGCATCCCGGTTGCCTGCTTCCTGCATGGTTACGCCGGGTTCATCTTCGGCTCGGTCAAGGCCAATGCCCTCTGGATGACGCCGCTCATGCCGGTCATCTTCATCTGCTCGGCGATCGTATCGGGGATTGCACTCTGCATTGCAACTTACATCATCACCATGGAAATCCGTAAACGGATCTTCGCCCGGAAAAGTAAAAACAATCCGAATCTCCCTTCCATCGAGGAACTCAAGAGTGCCGAGATCAACGTGGTTACCATTACCGTCAAATATCTGGTCATGTTCCTGATCCTGGCCATCACCCTGGAGATGCTCGACCTGATCTTCCGTTCCTACACGGCGGTCAAATCCTGGGATATCCTGCGTCGCATAATCTACGAAAGGGACTTTTTCAAGATATTTATCCTGCAGTACGGTCTGGGAAATCTTGTTCCATTCATCATCTTCCTATGGCCGGGGCTTACTATCCGGCGGGCCCTGATTGGCACCTTGCTGGTACTGATGGGGGTCTTCATGATGCGCTGGAATGTCGTTATCGGCGGCCAGGCCTTCTCGGCCTCTTTCTCCGGGTTCATGGATTATCAACTCCCCTTCTGGCCGAGCAGCCTCGAATTGTTCAAAGAAGGCTTTTTTGGAGCACTAACAGTTATTACCACGCCATTCGTGCTCTTCTACATGGTCACCAGGGTCCTGCCGGTCTTCGGGGTCAAGGATTCCCATTGATGCGTGGCCAGAATATCTGTCCTCATGTGCCGTAGCGGGTAAATACCGGTTAGGATCCGGTGCTGATAATGTCTGTAGGCGGGAGCCAGAGTATGTCAACACCGGATCAAACCCTTGAAAACCGGGAGAAGGAGCTTGAAAGCCGCATACAGAAGCTTGAGAAACGGCTGGAGCGGCTGACCGCCAGCATAAGTGACGATGATCCTGTTCCTGCTGCGGCTCCAGCATCCAAGCCGGCTGCACAGCAGAATAAGGTCTATTCAGACGAGGAGATGCCAGAACTTTCGGAGGAGCTGTTGGGCTGGGTCAGCCGGAATGCCGTCCTGCCTCGCCTCGCTACGGTCTGCTTCCTGATGGTCATTGCACTTGTCCTGCGGACCATCACCGACAGCGGTCTTGTCAACAATCTGCTTGGCTCGGGGATCGGCATGGCCTATGCTGCGGGGCTGATGGCCTTCGGCTGGTACAAATACGGCATGGACAGCCCGCTTGCCCCGGTCTTCGCCGTCTGCGGAACCATACTCATGTCGACCATCGTGGTCGAGACGCACATGCACTTCAAGGCGCTGCCGCTGGTGCCCGCCTACCTCACGCTGATGGCGACCGGAGTCGGAATGGCGTTCATGAGCCGCCGTTTTAACGCCTTTGTCCCGATTTCGGTGGGCATTCTCGGCATGTGCTTTGCCGGTGCCGCGATCGACTATCCCAGCCCCTTTTTCCCCTATCTCTCACTGGTTCTTTTCACCGCCAACGTGCTCGGCTATTTTGCCGCACAGCTGAAGCGCTGCTCATGGTTGCGCTGGTCCGTTATGCTGGTCACCATGGTCATGCTCCAGCTCTGGGGAATCAGGTTGAGTATGCTGGTGAACAAGGGCGATGCCATCCCGGCTGACCTGGCCCTAGCCTGGTATCTGCCGGTGCTGGTGATTTTCTGCCTGACCTTCACCGCCCTGGCTCTGCTCGGTATAGTCCGCGGAGCTTCTTCAAAGATTTCAAAATTCGATTTCAGCCTGCCAACCCTCAACGTGATCTGGGCGTTTTCGGCATCCCACCACATGATCACCGCCTGGAAAGCGAATGTTTATCTGCTGGGAGTTATCGGGATTCTCTTTGCGGTATGTCATTTCGCACTATCTTTCTGGTTTGCAAAACGCGCCACCGCAGGGGCACCCGGCACAAACACCTTTGCCTTTGCGGGAGGCACACTCCTGGCCCTGGCTCTTCCGCCCGCAACCGGTACATTCCTTCTGTCGCTGCCGGCGGTCTCACTGGTAGCCATTACCATGGCGATCGTATCGAGGGTCTGGGAGAACGGTGGTGTCCGTGTAACCACATACCTGATGAACATTTACGCCTGCGGGACTTTGGCATTTATGCTGCGCGGCGAGGGGCCGGGAGCCACCGACGTTATCAATATGCTTCCGGCCGGTCTTCTGGCGGTCATCTCCATTTACCACTACCAATGGTGCCGACAATGGCCGGTCCCACCCAATTCTGCCCTGTTTAATGCCTTTGACCGCAACGACCGGAGCGCGGTCCTGCTTCTGCTGGGTGGGCTCGCCAGCGGTTTCTTCATGATCAGGATCGCCATATTCCAGGTCATACCCTACATTCCCCAGGCGATGCAGCGAGACATGTTCCGCTGTGGTCAGTCGGTTGTCATCAACCTCTCGGTCATCGCCCTGATCACAATCGCCTACCTCAGGCAAAACCGTGAGATTCGCAACGTGGCAATCCTGGTCACCGTGGTCGGAGCGGTAAAGGTTTTCCTGTACGATCTCCTCGGGACCCATGGCCTGCCGCTGGTCTTCAGTCTATTTTCGTTTGGTATGGCTGCTACCGTGGAATCCGTTGCACTGGGTAGATGGCAGAAACAGCCAGCGACGCAGGAGAAGACGGTCTAATCAGGCGAACCCTGTTATCAATCTATCGGATGATGCGGAAAATCAAGGGGTGCTTTTTTCGCACCCCTTTTACTTTGGGTTGGCACCGGCGGATCGGGACAGTTGAACATATGGCGCTTACGTAGCACCATAAAAAAGGGGGAGCGTAAGCCCCCCCTGTAACATTCCTTCAGTGCAAGATTCCGATCAGTGTCCCCCGCCTCCCATAAAAGCCAGGATCATCAGCAGGAGCAGGCCGATGCCGATCATGAGGGCGGTGAAGCCAAAGCCCTTGACCAGGAAGTCGTAGACCACTCCGCTGGTCCGCTTGCAGGCGAACTGCTCGGTGATACCTGCTTCTTCATAGCGTTTCCACTGGTCGCCACGCTCATCGAGCATCTCTTCCTTGGAGATCTGACCATTGAAGATGACGAAGTCCATCGGGAACTTCTCGGGACGTCCATGGGTATTGAAGAAGTGGACCGTGAAGATGAAGCCGGTGGCCAGGAGCGCCTCATCCGAGTGGATGATGGTTGCTACGTTGAAGGCCCAGCCGGGCAGGAACATGCCGAAGAGCTCGGGGAACCAGAGCATCAGGCCCGATCCGCCGATGGCGAACATACCCCAGAAGACCGCGACAAAGTCAAATTTTTCCCAGTACGTCCAGCGCTCAAAGGTCGGCTTAGGCCCTTTAAAGAAGAACCATCTGACCATGCGATAGACATCCACGATATCGCGCAGGTTGAAGCAGAGCGAATCCGTCCCGAAGAGGCGCTGGAGCGGGTTGCCCTTGATGTCCTTTCGGATGAACAGGAAGTTTATGCTCATGGCGATGGCCGAGCCGAAGTAGATAAAGGTGATCACGGCGCCGATGCGGTGCAGCAGGCCGGCGTTAGCCGATCCACCATACATGTTCATCATGGCAATGGCCCAGGGCTGGGAGTTGAACTTGAGCGGCAGGCCGGTCAGGGCCAGTAGCAGAAAGCTGGTGATGACCAGGATATGCAGGAAGATGTGCAGCCTGTTGAAACGGCGATATTGTTTGTGCGCATCCGGAATGACATGTACATGCGTACCTGCAGCAGTGGCGTGGACATGGTGATGTGCGCCGTTGGCCAGTTTTTCAGCCTTCTCACGATTCTCGACGAAGCCGCGGAACATCCAGAGCAGGGTGTGCACCCAGAAGACAGCGAAGGTCGACAGCAAGAGGCCGGTCATGGCGATGAAAGTGTAGAACAGGATCGGATACTTCTCGCGGTCGGTCATCTCGCCGTGAGCATAGAATTTTGTGAACAGCACTGTTGCATTCTTATGGCACTGCCCGCAACTCTTGACCAGGTTGGCCGGGTTGACACTGGAGGCCGGGTCGCTCGCGGGGAGCACCGAGTGAGCCGTATGGCAGTCTGCGCAACCGGCTACCTTCTCCGGGAAGCCGAGGCGGTAGTTCTTGCCATGATAGCTCTCCATGTAGGACTTGACGGCTACATTGGTTACATTATTACGCGCCATCATCTTTGCATCACTATGGCACTTCATGCATACCTTGGTGTGAAACTCGCGCTCGTTGTGAGAACCTTTTGCGCCAAGGGCCTTGATTTCGTGCAGGTTATGACAATCGTGGCAGGCGGCCGAATCCTTATTGCCGCTGGCCACGGCCTTGCCATGCACCGATTTCTGGTAGACCGCTTCCTTGTCGTGGCACTGGATGCACATGGCAACCGCGATGCGTTTGTCGTTCTTCCAGTAGTTGTGGATATGAACATCGGTGTGGCAGTTGGCGCAGGTTACACCCTTCTCGGCATGCACACTGGCGTAATGTTCAGCGTTCTGTTTCTTGTGACAGCGTTCGCACTGGACCTTCTGAACCTTGATTTCACCTTTCATGTGTTTGGCGAGGTCGGTGATATCCACATGGCAGCTGGTACAGGCGTTTTTGCCATGAACCGACGCGGCAAAGGCCTGAACAGAAAATTTGTTGCTGTGGCATCCCAGACAGGTAGCCGGATCAATGGCCATCCCCTGTTCTGCGAAGGCAGATGCAGAAAAAGAGACCAGCATACTCAGTAACAACAACAGATGTTTTCCGTACAAGACCATTGACATCCTCCTGAATCTACAATGAATTTAGCCACACTAAAACCTGCGTAGTGTATACATAAAGACGGCATGGCGCAATAAAAAAATTGGACACAGTATACAGATTCATGGAGCAATAAATACGATTTTCAATATGTTACTGCAATTGTGCCTTGACCGGAATAATACACGGATCTACACGGGAATCTCAAGCGAGTTTACAAGTCGGCAGATATGGCTTGCTTGACTTTGCAGTTACCATTTGCTAGCGTCTTTTGAATTGTCTTCGTACCATTTTGCCGTTTACCGGAGTAATCCATGCACAAAAAACTTTTCATTCCCGGCCCCGTCGAGGTTCATCCGGATATCCTGGCTGCCATGGCAACCCCCATGATTGGCCATCGCATGAAGGAGTATGCCGAATTGCACGGCAGGGTCACCTCGGGACTAAAAAAACTGCTCTTCACCAGTGACAGGGTATTTCTGGCCACCTCCAGCGCCTTCGGCGTCATGGAGGGCGCGGTGCGCAACCTGGTCGGCACACGTTGCGCCAACTTCTGTAACGGTGCCTTTTCCGACAAATGGCACGATGTCACCCTGCGCTGCGGCAAACAGGCCGACGCCATCCGTTTCGACTGGGGCCGACCGGTCACCCCCGAGGCCGTTGAACAGGCCTTGTCCACCGGAAAGTACGACAGCATGACCATGATCCATAACGAGACCTCGACCGGGGTCATGTCACCCCTGCCTGAAATCGCCGAGGTCATGCGGAAGTTTCCGGAGGTCATGTTCATCGTGGATACGGTGTCGTCCATGAGTGCCTTGAAGGTACCGGTGGATGAACTGGGGATCGACAGCTGCATTTTCGGCGTCCAGAAGGCCTTTGCCCTGCCGCCGGGACTGACAGTGTTCACCGCCAGCGAGAAAGCCCTCCAGCGTGCCGCCGGTATGGAAGGGCGCGGCTATTACTTTGATTTCATGGAATTTGCCGCCAGTGATGCCAAGGACAACACCCCCTCTACCCCCTGTATCTCATTAATTTATGCCATGGACCGTCAACTGGAGCGCATCTTCGCCGAAGGGCTTGAGGCCCGCTGGGCCAGACACGCCAACCTGGCCGGCTACGTGCGGGACTGGGTCACCTCCCGCGGTTTCGAACTCTTCCCCGAAGCCCGTTACTGCTCACAGACACTGACCTGCAGCCGTAACAGCCGCGGCATCGACCTGGCAACACTCAAGAAAAAACTTGCCGAAGCCGGCTTCGCCTTTGACGACGGATACGGAAAGATCAAAGGGCAGACCTTCCGCATCGCCCATATGGGAGACATGACCAGAGTCGATCTTGATGAGCTATTATGCGCAATAACAACCATCATGCCTGAGTTGGCATAAACATCACACTGTAGAAGATACGGAGGTAGTACCATGAAGTGCCCCAATTGCGGCGACAGAACAGCGGTGGATCTGGATACTCATTCTGGCGGATTCACGTCCGAAGAGTCACCGGTCAAGGAATGCGGGGCCTGCGGTTTGGTCTGGCGGGTCAAAATGGAGAGTGGAGAATCAACGGTCGACATCATCAAGCCGGCGGACAAAAAGAAGTAGAGACGCGAAATTCTGCGTCTCTACCGAGTACCGGACTATTCCTTTTCAAAGACATCCTTGCCGGCGCCGCACAGGGGGCAGACCCAGTCATCGGGCAGAGACTCAAAGGGCGTTCCGGCCGGGATGCCCCTGTCCGGGTCGCCTGTTGCAGGGTCGTAAACGTACTGACAGATGGTGCAGATCCAACGTTCCATGATGTAGCTCCTTTTCGTTTTAGGGTTCCCAGCTGATACACTGGACCGGACAGCCGTCTATCGCCTGCTGAATGTCCTTTTCCGGGGCACCGCTGGGATCAAAACATTCTGATTTCCCGGCACTGTTAAAACGGAAAACATCAGGACAGGTAGATATGCAGAGGCCGCAGCTGATACAGTTTTCCTGGTCAACAACAGGTTTTTTATTCATACTGGTCTCCTTGCTAGTGGTGAGCTATTGTACCAGCATAAAAAAAGATGTCAATCGAGTGGAGAAGCCGATGATATTTGAAACCTTGGAAGTCGGCCCGCTGGGCGTCAACTGTTTCATACTGGGATGCGCAGCCTCCCACGAAGGAGTGGTGATAGACCCAGGTGGCGATGTGGATCGAATCGCTGAAATAGTCCGCAAGCATGACCTGAAAATCCGTTACATAATCAATACCCACGGCCATTTCGATCATGTCGGAGGAAATCTTCAGGCCGTCAGGGCCTTTGGTGCGCAGCTTTTGATTCACGAAAATGATGCCGCCATGCTCGGCCGGGCCGCCGAGGTCGCCGGCATGTATGGCATGCAGGGCGAAAATTCACCTGCCCCTGACAGTTTTCTTGCAGAAGACCTGGAGATCGTCTTCGGTAGCCACCGGATAAAAGTACTACACACCCCCGGGCATACCCAAGGCGGCTGTTGTCTCTACCTGGAGGCTGAAAACAAGATCATCACGGGCGACACACTCTTTGCCGATTCCATCGGTAGGACCGACTTGCCCGGCGGGTCCCATGAACAGCTGCTGCAATCGATCCGCAGCAAGCTCTTTACCCTGCCGGACAATGTGACAGCCTATCCGGGCCATGGTCCGCACACAACCATCGGGCACGAGAAACGTAACAATCCGTATTTTTAGCACGGCGGGGAACGGTCGTCTATTTTCTTAAATGCTTCCGCCCTCACACTATCCATGGATCAGGTACAGGGATCACAGCCCATGCTCAAGGGAAAACAGATAGTTCTGGGAGTTAGCGGCGGCATTGCCGTCTACAAGGCCGTTGAGCTGCTCCGTCTGCTCACCAAGGCCGGCGCCGATGTTCAGGTCATCATGACCCGGGCCGCCCAAAAATTCGTAACCCCGCTCACGTTTCAAACACTATCCGCCAACCCAGTCCATACTGAGCTCTTCAACCTGATCGCGGAACGGGAGATCGGCCATATTACACTGGCCGACCGGGCTGACCTGTTTATCATCGCCCCGGCCACGGCCAACGTCATCGGCAAGATTGCCTCCGGCATCGATGACGACATGCTCACCACCACGATTATGGCCACCAAGGCGCCCGTATTGATTGCCGCCGCCATGAATGTCAACATGTACACAAACCCGATCTACCTCGAAAACGAGGACCGGCTGCGGCGGCACGGCTACCTGTTCGTGCCGCCGGAAAAGGGCGCACTGGCCTGCGGCTGGGAGGGTGACGGCAAACTGGCAGCGCCCGAAACGATCTTCGAGGCGGCTGTGGCAACTCTTTCGCCCCAGGATCTCCGCGGGCAGACCATCATGATCACCGCCGGGCCGACCCGTGAGGAGATTGATCCGGTCCGTTTTATCAGTAATCATTCTTCAGGCAAGATGGGCTATGCCTTGGCGCGGAATGCACAGCGGCGGGGGGCGCGGGTGATCCTTGTCAGCGGTCCGGTGAACCTTGCGGCACCATGTGGGGTCGAACTGGTGAACGTCGCAAGTGCCCGCGAGATGCATGCGGCAGTCATGGAACGTGTCGCCGACTGCACCGCCATCATCAAGGCGGCCGCAGTTGCCGATTACTGTCCCGCGCAGCGCAGCGGAGTAAAGCTCAAGAAGCAGAATACCGAACTATCACTGCTGCTGGTCAGGACACCCGATATTCTTGCCGGGCTGGGCAGGTTGGAGAAGCGACCGTTTCTGGTGGGTTTTGCAGCGGAAACCTGCAATCTCGATCAGTTTGCCGCCGGGAAACTGGAAGGCAAGAATGCGGATATGATCGTTGCAAATGACGTCAGCCAGGCCGATGCCGGCTTTCATGTGGACACCAACCGGGCCAAGCTGTTCTTCCGGGATGGGCGGAGTCTGGAGTGTGCGCTGATGACCAAGGATGCACTGGCTGCCGTGATCCTTGACCACATCGTTGCAGAATCGGAGGCACGCAAGAACGGCTGACCTGCTTATTCCAATTTCAAATCAAGGATGAAATCAAGGCGGTGAGGATTGAGGCGACGAAGGCATACAGGTAAGTATGTTGAGGAGCCGAAGACGAGCCAACGCAGATAGCGCCTTGATTTGGAATTGGAATTATCCGTTATAGATCTCATCCAGCAACTCCGGCTTATCCAGCGCCTGACGGAGCTTCAGCCTCAGCAGCTCCACCTGCTCCAAACCCTCCGCTTTTGTCACTCTCCCGTTTTTGTACAGCAGCCGCAGGTTTTTCCGTACCGCCTCGGCCATGGCCAGCGCACGCTCACCGGTGGGATCCGCAATCAGCAACTCAGACTCCTGCGGCTGCTGCAGAAAACCGAACACCGCATCCTCGGTCAGCTTAAGGTATTCATCCCGGTCCGTTTCCGCCAGTACATAGCGCGATTTGTCGGACAGCGTCTGCATCACCTTCTGCCATTTTTCCAGACGCGACAACAGCATGATCGAGTTGAAGATGCGCTTGTTGGTGCCGAATGAGAAGATGGTATTGGACAGCACACTTCGCATGAGCGCATCGTTGGCCCGCTGGTCCGTGCGGCAAACCTCCTGCGCCGTCTCCCAGATATCCCTGGCTACAAAGGTTTCAAAGCGCATCTCCCAGTAGGCATGCTTCATGGTTATCGTTGCAAAAGAACGCATGATCTTGTAAGGCACGTAGTAATTGTGGGCAATGACATCTGCCGCCAGGTGACAGAGATAGCCATAGGCGCAAGCTCGTTCGCTGTCTGTACGGGCGGCCTGCAGCACCTTCCGGCCGATCCGCCAGCGGTGGCAGTTCAGCATATAGTGGGTGAATTTCTTGCCCAGCGTGATGTCTGCCGAGATGCAGCCATACAGAAAATCGCGCGGATGGCTCGCCAGCACGGCAGCCACATCAGGCGACAGAGCGAAAAGATTGTTAAGTACGGACACACCCAGCTGCAGATGAATCCCGCCACCCCAGGCGAAAGCCTGGTGGGGAATCAGCAGGGTGACAACGGCTGTGATCAGTAGGCAGAAGAGCATGGTGCTTCTTTCATTTTGACAGATACCGGGGCTTGCTGTTAGAGTCCCTGAAAAGATGTTACTCCAGTTCGTGCAATGATTCAACAGGAGCAATCTATAGTGTCCCCCAATCCTGATCCGGCAATACTCAGATCGTCTCTCAACGCCTATCTGGAAGAACTTCGCGAGAGCGGAATTGATGGTTTCCCGAACGATGTCTCCAGTGCTTCTCCACAGCCTGCCATGCCCGCCGCAGCCGTCAAGAGCACGAGGCCGCAGCCCCTGGCCAAGCCGCCCGAGGACACTGCCGCTCACCACGAAACCCTTGAACATATCAGAAAGAACCTGGGTGAATGTCAGCGCTGCAAGCTGGGCAAGACGAGGAAAAACCTGGTATTCGGCGTCGGCAATCCCAACGCCCGGCTGGTATTTGTGGGGGAAGGCCCGGGGGCGGATGAGGATGAAAAGGGAGAACCCTTTGTCGGGGATGCCGGCCGGATGCTCAATCGCATCATCACAGCCATGGGGATCACACGCGAAGAGGTCTACATCTGCAACGTAGTCAAGTGCCGGCCACCCGGAAACCGCAATCCCGAGCCGGACGAAATCGAGGCCTGCTCTCCATTTCTGATACGCCAGCTGAAATCAATCCAACCGGAAGCCATCGTGGCGCTGGGCAAATTCGCCTCCCAGACCCTACTGGAGACAAAGGAGCCGATTTCAAAGCTGCGCGGCAGGTTCCGCAACTTTCACGGGATCCCGCTCATGCCGACCTACCACCCGTCCTATCTGCTGCGCACTGGTGGAAATTCCGATTCATTCTGGGATGTGTGGGATGATATGACCCAGGTGCTACAGTTACTCAAACTGCCGGTGCCCGATAAGAGCAGGAAAAAGTAGCCCGTTCTCAGGGAGCAACCCATCTCCGGACCACAAATATATCCCGCTGCTTCCCGGCGGCCGGCCAGCTATCCACCGGCCGCCGGGTGCGTATAATCTCCTGCAGCCGCTGCCGGAGCGGAGTCGTCATCACCCCGCCGGCACCCGGCTTGCCGCATTCCAGCCTGCTCTCGATGATTGTGTCCCGGTCCAGCACGATCAGCACATGCCCGCTCCAGACAATCAGGTCCAGCGCTTCCAGCAGCCCCGCAATCTCATCAGAGCTTTTTCCCGCAACGTGAACAGCCTTTCCGTATGAAACCAGCCGCGAGGTATTGCGAGGCGTCCAGCCGCCGGTAGCCTGGTAGAGCAGCCCCGAGCAGTCCAGCCCGGCCAGGGTCAATCGGCTTCTGTTCACGGCCGGAATTCCGGCGCCGTAGAACAGCTCGACCAGCTCAGGCACGCCATCCTGAAGATTTCCTCCCCACACATACGGGCTGCCAACGGAGGCCCTCAGAGCAGCAATGATCTCCTGAGAGGCCGGCAGCCTGCGGGCACGCTGTGGGGGTTTTTCCTGGCGGGTTTCGAGGAAGCGGCTGTCCACGTAGAGTTTCGCTCCGGCCGGTCGGGGATAGTCATCCGTCTCTACCGAGAGTGCCGTTGCCGCTCCGTCGCGCAGCTCGCCACGAACCCTGAACACCGTTCCCGGCAGGGCGATGAATTCCAGCTCTCGCACCTGTCCGCAGCGGTCTGTTTTCAGTGTCCTGCCATCGATGCCGCCGAAGACCGAACGGAAGGCCGGTGTGTTGAGAACCGGCGCGGCACTGCGTGCAATGCCGTAGGGGGCCGCGTCAACCGGCAAGGTGCAGCAGCAGACCCACAGCAGGAGCAACAGCGCACGCATTTTCACAGGGAGGAATGCCGACAGCCCAACGCCTTGCGTAGCAGCTCTTTTTGGGCAAAGGTCAGTCGCGGCACGCACAGCAAATCCTTGATTGTGCTCTGGGGGAGGCCCGGCAGGAACAGGGTGTACCAGATACTCGGCGTACGCGGGTTTTTGAGGATCGCCAGGCGGATATTGGGTCGCCCTTTCCAGCGTCCGCTGCGGGCAATCATCGAGATTGTCTCGGCTGTAGAGGTGGGTGCGGTTATGAACTGGTGTACGGAACCCTCATTCAGGTGCGGATTGTCAAGGCAGGCCTCCACCAGCGGCGGCAGCCCTTCCCGCAGAAGCGACTCGACGATGGCGGAAGTCCCGCGCCGGGCCAGGGTTATCTTGTTTCCCAGAGGTTGGGTCGGAATACGCTGAATGATGACCCGTTCTGCCAACATACGCTGATCAGGTGCAATTCCGGGTATCAGACAGATTTTCAGAAGCTCGAATACCGTGAGCAGCGGCAGCAGCGAGGCGGCTATGTGCGCGGGGGTTTCCGGGTTGATAATCAGGGCGAACTTGACTGGGGTGCCTGCAATGAGATGTTTGTTGGCGTAGATCGCACTGAATACATCCGCCACCAGACCGCGCTGCTTCAGAAGCGCCAAGAGGTGGTGCTCATCAAAGACCGGATTTCGCAAGACCATCAGCAGCACCTCCACAGGCGCTCCCTGCAGTATCAGGAACAATTCGTCCTTGTCTGCAGTCAGGGCGCGCTGCTGGCGTTGTGACAAAATTTGATCAATCCCCGCAAATTTTGCAGAATCTTCCATGAGGGTTCCAACTTGCCGGAGGCCTTGTATGAAGCATTTCAACGGACTTCTAATATTCACATGCGGTTTCAGTATGTGACTTTGCAAACACCTTGCCATTCTGTCAACAAGCGTACGACTGCTTTCTGATTGTTGCACCGTCAACAGCTTCGTGGTAGAGGTACTGACGATACTTTCCGGGAGAGATATTTGCATGTCGGTAACTTTCTTTAACTGCTCTGGCAAAAAGGACGGCCCCTGTGGCGGCAATCCCTGTTTACAATACGTTAGCCGTGCATTCAGAGATCAGCGACGACGAACTGGCGGAGATCAGCACCATCCTGAGCATGTGGCGCCCGATCAACATGTCCGTCTACAAGGACAAGTGCATGAAGCGGCGCGTTGCCATCCGGATGCGTTCCACGCACTGCCGCGATGCAGGCGAATACTGCAACCTGTTGCGGCAGAGTCCCCTTGAGCTGGATCTGCTCCAGAAGGCACTTACCATCCATGTCAGCCAGTTTTTTCGGAACCCTTCCATGTTCGAGAAGCTGCGCGCGGAGGTGCTCCCCGGGCTGATTCATTCCCGTAAAAACAACGGCAGCGGCGTGCTGCGCCTCTGGTGCCTGGGATGTGCCGGCGGCGAGGAACCCTTCAGTCTGGCAATTCTCCTGCGCGAATATTTCGGCAATGAACTGCGCACGATGCAGTCCGTCATTCTCGGCATCGACATTGATGCAGAGACCATTCGGGTCGCGCAACTGGCTGAATATAATGAGGATCGGCTCAAGGATGTCCCCTCAGAACTCAGGGAGCGTTATTTCCGCCAGAACGAATCCCGGTTTCGCCTGGTGCAAGAGATACGCGACATGGTGACGTTTCAGCAAGGCGATATCACCAACATTGCCGGGCATGTTCCCAGCGACCTGGTTGTGTGCCGTAACACCCTGATCTATTTTACCCGGCCGCATCAGGAAAGAATTCTGCACGGTGTTGCTGACATCCTTCTGGAAGGCGGTATACTCGTGTTGGGCAAGTCCGAAACCCTGGTAGGCGATGTCCGGCGGCGCTTTGAGGCGGTCTGCCCCGTGGAGCGGATTTACCGCAGGAAATGAATCAGGTTTTGTCAGGCTTACTATCTGGAATTGAATGTGGAGGGGCACTATGCGGATTCCCATGGGTTATAAATTCATCATCGGTTTTATTGTCGTTATTGCGGCGGTAGTCTTCAGCCCGAAGCTGGTAGCGGATCTTGGATATTCTGCCGAAATGTCCGGCCTTCTGGCCTATGCGGTTGCCATGACGTTCGGTCTCATCCTGGGCTGGCTCTTCTCAAAGGGTTTTACCGCCAACATCGCCAGACTGGCCGAGTCAGCCGAGGCCATCAGTCGCGGCGATCTGACCCGTGATGTAATTCTCCGGCCGTCGATCATCCCCGACGAAACCCACGAACTGGCAGGGCTGATCAATCAGATGGTTCAAAATCTGCGCGATCTGGTGGGGCACATCAAGAAGACCTCCGGGCAGCTATCCGATTCGGCCCTGGAAATCAACTCAACCGCACTGGAAATCAACGCCTCCACCGAGGAGGTGGCCCAAGCTATCGAATCCATCTCCCGCGGCGCCGAGACCCAGGCCGAGATGGCAGAGAAAAGCTCCGATACCATCCGTGAGATGGCTATCTCCATCGATCTGGTAGCCACCCGCGCCCGGGAAACGGCTAAAGCCGCACGGGAAACAAGCTTGACCGCCCAGCAGGGCGGCAGTCTGGCCAACAATTCCCTGGAGCGGATGAAAGTTTTTTTTGAACAACAGGAAATGATCGCCAGCCAGTTTGCCGTATTTAACAGCAAACTGCAAAAGGTAGGGAAAATTGCCGACTTCATCGGTGTTGTAGCCCGCCAGACAAATCTGCTGGCACTGAACGCTTCCATCGAGGCTGCCCGTGCCGGGGAATACGGCAAGGGATTCGCCGTAGTGGCCGAAGAGGTGCGCAAGCTAGCCGACGGTTCCGCGAAATCGGCTTCTGATATCAACGAGATGATCGATAATCTGCGGGAGGAGAGCCGCCAGATGCACGACGTCATTCTGGAGAGCTCTCGTACCATCAAGGAAGGCAAGAAGAACATTGATGTAACCGCCAGCGCCTTTCAGGAAATCCTCAAAACCGTGCTCGAGACTGAGCGCAAAGCGATCAGCATCGCCGATCTTTCCCAGATGCAGCTGGAAGGTTCAGAAAAGATGGTCAAGGTGGTGGAAGAGATTGCCAAGGTAGCCGATGACAATGCCGCCTCCACCGAGCAGGTTTCTGCCGCAACCGAACAGCAACTGGCAGCCATGCAGGATATGGCCTTGGCGACCAAAGAGTTGACACAGCTGGCGGAAGTGCTCCTGACCATTGTGGAACGTTTTCAGGTCAACAGGGGAGAGCAGCGTCAAGCATGACTGAAGACGTACGCAAATATCTGATCTTCACACTGGCCGGCCGACGTTACGCCTTTGATCTGGCCCAGGTGGCAGAGGTGGTGGAGCAGCCCGCCACCTGGCCGATTCCGCTTGTCCCCCCCTGTTACCCCGGTGCGATGAACTTCCACGGCACCATCGTAGCAGTTATGGATCTGGCGATGTTTTTCGGGCTTCCCGGCTGCCATGGTGCGGAGAAGGTGATCGTTCTCGACACCCGCATTGCAGCACTGGCCTTTGTTGTCGAAAGCATCATCAGGATCACTCCACTGAATCGGGCCGAACTCACACCCACTCCCTGCGATGATGCCTTTGCCAGCGAAGACTTTATCCTGCCCGAAGGGAAAATCACCCTGCTGGATGCTTCGGCCATTGCAGTACACGCAGCCGAAACCATCAACACCTGAGGCGTTTGCCGACGGTTACCTTGTCCCCTGCGTTGGAGCAAACACCCCGGCGCAGCGTCGTTTTTACGTTCAAGGTTCACGTCTCCTGCATTGACGAGGCCGCATCGACATGCACAGAACAAAAAAAGGCCGCATCTTTCGATGCGGCCTTTTTTTACTTCGGTGAAAAAAAATTACTTGGCTGCAGGAGCTTCCATAGCAGCAGGAGCGGCTTCTTTCTTCACGGTTTTTTTGGCTTTTTTGGCTTTTTTGGCTTTTTTAGCTTTCTTGGCAGGCTTAGCTACTTCTTTCTTCTCAGCAGCAGGAGCTGCAACTTCAGGAGCTGCTGCAGGAGCTGCGGTTTTAGCGGCGTCAGCAGCGAATACAACTGCGGAGAAGGAAACTGCTACGAGGGTGGCGATGATGCTGGCGATGATTTTTTTCATGGGTCTGGCCTCCAAAGGGAATATGTTTCTTGCTCATCTTATTGCATTGTATGTGCCAACACACAACAGCTATTGTAACTATCTAAAATAACTATACTGACACTTTAAAATTTCGAAATACGCACGCCACATCGGCCAATGCTCCACCTCATTTCAGGTATATCCTGCCGATTCAGAGCATAAAACCACCTGCCAGGCCTGTAAAATATCAGGCTTTGTGATTGCCTTCGTTATGGATTGTGAGTAAAAGTAAGGAACTTTGAAGAGATCGTTGCAGCAGGAGCACGGCAATGGAACGCTCAGGTGAATGGATAATCGGACCGGAATCCGTCAGAATGGTGGAGCTGGGACATCCCTGGATCATCGCTGACAGCTATACGAAACGCTGGCCGACGAGTCAGGCAGGGCAGGTCGTGGATTTGACCGATGACACGGGGCGTTTCCTCGCATCAGCGCTGCTTGATCCCCAGGACCGTATCGTGGCACGGGTGCTGGCACGCGAACGGATGCTGCTTGATCTAACCTGGCTGACCACACGTGTTCAGGCTGCCATTGATCTGCGCAGTCAGCATGCCGGGCTTGGCGATACGACCGCATTCCGGCTGGTGAACGGCGAAGGGGACGGCTTGCCTGGTCTGACGGTGGACCGCTACGGCGATTACTTGATGGTGCAGCTCTACTGCAATGGCTGGCGTACACACCTGAAGCTGATAACCCAGGTTCTGCAGAATCTACTGGAACCGTCCGGGATCTATGAAAAAGCCCGTCCGCAGAATACACGTGAGCTTGAGGCCGCCAGCGAAACCAAGCGCTATGGTCGGCTGCTGGCGGGAATACCTGCACCGCAGCAGTTGCAGGTGCGGGAAAATGGACTCCTTTTTCTGGTCAGCCTGGAGAATGGCTTGAATACCGGGCTGTTTCTGGACCAACGCCGCAACCGTCGTGACCTGATGAACCGCGCCGCAGGCAAACGGGTGCTCAACCTGTTTGCGTATACCGGGGCATTTTCCGTTGCGGCCGCTGCCGCCGGAGCAGGCCTGGTGACGGGTGTGGATGCCTCGCCTGGTTATACCGAATGGGCCAAGGCCAATTTCGGGGCCAACCGGCTCAATCCAGGGCAGCATGAGTTCATCGTGGGCGACTGCCTGGAAGTCCTGGCTGACCTGGCCCGCCGGCGGAAACGCTATGATATTATTCTGATGGATCCGCCATCTTTTTCAACCACCGCCAAAAGCCGTTTCACGACGCGAGGTGGCACTTCCGATCTTGTGGCAGCATCACTGCCGCTGCTCTCAACCGGTGGACTTCTGATTGCCTCATCCAATCACCAGAAGGTGGATGTGGCCGACTACCTCAAGGAATTGCGGCGCGGCGCCATCCATGCCGGCAGCAACCTGCGCGTCATCTCCCTGGTTGGTCAAGCAGAGGATTTCCCGTATCCGGTCACGTTTCCCGAGGGGCGTTATCTGAAATACGCTGTTTGCGTGAAGTCGGCCTGAAACCGCTGACATCTCCATAATAACAAAAGCGCCCCGTAACGTTACGGGGCGCTTTTGTTATAAAGAGACACATGCCTGGCGACCTTACTTATCCGTCAGAATCCTCATCATGCGGCGCAGCGGCTCTGCCGCACCCCACAGGAGCTGGTCGCCGCAGGTAAAGGCCGACAGGTACTGCGGCCCCATCCGCATCTTGCGGACACGGCCGACAGGCACGCTCAGGGTACCGGAGACCGCCGCCGGTGTGAGCCCGGCCAGGGTTTCGGCCTTGGTGTTGGCTACCAGCTTGACCCACTGATTGTCATTCATGATCAGATTTTCTAGATCACTGATCGGAACGTCCCTGTTCAGCTTGATGGTCAGCGCCTGGCTGTGGCAACGCATGGCACCTACCCGCACACAGATACCATCAACCGGGATCGGGGTGACCGTACCAAGGATCTTGTTGGTCTCGGCAAAACCCTTCCACTCTTCGCGGCTCTGGCCGTCCTCCACCTCGCGGTCGATCCAGGGCAGCACATTGCCGGCCAGCGGGAAGCCAAACTCCTTGGTCGGCATGGAGCCGTCACGCAGGGCGGTGGTGACCTTCTGATCAATCTCCAGAATGGCGGAACCGAGGGTTTTCAATTCCTCTGCCACGGTTCTGTTCAGTACGCCCATCTGGGAAAGCAGTTCGCGCATGTTGGGAGCTCCGGCACCGGAGGCAGCCTGATAGGTCATGGAAGTGGCCCATTCCACCAGACCGGCGCGGAACAGGCCGCCCAGGCCCATCAACATCAGACTGACGGTACAGTTGCCGCCGATGAAGTCCTTCCGGCCGTTGGCCAGGGCGGCATCGATGACAGTGCGGTTGACCGGATCGAGGATGATGACCGCATCGTCCTCCATGCGCAGAGTACTGGCCGCATCGATCCAGTAGCCGTTCCAGCCCTGTTTGCGCAATTCCGGGTGGACCGCCTTGGTGTAATCGCCCCCCTGACAGGTGATGATGATATCGAGCTTTTTCAGCTCAGTGATGTCCGAGGCGTTCTTCAGCGTCCCGGCATTCATGGGTGCCTCCTGCCCGGTCTGGGAAGTGGAGAAGAATACCGGCTCAATGCCGGCGAAATCGTTTTCCTCTAGCATCCTCTGCAGGAGAACCGAGCCTACCATGCCGCGCCAACCGACTATTCCGACTTTCATGGTGTGTTCCTTTTCTGACATAGATGTTAGTTAAAGGGCTGCTATTATTGCGTCACCCATTTCTTTGGTGTTGACCAGTTTCTCGTCCGACTTGTTCTGGTAAATGTCACGGGTGCGGTAGCCCTGATCCAGCACCTTGGCCACGGCATTGTCGATGGCGTCGGCCGCATCCAGCATCCCGAAGGAGAACTTGAGCATCATCCCCATGGAGAGGATCTGGGCGATCGGGTTGGCGATACCCTGGCCGGCGATGTCCGGAGCCGAACCGCCGGAGGGTTCGTACATGCCGAAGGTCCCCTCGGCCAGCGAGGCGGAGGGCAGCATCCCCAGTGAGCCGGTCAGCATGGCGGCCTCGTCGGAGAGGATATCGCCGAACATGTTCTCACACAGGATCACGTCAAACTGCTTGGGCCACTTGACCAGCTGCATGGCGGCATTGTCCACGTACATGTGGGTCAGTTCCACATCCGGATACTCCCTGGCGATGCCGATGACCACCTCGCGCCAGAGCACCGAGGTGGAAAGGACGTTGGCCTTGTCAATGGAGCAGACCTTCCTGCCGCGCTTGCGGGCCGCCTGGAAAGCGACATGGGTTATGCGCTCGATCTCCGGCACCGAGTAACGCATGGTGTCAACGCCGACCCGCTCACGCCCGACCCCGTCGATACCCTTGGGCTGGGAAAAATAGATGCCGCCGGTCAGTTCACGGATCACCAGGATATTGAAACCGCCGCCAATGACCTCTTCCTTGAGCGACGAGGCGCCGGTCAGGGAGGGGAAGATAATGGCCGGCCGCAGGTTAGCGTAGAGGCCGAAAATCTTGCGCAACGGCAGCAGCGCACCACGTTCGGGCTGCTCGTCCGGCGGCAGGCTCTCCCACGTGGGTCCGCCCACCGAGCCAAACAGGATGGCATCACTGGACTTGCAGATGTTGACGGTCGTATCGGGCAGGGCCGTGCCCTCCTTGTCGATAGCGGCCCCCCCCACGTTGGCAGGCGTGCGCTCGAACGTGACGCCGAACTTGGCCTCGACAGCATCCAACACGCGTAGCGCCTCGGCCATAACCTCCGGACCGATACCGTCACCCGCCAGGACCGCTATTTTATATGTTTTGGACATAGTGCTTGCTCTCCTCACCCCGCAAATGAATTAAATGCCGGCCTTTTGCTTCAGAATCGCCGCCTTGTCAGTCCGCTCCCAGGTGAATTCCGGCAGCTCGCGGCCGAAGTGGCCGTAGGCGGCGGTCTTCTTGTAGATCGGGCGTAACAGGTCAAGCTGCACAGTGATGGCGGCCGGACGCATGTCGAAGGTCTCGCGCACCAGTTCGGCCAGGCGGTCTTCGCTGACCTTGCCGGTGCCGAAGGCGTGCACCATGATCGAGACCGGCTGGGCCACGCCGATGGCGTAAGCCACCTGCACTTCGCAACGGTCGCACAGACCGGCGGCCACCAGGTTTTTGGCCACGTAACGCCCCATGTAGGCGGCCGAGCGGTCTACTTTGGAAGGATCCTTGCCGGAGAAGGCGCCGCCGCCGTGACGGCCCATGCCGCCGTAGGTATCGACGATGATCTTGCGGCCGGTCAGACCGCAGTCGCCCATGGGACCGCCGACAACAAAGCGACCGGTAGGGTTGATGTAATACCGTGTGTTGGCATCCAGCAGATGGGCCGGAATGACCGCCTTGACGACCTTCTCGATGACCTGTTTCTCGATCTCGGCGTGGGTCACCTCCGGAGTGTGCTGGGTGGAGATGACCACGGTATCGATTCGGACCGGCTTGTCATTTACGTATTCGACCGATACCTGTGATTTGGAGTCAGGGCGCAGAAAGCTCAGTTCGCCCGACTTGCGGACTTCCGCCAGCTTGGCTACCAGTCCGTGGGCCAACTGGATCGGCATCGGCATCAGTTCGGGGGTCTCGTTGCAGGCATAGCCGAACATCAGACCCTGGTCACCGGCGCCCTGCTCCTTATGCAGTCCCTCACCTTCGGAAACGCCCTGGGCGATATCGGGCGACTGACGGTCGATGGAAACCAGCACGGCGCAGGTATCGGCGTCAAAACCCATCTCCGAGTCGATGTAGCCGATCTCGCGGATGGTGGTGCGGGCGATTTCGGAATAGTTGATCACGGCATTGGTGGTAATTTCACCGGCGATAACCACCATGCCGGTGGTCACCAAGGTTTCACAGGCCACACGGGCTTTGGGATCCTGGGCCAGGATGGCGTCCAGAATCGAGTCGGAAACCTGGTCGGCGACCTTGTCGGGATGTCCTTCAGATACGGACTCGGATGTAAAAATGAATTTTTCTGCCATGGTGTAACTCCTCTCATTCCTGTTTCTATCGTGATTTTTGGATCGACTGTACAGTAAACCCGTTACGTGCGTTTGAATTGTTGAATTTATAGGCAGGTGCCTGTTTTGTCAAGCAAAGATAGCTTTGCAACATGCAGGCGATGCTCGCGGTATTACCACAAGCCGGGATTCTGCCACGAAAGCCGCTCCGCGCGGGCCTGCCGGGAAAAATTTTATTGAAGTTTACATCCAAACCCCGTAAAGTACCGCTACTTTTGGCACGGCAACCAAAGCAGGAAAGGATCTACTCAAATGTCAGACCGAAACACCATCGGAGTCATCGGCGGAAGCGGCCTCTATGATATGGAAGGCCTGGAAGGGGTCCAGCGGATCCGGGTGACGACTCCTTTTGGTGATCCTTCTGACGAATATGTTACCGGTGAGCTGAACGGTGTGCGCATGGTATTCCTGCCGCGCCACGGACGCGGCCACCGCTACCTGCCGTCGGAGGTCAACTACCGCGCCAACATCTATGGCATGAAGGAACTCGGCGTACAACGGGTCATCTCCGTTTCTGCCGTCGGCAGTCTGAAAGACGTCATCGCCCCCGGCCACATCGTCATCCCCGACCAGTTTATCGACCGCACCAAGGGCATCCGCAAGGACACCTTCTTCGGAGAAGGCATCGTGGCCCACGCCGGCTTTGCCGACCCGGTCTGTAGCTGCCTTTCAAACGCCCTGCATGCCGCAGCACTGAAAGCCGGGGCTACAACCCACAAGGGTGGTACCTACATCTGCATGGAAGGTCCCGCCTTTTCAACACGAGCCGAATCTTTCTCGTATCGTGCACTGGGGGCAGCGGTGATCGGCATGACCAACCTGACCGAGGCCAAGCTGGCCCGCGAAGCGGAACTCTGCTACGGCATAATCGCCCTTTCTACCGACTATGACTGCTGGCACGAACACCATGACGATGTAACGGTCGAGGCGATCATCCAGATCATCCACCAGAATGTCGCCATGGCCAAAAACATCATCCGCCATGCCGTTGCGGAAATCTCCTCGGAACGGACCTGCAGTTGCGGCAGAGCCATGCAGTTCGCCATCATTACCGATAAAGTGGTTATCCCCGAAGAAACCCGGCAAAAGCTTGGACCGATTGTCGGGAGATACCTCTAAACCAGACAGGAGAAGAACCGAATGAGCATCGTCGTTGTCGGAACCGTTGCCTTTGATACCGTGGAAACACCCTTCGGAAGGGGAGAGAATGTCCTGGGGGGCTCGGCCACCTATTTCGCCACCTCGGCCAGCTTTTTTACCGATGTCTCGCTGGTTGCGGTGGTTGGCGAGGATTTCCCCGAAGAGCATGTCCGCTTTCTGCAGTCCCGCGACATCAACACCGACGGCCTGCAGCGCATCCCCGGCAAGACCTTCCACTGGAGCGGGAAGTATGGCTATGACCTGAACGAGGCCCAGACTCTGGACACCCAGCTCAACGTGCTGATGGAATTCAAGCCGGACCTGCCCGATTCTTACCGCGATGCCGAGTACCTGTTTCTGGCCAACATAGACCCGGATCTCCAGATGGAGGTGCTTGGGCAGGTACGCCAACCGAAACTGGTGGCCTGCGACACCATGAACTTCTGGATTTCATCCAAACCCGAAGCCCTGCGCAAGGTTCTGCAGAAGGTCGATATCTGCGTGATCAACGAAGGAGAGGCACGCCAGTTTACCGGTGAACCCAATCTTGTGAAGGCTGCCCGGCAGATAATCACTCTTGGATGCAAACGCCTGGTGATCAAGCGCGGCGAATACGGCGTACTGATGTTCACCAGCGATACGGTTTTTGCTGCCCCGGCCTACCCGCTGGAGGAGGTCTTCGATCCGACCGGCGCAGGCGACACCTTCGCCGGCGGTTTCATGGGCTATTTGGCCAATTCCGGCGACCTTTCCGAAGAGGGCATCCGTCAGGCGATCGTGTTCGGTTCGGTGATGGCTTCTTTCAACGTGGAGGATTTCAGCCTCGACCGCATGAAACGCCTGGATTACAAGGAAATTGAGGCGCGCTACAGGAGCTTCAAGGCACTGACCAGTTTCCGCGATGTCGCTCAGCTCTAACCCTTTGTTTTATTGACATTGTACGGCTAATTTGCTAATTTTTGCCAACCTTCAGGGCAGATTTCCTCCCGATCGGGATACTTCAGGAACCAGCGCATGAAACGTCTCATCACCCTCCTTCTTCTGCTGGTCATAGCCGGCTGTGCCAGCGGGAGCGATCAGCTGCGGTTCGGCAAGAGCAACCCTGCCGCATACCACTACCAGATGGGACTTTCCTACCTGGGAGAGAGAAACTACACCTCTGCCTTGATCGAATTGACCGAGGCGGAAAAGCTCGATCCCGAAAACCCGGAACTGCTCTACAACCTCGGCCTGGCCTTCATCGGCAAGAAGCGGCCCGACCTGGCCGAGCAAAGATTCCAGAAAGCCATCATGCTCAAGCCGAATTATACCACGGCCCGCAATGATCTGGGTTTTGCCTACCTCGAACTGAAACGCTGGGACAGTGCCATCCAGCAGTTCAAAATCGTCAAGGACGACATCTTTTACGAAAACAACGAAAATGCCACCATCAACCTGGGGTTGGCCTACCTGGGCAAGGGAGACTATCCCAAGGCACTGGAAGAGTTGCGATCAGTGGCTGCCGCCAATCCGCGAAATCCGGTAATTCGCCTTTCTCTGGGCCGGGTCTGGTTTGCCATGGACAGGACCGAACAGGCCATTGTCGAGTACAAAAAAGCTCTGGAGATCTTCCGTGACTATGGCGATGCCCACTACTACCTCGGCCTGGCCTACCTCAAACTCAACAATGTGTCTGCCGCCCGGGCATCTTTCAAGGAGACCGTCCGTATCATCCCTGACACGGAGCGCGGCCGTTCTGCCCTTGACTATCTGGACCTTCTGAAGTAATCGAGGCACACTTGTCAGAGATCGAAACAAACCTGGTTGATCCTTCAGCCGCCTCACCGGGCGCCATACTCAAGCGTTGTCGTGAATACCGCGGTTTATCGCTGGAAGAGGCCGAAGTAGCGACAAAAGTCGGAGTTGTCTATCTTAACGCCCTTGAAGAAGACCAGATCGGCCAATTTGCAAGCCTGGCCTATCTCAAGGGCTTTTTACGGATCTACGCCACATATCTCGGCCTCAATCCCGATGACATGATCCGGCTGTACGACAAGCTCTATGCCTCCGGCAACGGGAGCAGCACCGCCGGCGCCACTGACAAGGCCCCGCGCAAGAAATTTCCGCTTCAGAAGCTGGCCATGCCGGCTGTCCTCCTGGTCCTGATCCTTGTTACCGCGGCCATCGTCAACCGCTCACCCGCCCCTCCCGTCCGCCAGAATCAGCCGGCATCCGTCACACCCTCGGCAGCAGCACCGGTCGTTCAGCAGATTCATTCCTCTGCCAGGCCGGCCCGGCCGCCTGTAAAGGTGGATGATGCCGCTGTTGAACACTCTCGGGGCGATGCGCCGCCCGCGCCAAAAACCGGAGCCCAGAAAGCTGCGACTGAAAATTCCAGAGGCGTCATCATCCGTTTGAAAGTCACTCAAAGCGGTACCCTGTCAGTGACCATTGACGGTTCCACATCACAGGCATACGACCTGGTCGTTGGTGACAGTATCGAGTGGAAGGCAGACCGCACCATTTCTCTTGAACTGTCCAATTCCGGCGGAGTTGAAGCCGAGCTGAACGGCAGGCCGCTGAAGCCATTCGGCCCGTCGGGCAAACCAGCCATCGTCCTTCTCGACTCCGAGGGAGTCAGGCCTTGATCCTCTCCGTCATCAGGCTTTGCCAGAGATGGCCGTTTAAAAAACATGCATAAAAAACTTACGCGGCTTGACAGTGTTGCGCTCCGTGCTAGACTTCCAGTTACAGTCAAAGCAGGAGCACTCCGTGGCAGAAAAGATGAAACGCATACTGGTGGTGGACGACGAAGAGAATGCGCGCATTGCCCTCTCCAAGATTTTGACCCATGAAGGGTACGATGTCGCTTCGGCCGGCAACGGCCACGAGGCACTCAATTATCTGCGAGGCAACGAGGTGGAGTTGATCATAACCGACATCAACATGCCGGAGATGAACGGCATGGCCTTTCTGAGGGAGTTGAACCGCAGCCACCCGGCCAGCAACGTGATCATGATCACCGCCTATGGCGAGGTGGAATCCTATATAGAGGCCATGAACCTGGGCGCTTTTGAATACATCAACAAACCGGTTAAACTGGAAGAACTCAACAAAATCATCAATAAAATTTTCAAGCACACATCAAACGTTAAACCCAAGGAGATACACCATGAAGCCGTTTGAAAAGATTCTGACCGCCATCGACTTCTCGGAAAGTTCCGACTTCGCCTTTGAGTACGCCCTGACGCTGGCCACGCAATTCCAGGCTGAACTGACCGTCATGCACGTCATCAACGAGCCGGTTGACCTGCGGGGTTTCTATGTCCCGCATATCTCATTCGAACAACTGGAAAAAGAGATTGAAGAGGGTGCTGAAAAGATGATGGTCAAGTTCTGCCAAACAAAACTGGGGGACTTTACCAGATATAAGACCGCCATTGTCACCGGTATCCCCTATGAAGAAATCATCAGAAAAGCGGAAGAGACCGGCGCCTCATTGATCGTGCTTGGCACCCATGGCCGCACCGGGATCGATCATCTCATTTTCGGCAGTACCGCGGAACGCGTCGTCCGCAGCGCGGCCTGTCCCGTTCTTACTATCCGCATGCCCGCTGCCGCAAAGTAAGCGCCCCGCATGTATTCACCGCGATGCAGCATGCCATGAACGAAAGCATCCCACAGAACAGCAAGGCGACTGTTGTCGTCATCGATGATGACATCCATATTCTTGAGTTGACCGGCCTTATTCTCTCCAAGCGCGGCTATCAGGTATTCACGGCGACTTCGGCGGGTATCGGCATGGAGATCATAGCCGAACGTATGCCGGAGCTGGTTCTGCTTGACTACATGTTGCCCGGGATGGACGGCCTGACCGCACTGCGCGAGATTCGTACCCGCTTCCCGAACACGTATGTCGTCATGTTCACGGGCAAAGGCAGCGAGGAGATCGCGGTCGAACTGATGAAAGGCGGCGCCTCGGAGTATATACTCAAGCCCTTCAACAACCGTGATCTGTGCGAACGCCTTGACAACATCCTGCGTATCCGCGAGATCGAGATCCACAACAAGTCGCTCCAGCTGGAGCAGGTGCGCCTGCTCCAGGAGATAAATAATTGGAACCAGAATCTGCAGAAACGGGTTCGTGAAAAAACTGATGCGCTTCAGAAAGTCCAGTCCGAGATCGCTCAGTCTGAAAAGCTGGCGGCCCTGGGGTATCTCTCTGCCGGTATGGCCCATGAAATCCGCAATCCGCTCAACTCAATCTCGCTCTTCGTCCAGCTTATGCGTCAGAACACGACCGATCCCGAGCAGCTGGACTACCAGGGGAAGATCCTCAAGGAAATTGACCGGATTGATGCCATTATCCGTAAACTGCTGGACGCCTCCCACCGTACCCGAACCATCACGAATGACATCTCCATAGAGCGGGTCATTGACGATGCCCTGGATGTTTTTTCACTACAGATCGAAACCGCCAAGATCAGGGTAACACGCTCCTACTGTGATTCACCGCGCACCATCAAGGCCGACGCGGCAGAACTGGAACAGATCTTCACCAACCTGTTCCTGAACGCGCTGGATGAAATGCACACCGGCGGTCACCTTGACCTCCGGACCTGTGAAGAAAACGGGCGGGTAGTGATCAGGGTCGGCGACAGCGGCGGCGGGATACCAGCCGAAACACTGCCCCGCATCTTCGACCCGTTTTTCAGCACCAAGGCGCGCAGTACCGGTATGGGTCTGCCGGTAGTCCAGCGCATCGTCCGCATCTATGAAGGAAACATCTCCGTCGAGAAAACCTCCCCGGAAGGAACCGTTTTCCGCCTTGATTTTCCTGTATATGCTTAAAGCGTATTCCCCTTTCCTTTTCGATCCGGCTTAGTGTATTATTTCCCCTCAATCCTGCTCATGAGAAAGATTATGCATACTTCACCTGGTAAAGTTCTGATCATAGACGATGACCCGTTTTTTCTGAAAGTGCTCAGCGATGCCTTTATCGAGAACGGTTTCAGCGTGTTTACCGCGCATGACGGCATCGAAGGCGTCAAGGCCTTCCTGGAGAAGGCTCCCGATGCGGTCATCTGCGATCTGGTCATGCCTCGCATGGGCGGCGTCAGCACCTGCATAGAGATCAGCCGGCTGGCCGGCGACAAACCTCCGATCATCGCGCTGCTCACCTCCATGTTTCAGGAGTCCCCGCATGAACATGACGTTCCTGAAATGGGGGCCAAAGTTCATATCCCCAAGTCCACCAAGCCCACGGATATCGTCATCATCATCGAACAGCTTCTGGCCCGAAATAGATACCAGCAGAACTGATCATCATCCATGCCGTTCATTTACCGTAATCTAGCCGTTTCTCCGCAGATCGGAGAGGAAAGTCTGTTGCCATTGGTGGCCTCTCTGATCGGGCTTCCGGCGGCGGTGCTCTCCGAATTTCACATTGTCCGCAAAGGTGTCGACGCCCGCCGCAAACCCCGCATCAAGCTGATTTACACCGTCTCGTTCACGACTTTGGAAAGAGATCCTCTTCTTTCCCGGATCAATCAGATCCCAGGGTTGGAATGGCAGGCGGAACAACCGCCGGTAATATTTTCTCCGCTCCGCTCCGGTCAGCGGATTGTCATTGCCGGCAGCGGACCTGCCGGACTGTTTACCGCCTTGCGTCTGGCGGAATACGGGCTGACGGCCACGATTATCGAGCGGGGACAGCCGGTGGAGCAGCGTGCTCTGGATGTGCAGCAGTTCTGGCGGAACGGGCTGCTAGACCCGGAGAGCAACGTCCAGTTCGGCGAAGGGGGGGCCGGGACCTTCTCCGACGGCAAGCTGACCTGCCGCTCCAAAGATCCCCTGGTGCCCTGGATACTGGAACGGCTGGCGGTATTCGGGGCGCCGCCGGAAATCCGCTACCTGGCCAAACCACACATTGGAACCGACCGTCTGCGGCTGGTGGTCAGCGCCATCAGGAACCACCTTCTGGAGCGCGGATTCAGCATCCGTTTCGGTTGTCGCCTGAGCGACATCGTTGTGCAGGGCGGGGCCGTTTCCTCGGTTATCGTCAACGACGATCAGGAACTCCCCTGCGACCGGCTGATCCTGGCGGTCGGCCACAGTGCGCGCGACACCTATGAGATGCTGGCACAGAAAGGCATAGCGCTGGAGCGCAAGCCCTTCGCCATGGGGCTGCGGGTGGAGCATCCCCAGGAACTGATCGACCGGATCCAGTATGGCGGCGCCCGGCATCCAAACCTGCCGGCAGCTGACTACGCCGTCACCTTTAACAACACCGCCAGCGGCCGCAGTGCCTATTCCTTCTGCATGTGCCCCGGCGGCATCGTCATCGGCGGTACCTCGGAAGCGGGCGGGGTAGTCACCAACGGCATGAGCGGTCAAAGGCGCAATTCCCCTTTTGCCAACAGCGCCCTGGTAGTCAACGTAACCACGGCTGATTTCGGCGGTGACGATCCCCTGTCGGGCGTCCGTTTCCAGCGCCGCTGGGAACAGCAGGCCTTCCTGGCCGGCGGCAGCGACTACCGCGCCCCGGCCCAGAACATGCTTGCATTCCTGCGGCAACCCGGCAAAGGGACGGCCTCCAGCAGCTATCGCCCCGGTATTGTCGAAACAGAAATGGACCCGGTCCTGCCGGCCTTCATCATCCAGACCCTGCGTGAAGGCATCCCTGAATTCGGGCGCACAATGCGCGGATTTGTCAGTGCCGAAGCGACCCTGATCGGCATCGAATCACGCACCTCGGCCCCGCTGCGGGTGTTACGCAATGAACAGTTCGAATCCATCGGGCTGAAAGGACTGTACCCGGCTGGAGAAGGCGCCGGTTACGCCGGCGGCATCATGAGCTCGGCGGTGGACGGGGTAAAGATAGCTGATATGATCGCCGGGAAATTAACAGCGCAGTAAAGGAGCATGACATGCCAAAGCAATTCGTAGCGGAAATCAAGGATCGCGAGTCGGTCAATGCCGTTTTTCTGGTCAAGGACAAGATCATGGCTATGGCCAAGAACGGCAAACCCTATATGAACCTGCGTTTTATGGACAAGAGCGGCGAGATCGAGGCCAAGGTCTGGGACAATGTGGACCTGCTGGACAAGCAGTTCGACAAGGACCACTTCGTCCAGGTGCGCGGCAAGGCCTCGGTCTATATGAACAAGATGCAGATCGTGGTGGCCGAGATCACCAAAATCTCCGAAGGACAGGTCAACCTGGCCGATTTCCTGCCTGAATCGCCCCGCGACAGCGACGAGATGCGCCGGGAGCTGCTGGAGATCATTGGCGGGCTGGGCAACCCCTTCCTGCGCCGACTGATGGAATCGTTCTCAGGGGATGCGGCATTCATGGACCAGTACTGCATGGCACCAGCCGCCAAGGGGATGCACCACGTCTACCTGGGCGGACTGCTGGAGCATTCCCTGGCGCTGGTCAGACTGGCCAAAGCCATCGTCCCGATGTACAACAATATCAACGAGGACCTGCTGATCGTCGGGGCACTGCTGCACGATGTGGGCAAGATCCACGAGATGAGTTATGAACGGGCCTTCGACTATACCGACGAGGGCAAGCTGATCGGGCACATCAGCATCGGTGTCGAGATGGTCAGCGACCGGATCAGGGAGATCGAAGGTTTTCCCCGTGAATTGGCCATGCTGCTCAAACACATGCTGCTGTCCCATCACGGCCTGTATGAATACGGCTCGCCCAAGCGCCCCAAGACCGTCGAGGCCACCATTCTCAACTACCTGGACGACATGGACTCCAAGATCAACGGCATCCAGGCCCATATTGCCAAGGAGAATGCCAGCACGTCGCGCTGGACGGCCTATCACCGTCTGTACGACCGCTATTTCTTCAAATGCAACGGCATGGATGGAGAGCAGGAGGTGGAGCGGGTGTGCGATGAGACCAGCGAGCCGCCGCAGGAAGAAAAACCCGCAGAGGAAACCGCGGCAAGGAAGGAACGTAAGGACTTCGGCACTCAGCCTTTCAAGAAGCTGGAGAATCTGGATCTGTTCTGATTCCACGTTGTGAGCACGTTTAGAAGTGACAAACCTCCGAGGTTTCAAAAACCGCGGAGGTTTTTTTTCATAACGGGATTTCTACCCCACCAACCCCCGCAGTATCCCCAGATTGACCCCGTCCATCTCATCGTGGTCCCCTTTTGGGGTCTCCAGGATCTTGGGGACCTTCGCAAAGCGCGGATCATTGAGGATGAATCGGAATGGATTCAATCCCAAAGCCCCTTGGCCGATATGCTCGTGGCGGTCAACGCGTGAGCCGAGACCCTTCTTGGAATCGTTGAAATGGAAGCACTGCAGCCGGTCGATACCGATGACCCGGTCGAACTGCGCCATGGTGTCGCGGTAGCCTTCCTCCGTGGCAGTGTCGTAACCGGCGGCAAAGGTATGGCAGGTGTCGAAGCAGACCCCGAATTTGTCCGGGAATTTCGACCCGCTGATAATGGTCTGCAGCTCCTCGAAGGTCCGCCCCAGATTGCTGCCCTGCCCGGCGGTCGTTTCGATCAGTACCCGTCCCTCGAACTGCGGCACCTCGCCAAAGAGCTGATCAAAGGCCTCGACCACCCGCCCCAGGCCGACCGCGGGCGTGTCCGTCAGGTGTGAACCGGGGTGCATGACCACCTTCTGGATGCCGAGTCGGGCACAGGTCTCCAGCTCATCACGGAAGGCGGCCAGGCTCTTGTCGCGGGTATCACCCGGCGGGCCGGCCAGGTTGATCAGGTAGATGTCGTGGGAGACGACTTCATGCAGGCCGGAGGCGGAGAATTTCTCACGGAACAGGGCCGTATCGGCCTCGCTGACCGGCTTGCCCCGCCACTGGTTGGAGTTGCGGGTAAAGATTTGCAGTACGCCGCACCCGGCGGCCACGGCCCGGTCAATGGCCAGGTGCAGGCCGCCGGAGATGGACATATGTGCTCCAAGGTAATCGTTCATTGCGGCGCCTCCACCAGCTCGATATAGTTCCCGTAGAAATGCACATCCACCTCCGCGCCAACGGCGAAATCCGTGCTCCCGGCCGGCAGTACGGCGATGGCTTGCGCATCGACCATGGTCTTCAGGATGGCGGTCTGCTGATTGCCGGACGAGGTGGCATACCAGCGGCCGGCCTCCCGCTCCAGCCGCAACCGCACGATCTGCACCTTGCCCGCTTTCTTTTTCATCCCTTCGCGCAGAATGGCCTTGAAAAGCGGCCGCACTACCCGCTGATGCCCCTGCATGCGAAGCAGCGCGGGACGGACGAACTCCTCGAAGGTGATCATGGTCGAAACCGGATTGCCCGGCAGGGAGAAGACCGGCGTCGTGCCGTGCAGGGCATAGGCGGTCGGTCCGCCCGGCTTGATGCCCACCTTCCAGAACAGCTGTCTGGCACCCAACTCCGCCAGTATGTCCCGCACCAGGTCGCAGTCGCCAGCCGAGACGCCGGCCGAGGTGACCAGCACATCGGCCCGCAAGCCGTCCTTCATCTTGGCGATATGGCTCTCGCTGTTATCGCGGGCAATGCCGATAATGCGCGGGATGCAGCCGCACTCCGTCACCGCGGCCGCCAGCGAGAGGGTGTTGCTGTTGATGATCTCGCCCGGCCCGGGTGTCCGGCCCAACTCCACCAGTTCGTCACCGGTGGAAAGTATCGCCACAATCGGACGACGGTAGACCGGCACCAACGCCAGGCCGAACCCGGCCAACATGTTGACCTCCGGCGGACGGATGATCGTTTTGGCACGGACGAAGGTCACACCAACGGCCACATCTTCGCCCCGGAAACGGATATGCTGCCCCATTTTGACCGGCTCAAGCAGCGTTACCTCCTGCCGGCCGTCATCGGTCTCCTCCACCGGCACCACCGCATCGCAGCCGGCCGGGGTCGGCGCACCGGTCATGATCCGCACAGCGCAGCCGGGTTCGACCGTCACGTCATCGGCTCGGGCACCGGCCGGCAGAAAGCCGGCCACACGCAACCGGCAAGGGATGTTCCCACAATCCTCCGACCGCACGGCATAGCCGTCCATGGCCGAATTGTCCCACAGCGGCAGATCCCAGGGGGCCGTCACATCCGCCGCCAGAACCCGTCCAATCGCTTCCAGAAGATGGATCTGTTCCGTGCCGACCGGCTGAACGCTATCTAGGATGATCGTACGGGCCTCTTCAAATGAAACCATGCTGTTCCTCCACAACCCGGATGCACAGGATAAGTGCGTTAACGAAGTATTTATACTAGAAATGCGCAGATAAATAACTTCTAGCTTACTAAACGTAGCTGTATGCACCACAATAGCGGCAACCGCCCAAAAAGACAATATCGATTGCCAATGTCTGCCTGATCGGTATAATGCATCCTTCAATCCCCTGATGGAGAAACCCGATGAGTACAACAAACCATCCCGCACCCCACGTCCATGTTGCCTGCGCCATCATCCGGCAGGACGGCCTCGTACTGGCCGCCCAGCGCAGCGCAAACATGAACCTGCCGCTGAAATGGGAATTCCCCGGCGGCAAGCTGGAAGCGGGGGAAACCCCTGCCCAGTGCCTGAAACGGGAACTGGTCGAGGAGCTGGACATTCAGATCCGGGTCGGGTGGGAGCTGCCTCTGTATACCCACCACTACCCGAGCTTCACCGTTACCCTGTATCCATTTGCCTGCAGCATCGAATCGGGTGAGATCACCCTGCATGAACACGCCGCCATGGTCTGGCTGGCGCCGGAGAAGCTGCACACCCTCGACTGGGCCGAAGCTGATCTTCCGCTGATCGGTGAGTACCTGCGCCGGGTCAAGGGGCAACCCCTTGCGGCAGGAGAAACCGTTGCATATATCTGAAACATCACGGTTCAAAGGCTTCCCGCTCTTCGACAGCCATTTGACCTCAGCTTTCCGCTGTTCCCAAACAACGGTTACCCGCCGAATGACCTGACCTGCAGCGACTACCTGTCACAGACAGCGCATTACAACCTGCGTGGCGGGAGCTGTACGCGGCTAATCCGGCCTGCCTGATGTTCGGCACGGACCTGCCATCCACCCGGGCAGCGCGCCCCTACCGCGATAAGGATTTCCTGCTGGTGGTGGAGACATTGGGCGATGAGGCCGCCTTGGCGGTTTTTTATGACAATACGGCGGAGTTCTATTGGGTTTTCAGATAATAGTGACGTGGTCCCACACAAAAGGAGCTAGCAATGCAATCCACTAAATCAGCCTCGTGGTTTACCATTTTCGCAAAGTCAACGGCACGGGCTACCGGAAAGCCGGCGGCTTTCGTTGTAGCGGCCGGAGTCATTCTGGTCTGGATTATCACTGGTCCCTTGTTCGGATTTAGTGATACGTGGCAGCTGGTAATCAACACGGGCACGACCATTGTGACCTTTCTGATGGTTTTTCTTATCCAGAACACCCAGAACCGCGATTCGGAAGCGGTCCAAGTAAAACTGGACGAGTTGATCCGCGTCACGGAAGGGGCGCATAATGCGCTTTTGAATCTGGAGGAACTGGAAGAAAAGGAATTGGACCTGATCCGCGCCAAATACGGGCGCTTGGCCGAGATCGCCCGGGCAGAATTGAAAAGCGGGCAATCGGATACCGGCGCCCCTGACGTGGGATAGGTATTTCCCCAAGGAATACCGATCTCCCGCCATAAGATTCCCACGCCTCTTCAAGGGGGAGGAACCGTTAACAGCAATAGATTGATTCTAATCCGAAAAGCAATTCTCTCTCAAAAGGTTTGTATTCATGGACATCCTTATCGGCACCTTCACCATGCGTCCCTATGTGTTCGCCTTCTTCGCCGCGTTCCTGCTGGCTTGCGTTCCCCATGTCGGTTGGCGGCGGACGCTGACCTTTACGGTTTCCGGCTACCTGATCGCCTTTTCCTCGGAGTGGCTCTCGATCAACACCGGCTTTCCCTACGGCTGGTACTACTACATTGAGACCACCAAAAACCGGGAACTGTGGGTGGCCGGGGTGCCTTTCTTCGACTCGCTCTCCTACGTTTTCCTGGCCTACTGCAGTTACACCACGGCGCTCCTGATCCTGTCGCCGCTCAAGGCCTGGCGCTGGAATGTGGCAACGCTGGAGACGCGCCGCATCCGCCGTTCCGTTTCTGCGCTGATTCTGGGGGCCTTCCTGCAGACCTTCCTGGACATTGTCATCGATCCGGTGGCGCTGCAAGGGCGGCGCTGGTTCCTAGGGCAGATCTATGGCTACCGCGAGCAGGGCTGCCACTTTGGGGTGCCGCTCTCCAACTACTGGGGCTGGCTGCTGATCAGCTTTTTCCTGGTGGGGGCCTTTCAACTGATCGATGCCCGACGCCGGGAAGATGCGCCGAAGGGCGTCTGCAACCTCCCCTTCCGGTCGCTCTTGGGGCCGGTACTGTATCTGTCGGTACTGCTCTTCAACTTGGGGATTACCTTCTGGATCGGCGAGCAGTTCATGGCGCTGACCGGCATCCTGATGTACTCGCTGCCGACCCTGATGGTGGTCATACTGGCGCTGCGCAGGGTGAACCACTATTCGAAGGATGAGCTGGGGGAGCATCTCAGGGATTATCCCTGGTCACCGGCGGGGAGCAACGCAAAGATTCAGCGCTGACGGAGTTGCTTAAAGCGCGGCCAGGAATTCCTTCATGGCACGGGAGAGGCTGTCGGCGGCGAGGCGGCTGTTGCGGGCCAGCCGTAGCAGTTGGGGGATGATGCGGGGCTTTCTGACGATGGTAAGCAGAACCTTGGGGATGCGGATGCGCATGCGGTCATCGCAGAACTCATCCAGCGAAAAACTCAGTTCCTCATCAAAGGGATCGCTGACGCTGCGGATACCGGCGAAGGGTATGCCGTTCGCCTTGGCAACGCGTGCAATGGCGGCACTCTCCATCTCCACCACCGGACAGGGCGACCCGGACGGCAGCAGCGCCGCCAGCTGCGCCTTCTGCATGATGGCGGACGTGCTGACGAAGAGCCCGCCGAAGAGCCGCTCGCCGACCAGCTTGCGGCAGGCCTCGGCCATCTCCACCGGCACGTCCTCCAGCTCTGTTGCGGAAACGATTGTCAAAGCGGTCGCCACCACCACATCACCCACCCGCAGTTCAGCTGAAATCCCGCCGCAAAAACCGGCTGAAACAAGCAGGTCCAAATGAGCTTCCTGAACCAGTTTTTCCACCGCTGCGGTAGCGTTTTTGAACCCCATGCCCGCTTCGACGATGATGATTTCGTGCTCAGCCACATAACCTTGGCGCAGACACCGTCCGCCGATCAGCAATTTTTTTGTATCACCAAGCGCCAGGACAACCGACCGTGTTTCTTCGGGCATGGCCGTGATGATTCCGATCTTCATGGTTCGCGCTCCTGCACCGGACTGTACCATTAACCCGCACACTTTTCAAAACATAGTATGAAACGCTGGACAAACCCTTCCGCTTGAATTATATTCATCGTTCACTTTGCGGAGAGGTGTCCGAGCGGTTGAAGGAGCACGCCTGGAAAGCGTGTGTACGTTAACGCGTACCGAGGGTTCGAATCCCTCTCTCTCCGCCATTTTAACAATTTGACAGAATCCAATGCAGTCCTAAAGCCCCCGAGAAATCAGGGGCTTTTTCTTTTTTAGCGAATTGCCTTACACCTATAGATCGGGCCCGCATGGTCAGGGAGCGGGTGGCCTGGCTAATGGGCTTCCTTCCGAAGTTGCCGCTCACGCAGGTCATCCTTCCATTGGTACGGCAAATCGACAATCGACCCGGCCGGCAAGGGCTCAGTGGCGAAGTGTAAACAATCACGCAGCACTGCTTCATGGGTGGCAACATCGTCTACATCACCCAAAGTCAGTCCAAATGGGTGTTGAATGTATAAAGCCTTTGAAGGCTTGACCAACTCTGTCATCTCTTTTACCAAGGATAAGGACACCGTTGGGATACCGAAAAGATCAAGTACGCGCTGAACCAGTCCCACGGACTGGGAACAGATTGGTCACGACGGGACCAGGATTGCCAGGTCAACCCCATCGTCTCGGAGCATCCTCGCTACCTGAGGCGCTTTGTTCCACAGCAGCCGCTCAGGGCGAGGTACATATCCCATGAAGGAGAAGTGTCGTGGGGCCACTTCACCAATTACACCATCTATTCTGAGCTTGTTAAGCAACAGGTAAGGAAAGACCGTGCCCATATCCCGCATGGCCCGCTTCGTATCGTACCCAGGGTGAGCGAGGGCGATCTCTTCATGCGGTGTGTCGCTTGGGATGATGCGAAAGCTGTCGTCGCCGAGGGGGTTTTTAACATCGAATCGTTCCTGGCTCTCACGCACGTACGCCCCAGCCGTGACGACCAACGCCACTTTGCATTCCTTCACCGGCTTAGTGATCGGATTCGGTTCGGTCGCCAGCTCAAACCCGGTCCATTCAAAGTCAGGCAGGACCTTCTGCCGTACAAAATCCTTCTCGATATCAAGAAAATTCATTTTGGGTCATCCTTTCTACGGACACATGTTGGTAAATTTGATTTTTCACTTTTTCCCGACAATCCAGAGTGCGTCGAGATCCCTGAGACGGTAGAGGGCTTAGAAATCCACTTCCACCTGAAGAGAATCAAGGAACTTGTTGAAGGCAGTAAAGAGCTCCATGACGCCAAGTGCCTCGATAATCTCGGCATCGGTTGCTCCTGCATGACGTACTGCTGCAAATTCCTCGTCGGAAATTCTGATCGGTGAGGAATTAGCTTTGCGGGCAAATGCAACGAGTGCCTTCTCTTTGCCGCTGAAATCGGTTTTTTCCAGATCATCTTCAATTGCCTTGATCTCGTCGGCGGATATGCCCAGGGAACGTAATGCCCCCGTGTGTGCAGCCACACAATACGCGCAGCTATTGTCTCGGGAGACAAGCACGGCAATGGTCTGTTTGGTCTTCTGGCTTAGACTCCCTTCCCCCATGACTGCCTTAACCTTGTTCCAGTTGGCCCGAAGCAGTGGAAGATGGTGAGCATAGGTCTTAAAAAGATTCGGCACCTTACCGAAGGCTCCTTCAATTTCGGAGAAAATTTCCTTTATTTCAGACTGAACTGCAGTTGCTTCGACAGTACGTATCCTTGCCATCTGTTTACCCTCCTCTGTTTATGGTTGTGCTGCGTTTACGTTTCTGGCGAAATCCTTAACTCAAGGGTAATGCGCAAAGTATTGAGACACTCCCGCAGAGGGCGTTCGTCCTTTTTGAGGCGCGACATCATTATACCACCTTCGACCGTGGCAATAATATGCTGAGCTAATGTTTCGGAACTAATGTCGGTTCTGATCTGACCTTTTTCCTGCGCACCTCGCACCGTTGCTGCAATTCTACCAATCCATTGGTCAAAAACGTTATCGATAGCTCTGGCAAACTCCATGTTTGTATCACTGGTTTCCAGTGCGGTATTGCCAAAGATGCATCCCCCGACAAAACCGGTCGCCAGGTGTTTGTCCAACGAACAGCGGAAAAAATTGTCAAGTGCTGCTCCCGAATTACTCCCTTCAAGCGCAGTGTCAAGAAACTCCACAAACTCGATCGACGCTGCGTTCAGAACCTCCCGAGCAATTTCATCCTTTCCGTCAAAATGAAAATAAAGGCATCCTTTCTGCATCCCCGTTGCACCAACAAGGTCACTGATCGTTGTAGCGCTGAACCCCTTGGTGTTGAAGAGCATCCGCGCAGCTTCCAGTATTTTTTCTCGTGTGTTTTCGCCCTTGGTCGGCATAGCCATTCTCCATAAAAACCGAACATTTGGTTTTTATGTACTGTATTCGTACAGCAGAATAATGTCAACCTCCGAGAAATTAGGGACACTCCCCGTATTTTTCGGCATTGGATTACGCGCAGGGGCAAAAAAGCTGGGGAGTGTTTGAATGTATAAGTAGGAGTTGAGGTGGAAACCTCCTGTGATATAGACAGCTTGTGTTAATGCAAGCTGTCGGACCGGCATAGCCGTCCGAAATCAAACTACCACCAGGAGGCTTCCATGGATGCAATTTACTACATCGGACTGGATCAGACTGGGGGGACGTTGCTTGCTATCTTGCTAATATTAAGGTAAAGACGCTTTTAGCTAATTAGCAAGCAACGTCCCCTTGGCTTCCTCCTAATACGGGCGTTTTACTCTTCCTGCCTATCAAGACAATTCGACAACATACCGTTTTGCGGGTACAATATTTCCATCATGAAATGGCTCTCCCACATAGGTCGTCAGGCCTCGCGCCTGGCATCGCTGGAACTCTTCCGCTATATCGGCCCGGGCTTCTTCGTCACGGTCGGTTTTATTGATCCCGGCAACTGGGTTACCAATGTGGCGGCCGGTTCCCAGTTCGGCTATAAATTGCTGTGGGTCGTGACCCTCTCGACGGTCATCCTGATCATTGTGCAGCACAATGCCGCCCACCTGGGGATCGTCACCGGCCTGTGCCTGTCCGAGGCGGCCTCCACGTTCTTCAAACCCTGGCTGCGCATCCTCATGCTGGGCAGCGCCATGCTCGCCTGCATCTCCACTGCCCTGGCCGAACTGCTGGGGGCGGCCATCGGCCTGAACATGCTGACCGGACTGCCGCTGGTGGTCGGCGCCCTGCTGTCGGCGGCCTTTTCGATCTGGATGCTCTTTTCCAAGAACTACCAGCGCCTGGAGAAGTGGATCATCGGTTTCGTCTCCCTGATCGGCCTGGCCTTTGTCTTCGAGCTCTGGCTGGCGGATGTCTCCTGGGTCCAGACCTTTACCGGCTGGGTGAAACCGACCTTCCCGCTGGGTGCCCTGCCGGTGATCATGGGCGTCCTTGGCGCGGTGGTCATGCCGCACAACATCTTTCTGCATTCCGAGGTCATCCAGAGTCGCCAGTGGAACCAGCAGGGTGAGGATGTGATCCAGAAACAGCTCAAGTACGAGTTTGTCGATACCCTGACCGGCATGGGTGCCGGCTGGGCCATCAATAGCGCCATGATCATCATGGCCGCCGCCGTATTCCATGCCAAGGGCATCACCATCACGGAGCTGCCTCAGGTCTCGCTCACCCTGCAGCCGATCTTCGGTAAACTCTCGGTAATCGTCTTCGCCCTCGGGCTGCTCTTCGCCGGTCTGTCATCCTCCATCACCGCTGCCATGGCCGGCGGCAGCGTCTTTGCCGGCATCTTCATCGAACCGTTCGACATCAACGATCCCCATTCCCGCACCGGCCTGCTGATCACCCTGATCGGCGCCCTGGCGGCCATCATGCTGCTCTCGGACCCTTTCAAGGGCATCCTCTGGAGCCAGATCGCCCTCTCCCTGCAGCTCCCTTTCACCATCATTCCGCTGATTCTGCTGACCTCCTCCAAAAAGGTCATGGGGAGCTATGCCAACCGCCCCTACGGCGCCACCGTACTCTGGATCACGGGGCTGGTCGTCATCGCCCTGAACATCGCCCTGCTGGTTGATATGGTGCGGGGGTAGAGCCGGCCGGGCATGCGGGAAAACCGCCTTGCCTGACCTCGCCGATTCTGGTATTACTGTGCAGGTTGCAGGAAAGGCGAGACATGAAGGTTACAATTTTGGGAAGCGGGACATCCACCGGTGTGCCGATGGTTGGATGCAGCTGCCGGGTCTGCTCTTCGGATGACCCGAAGGACAAGCGGACACGGGCTTCCCTTCTGATGCGCCACGACGGACGTAACATCCTGATTGACACCGCGCCGGATCTGCGTTTCCAGGCTTTGCGGGAAGGCATCCAGCGGGTCGATGCGGTGCTCTTCACCCACTCCCACGCCGACCATGTCAACGGCATGGATGACCTGCGCGGCTTTCACTTTCTGCATAGGGAGATTATCCCCTGTTTCGGGTCCCAGGCCACCCTCGACACGCTCGAAGCCGGATTCAGTTATATCTTTCATGAACATGACAGTTCGGGCTATACGCCACTGTTGCAGCCGACCGAGGTCGACGGTGCGTTTGAGCTGTTCGGGCTGACGGTCATCCCGGTTCCTCTCCTGCATGGCAGGACGCAGTCGCTGGGGTACCGCATCGGCAATTTCGCCTACCTGACCGATTGCAGCAGCATCCCGGAGCCATCGCTGGCACTGTTGAAAGGGTTGGATGTGCTGGTGGTTGACGGGCTGCGCTGGACCCCGCACCCGTTCCACTTTGACATCGAGGCGGCCATTGCCGCGACACAGCCGCTGAAACCGGCGCGCACCGTACTTACCCATCTCACTCACGAAGTACTCTTTGCCGAGGGCGTCGGATTGCCGCCGGGCTGCGAGTTCGCCTGGGACGGGATGACCTTTGATATCCACACCGCCCGAAGCATGGCAGGGGGAAGTAATGCATAAAGACATCAGGCTCCATGGGCAGACCGGCGACCGGATTGAATACTTTGCCATGGTGGTGGGAACCGAGGCCTACCAGCGCTATTTCTTCAACATCGTCCAGGAGGAGGATCAACTGCGCATCTTTTCCCCCGGCAACGATTTTATCATCTCGCCGGAGGGGATCTCCTACCAGGGCAATGGCGGCTATTTCTGCGAGTACATGTTCGGCGTGGATCAGCCGTCGTCAGACCTGGTAAAACCGGAAATCATCAACCGCTTGGTCATGTACGGCGCCCGCGCCGATGAGACGACCGGCTCGGTTCGCTTCAGTGACCGCACCGCCGGCCACGAAAGCTATGAAAACATCTTTTTCGAGGGCAACGCGGTCTGCAACTACTTCTTCTTCGTCCACTCCCCGCTGCTTTCTCGCAAACTCAAAAACCAGCAGGAAGAGCTGGTCAAGAGCCTCGGCAAGGTCATCAAGCGTTCCCTGGCGGTTGGCGAGGAACGGGATGATGTGCTGATCTCCCAGCTATTCCCGCTGCTCAAGGACGAAGAGGCCCAGTTCTTCGTCATCAAGCTGATCAACCGTTGTCACCGGGAATACCGCGACCTGTTCCGCCAGATGTATTTCCGCAACAAGAAGATCAGTGATGAGGACTTTACCCTGCTGACAAACCTGGCCGCACGCTATCAGATCGATCGCTACCAGCAGGAACGCATGCGGATTGATGTCATGTACCGTCATCCGGCCAATAAGCGCATCGTGGATGAGTACCGCAACATCCTTTTGGGCTGTAACGCCAAGGGTGAGATCAACCATGTGGACAATGCCCGCCTGACCCGCCTGAAGACCCTTTCAGTGCGCAACAAGATCCCGGGCGCACTCTTCTACACCCTGGACGAGATGCTCAAAAAGGACAGCAACCTGGTCTGTCAGGTGGAGCAGGATTATATTGCCGCCACCCGCGAAGTCATGGAGGGGATCTTCCTGCGTGAGAAAGACATTGAGAGCCTGATCGACCGCGATGACATGCTGGCCCTGATCATCGCCAAAAAAAAGGCCATGGAGAACCGCGACCACTCCTTCGACCAGCTCATGCTGGACGCCAGCAAGGTCTGCGACGAGAAGATCCGCGACGGCGCCGACCCGTCGCTTCTGGATGGTTTTTCCTATGTGATTACCTATCTTGACCGTTACGACAGCGTCTCCAACCTGGTCAGCCAGCTGGCCTTCATGGAGAACGTCAAGGTCACCGAGGAGATGCTGAACGGTCTGCTGGAACACCGGGCCGCCTTTGAAAATCTGAGGGAGGGCGGTTTTATAGAGCTTTTCATCCGGGAGCTGTTCGAGAACGCCTACCTGGGACGTTTCGGACGCCGCAAGGTCAAGACGCTGCTGGATGGTCTGGTCGCTATCGAAAACAATACCGGCTCCATAGAGCGACTGACCGAGCAGCTGTTTGAGATCGACCTGGAGGAGCGCATTTCCATCATTTTGCTGGAGCACGTGCGGGACCGGATCCGCAATTTCTATTCCAAGTTCAACACCAAGGCCGACCAGGAAGCACTGCGACGCGAGGTCAGCGAAGAGCTCAAGACCAAGAAACGCATCAAGAAGGACATCCCGGTCCATCTCTTCAACGAAACCATCTTCACCATCAAGAAAGAGGCCATGTACCTGCATTCCCTGCTGCCAACTATCGTGGCCGAGCGAAATATCAGCCTGCGCGAGGATTTTCTGGAAAACTCGGGGCTGGACCGTTTCTATGTCGAGGAGCTGGAGCGGGAATACTACGAGAAGAACGACCTGGACATGGAAGACCTGTACCAGATCCGCAAGGGTTTGATATAAGGTTTAAGAGTTGAAAGTTGAAAAGTTGAGAGTGCCTCAATCTTCACCTTCAACCATCAACTATCAACTTTCAACCGCCCCATTCAACCGCCCCATTGACACCCTCCCCGCCACGCGCTACACTTCTGTGTAAAAAAACTACACAGGTGCTCATTATGCCAACCGATTCCCGCATCACCGACCTGCGCGCCAAGATCGGCGCCTACGGCAAAGAGAACCAGGGAGAACTGCTCTACGCCCTGGCCGAGGGTGCCCGGCTGCTCTCCGGCAGCGACCGGGTGCGCATCTACCTGGAAGACCTGACCCGCGGAGTACTCTCCTGTGTCCATGTCACCGGAGAGCGGGCCGAAGAGATCCGCACGCACAGCTTCCCGATCATCTCCACCGCAACCGTTGTCTCCAGTGTGTTTGTCAGCCAGTACCCGGCCAACTTCCGGGTCGCCGCCGCCCGGCCGGACGCGCCCGACCGGCTCTTCGCCCAGCGTTTCGGTTTTCGCGCCAGCTATATCATGCCGGTGGTCAGTCTGGGCAAATCCATCGGGGTCATCTGCATCGATCAGGATCATCCCGGCGAGGTGCTGAAGGCGACGGAAAAATCCCTGCTGGCCGATTTTACCGGCTTCGTAGCCGATCGACTCGATCAGGCGCGCATCTATCACCAGCAGGTGCAGCTGGCCCGCCGCCTGGAGGAACTCAAGGCCCGCGAGGCGGCCGGCATGATGGTCCGGTCAGCGGTCCGGCTGATCGAAAAACTCTCCCTGGCAGCGGTGCTCGTACCTGCACAGACCGGGGATTTCGCCGCGAGTGAGCTGCAGGTTCTGGCCAGTTACTCTGAAGACGAAGGCCTCAAGACCCTCTACGATCAGCAGGGCGCCATCGGCCTGAAAAAGGGCAGCTCGCTGATCTCCCGCTATATCAACGACCAGGCGGTCATTGTCGATGAGCGCCTGCTCAAGCCGCTGTATATCGCCGACCTGACCAAACACAGCCTGCAAAAGCAAGCCCTGACCGAATCCATGGCCCTGCGCTCCCTGTATGTCGTGCCACGCTTCAACCCGGTCACCCGCCGGATTATCTGTCTGGTCAATTATTTTTCCCGGGAGCTGTACCGCTTCAGCGATTTCGAGATGGGACTGCTCCAGACCCATGCCGAAATGGTAGAGCGGGTCATCGGCGAGGTGGGGGGCGATCACCTGGAGATCCGTGTACTATCCGAGATCAGCGAGCTTTTGAACGAGAGCACCGAAAGCCTGCAACCGTTTCTGACCAAGGTGCTTTCCAAAGCCACGGAGCTGATTGGGGCCGATACCGGCAGCATCGCCGTCGTAACCGAGCGCGACGGAGCAAAATGGCTGGTGGTGGAGGATGAACAGGGCACCATTATCGGCGCCAAGAACAAGGAGTGGCTGAAGAAATATATCCCGCCCTTCCCGGTGGGGGCCGAAGAGCTTGCCCCGGAGGAGCGCAGCCTGACCGGCTACGTGGCGGCCACCAAGCAGCCCAAGATCATCGCCCGGGTCGAGGAGGAGCAGCAATCGGGCGGGTTCCACCGTTCCATGAGCGACCTGCTCAAGAGCGAGATCGCCGTGCCGGTGATCTGTGACGATGAGGTCTTTGCCGTGATCTGCCTCAACTCCCTGAGTCACGACTACTTCCGCGAGGAGCATCGCCGGATCCTGCAGATCATCGGCAGCCTGACGGCCCGGCATATCTCCGACCTGCAGCGCATCGAGCGCCTGCAGGGCGAGGTCAACCGCCTGACGACCGACGTGGCCTACAAGGACCCCCACGTATCCTCCTACCGTCTGGGCAACATCATCGGCAACAGCCTCAAATCCCAGGAGGTGGTCGATTTTATCAACACCGTTTCGCCGCCGCTCTTCAACCGGATTGTCTACTGGGCCCGCAACATCCTCCAGGAAGCCACCATCGGCTTGCCCTCGATCCTTGTCACCGGACAGACCGGCTCGGGCAAGGAGTTCTTCTTCAACAACCTGTACAACACGCTCAACGGATTCTACCGCCGGGATATCAATCCGGGCGGGGAACTGCCGGTCAAGAAGTGCAATATCGCCGCCTATTCCGGTGAACTGACCTATTCGGAGCTGTTCGGGCACAAGAAAGGCGCCTATACCGGGGCCTACAGCGACCGGCGCGGGATCCTGGAAGAAACCATGGGCGGGATCGTCTTTCTGGACGAGATCGGTGACGCCGATCCCAA
>JBBQXT010000002.1:0-65643 GCA_038209415.1 Geobacterales bacterium
AACGGTTCAATTGTAAAAGAGCAAGGCGTACAGGTCAAACTGGGAAGCCTATTTTTCAGAATCGGGATGCCATTAGCAGCAAAATGCCATTTTTGCCCCAACACAACAGATACATTCAAAACTACGTCACGGATTCAGGTAAGAGCAAAAGAACAACTTTCTCAAAATAGTATGGATCGATATCCTTGAGTTTATCCAACAATTCATTCTTGATCTGTGACTCAATAGCTGAGATTCCAGAATCAATCAGATCTTGAGGTGAAGAGTTTTTGATTTCATTCTTGTCGGCTGTTTTCGATTTTTCTTCTGAGTAAAATAGCAGGAAATTGGTTTCGTTCTCTATGTCAGGTAAATTCAACTTCTTACGGGCAGCATCTTTGCCCTTCTGAGTAATCTGGACAGATCCGCGTTCTGGATATGTGATAAAACCGCCCTTCTTCAAATATGATTTGCCCCAGGCAATTCGATTGAAAATCAGTTTCTCTCCACTTTTTGTTTTTTCTTCAAGCAGCTCTTTGGGAAGATTAGAATAGTATTTATCAAAAACGAGGTTTAGTAATTCCCTGTGATGAATCGTTTTTCCGTCGCTCAAAATGTCGAGTATAGGATTGAATGTTTCATGAAATTTTGGCAAGTCCATTTAATTCTCCTTTTCCTTGTTCTCCAACGCAGAGGTCAAAAATACATCCGGTCAATAGCACATTTTACCTGTTCATTACAGTTAATTCATATCACGATCAGTTGGAGGATACTCTATCCGATACACCATTCTGGCTTGATCGGATAAGCCACCACGAAGAGCCTTGTGGCGCTACAATTACTTTGACGGTGGTTCATCCCCGGTGATATATAGCCTACACGAAAGAGTCATTATTCCGAAATGCCCACTTGAATCTGACAGGCGAAACCGTTCAATGAAATAAACAACCGGGCGGGTAATCGGAGAGGCCAGGGGGACGTTGCTTGCTAATGAGCTAAATGAACATTATCTTGATATTAGCAAGTTGGCAAGCAACGTCCCCTTAGATTTCCCTTTGAAGCCGACCACTTCTTGCCATTAGGCAGAGAAATGTTCTATAGTGCCGCGTTGCAGCGTATTAAACCCAGTTGAGTCGCAACTGTATAGAGCTGGACAATAATGATGAAACGGAGTCTGAGAGTGATTGAGATAGGCAACCCCAAAAATCCCAAGATCCTCATCGTAGATGACGAGGCGGAAATTTTGAAAAGCCTTTCCGACTTGTTGCGTAAAGACTTTCACATCTTTGCCACCTCTGATGTCGAGGAGGCGTTGCGTTTGCTGGTTTCCCCCAATATGTTTGCGATGGTCATCTCTGACCAGAGGATGCCGGTAATGACCGGAGCCGAACTGCTTGCCAATGTCGCTAAAACAAGTCCCGACACCGCCCGCATCCTCCTGACCGGTTTTGCGGATATTGATGCGGTAATCGATGCTGTAAATGAGGGACATATTGTCCGGTATATCACCAAACCGTGGCATGCTGACAAACTAATCGAGCTGCTAAAACCCATCATCCATAAACATCAACTGCTACAGGAAAACCGGCGACTCATTCAGCAACTAGCCCAGCACAACGAAACGGCTATGAGAGCTGCTGCACGAATAGAGAACATGCAACAAGCGCAATCCACTCTTTTGCAGGAAAACAGCATTCTTAAGGATGCTCACCACCAACTGGAACAGTTGTTCATCCAGCAAAGTCGGCTAGCCGCTGTGGGAGAGATGATTGGCTACATTGCTCACCAGTGGCGCCAACCCTTAAACATTTTGGGATTGTTAGCGCAGCAAGCGCCGCTATTTTATAAACGTGGCAAGGTGGACAAGGAATTTCTGGACGACAATGCAAAGAAATCGATGGAACTTATCCAACACATGTCACAGACCATTGACGTTTTCAAAAACTTCTTCAGGCCGGACAAAGAAAATGTCGTGTTCAAAGTGCATAAAGAACTTGCAAAAACCTTGTCACTCATAGAAGGAAGCTTCAAGGAACAGCACATCGGTATCGAGATCGTTGCAGATGAAGATACCGTCATCGACGGATATCCGAACGAATTCTCTCAGGTGCTGCTTAACATCTTGATGAATGCCATGGATGTACTGATCGAGCGGGAAGTCACACTGCCGAAGATTCTGATCAACATAGGGTCGGAAAATAACAGGGCGGTAGTGACAATTGTCGATAACGCTGGCGGCGTGCCCAAGGAGGTCATCGGCAAGATCTTCGACCCCTACTTCACAACCAAGGGGCCGCAGAAAGGAACCGGAGTAGGTTTGTTCATGTCTAAAACGATCATTGAGAAGAACATGGGCGGCTGTCTTACTGTGCGTAATGTCCGAGGTGGAGCTGAATTCAAGATTGAGGTCTGAAACTACGGAACGATCGCCATCCGGGCCTGTCCCTCAGTATGCCTGACCGCTGTAATCCACTTGGAAGAGAACTGCTCCGCATTGGTGAACCAAGTGAGCAGACTGGTTACAGCCTTGCTTATCCCTCCCGCTTCATCCGCAACGGCTGATCCTTGGTAGTGTAGAAAATGCCAGCTTAGCCAGCTTAAAATTTCTTACTAATAACGCGTGTCATGTCAAGTGTCTCACGCAGATTCAGCACCACGGGGCATCCTGAAAGTTCCTTGGGAAGCTGCGGGAGCATCTTGAAGGCGCCACCGCCCAGCATGACGCGGAGAGCGCCGTCGCCAAACTCATATTTAACCATTTCTACAAGTTTTATCACCTCGGGTATATTGAAAAGCATCGTGGATGATATGCATAACAGATTGGCTCCCTGTTGCCTGATTGACTGGATGACTCCCTCGGGGGGGACATCGGTGCCCAGGAAGACAACATTCCATCCATCAGCTTCCAGAACATCCGACACCATGTTAGCTCCAATTTGGTGCAACTCGCCCTGAATCCCGGTAACAACGGCCTTCCCGACGGTTTCGTCGTTTATTTCCAGATGCTGATAAAGATTGGACATGACATACTGGGTAATCGCTGTGCCCATATGTTCATCGGCAACTGTTATCTGATTGCTTTCCCAGAGGCGGCCAATTTCATACAGCGTTTCCTGAAAAACATCCATGTAAATGTCTGGAATTGGATAACCGCTTCGGTACGCATCCATAATGAGCTCTAGTGCGGGCTTCTGTTTGCCGGCCAGAATCTCCCGTAGATACTTCTGCTGCAAGGCAGAGGCAGAATCCTCTCGCGCATTAATGATTCCCTCTTTATGAGCCGAGATAATCATGATGGATCACCTACAACAGTGGTTCTCATCAAATTAAATCCTCCACTTTCTTGGCGCACTGTTGTTCATGCGGCAACAGAATACGGACGGTCGTCCCCATTCCGGGGGAACTGTCTATTTCAATTTTCCCCTTGTGGGCCTCCACAACCTGATGGACGATGCTCATACCAAGGCCGGTGCCTGATCCCACCGGCTTAGTCGTAAAAAAGGGATCAAACACCTTGGACAGATGCTCGGACTGAATGCCGACGCCTTGGTCAGTCACTTCGATGCAGTACCACCCTCCCTCTTCTCGGGTGACTACTCTCACGATCTGCCCAGGCCGGCTTGCCTGAATGGCATTGACCAGGACGTTGCTAATGGCCTGGTTAAGAGGACCTGGCGAACAGACCAGCGGCGGCAGGTCGGCAAATTCGGTTTCTATGGTGACCCCATGTTCTTTCTTCAAAGGTCCCAGGAAGCGCGATGTCGACTCGATTCCCTCGGCCAGGCTGCACAGCTTTCGCTCCGCTTCGTCAAGTCGGGAGAAGTTACGCAGATCCAGGATGATTTCCTTGACCCGCTCCAATCCTTCGATGTTGGCCGTGAGCTTATGCGGCACCGACTCGGCCAGGTATTCCAACCCGACCTTTTGAGCTTTGGCGATGATACGGGCATGGATATGTGGGGCGAGGGAGGCAATCTCAGGCAGGGCATCTCTCAAGATAGTGATGAAGACCAGTAGATCATCGAAATCACGACGCAACACCTGTTCATTGTTCATCACAAAAGCGAGGGGATTGTTGATCTCATGGGCTATGCCTGCTGTCATCAGTCCGAGTGAAGCCATCTTCTCTTGATGCACCAGCATGGACTGAGTTTTTTTCAGATCAGCCAATGTCCTGGCCAGCTCGCGCCCCTTGCGCACGTTCTCGCGGGAGAGGACGGCGAACTGGTTGTTGAGTTGAAGGAGCTCTTCCTGAAGCGACTGGTTTTCTAGCTGCGGGGGTTCGGCTACTAACAAAAATTTGTCGTCAGCGGGGACAATCCGGCAGCGCAGGGTGTGGGGTATCTGATCCCCTGTCACAATGTTCATAAGAAAAAATCCCTCTGGAAAAGCGTCTACTCCGGATAATCGTCTTATGAGCAAGTCACCATCGGGGCTTGTGAGAAAATCCCGAAAACTTCGTCCCGCCAGATCGGCACTCTTGAGTTTAAGGCAATCTGCCAAGGCCTGATTTATAAAACACAACGCACCTTCGCGGCTGATAATCGCCACATGGATTGCCATTGACGAAGCGAGAATCGACGACAGCTGTGGAAGTGCTGATGACAAGGCTTCCTGAAGGTTTATGCCGTCACATGTTGCGCTCATTGCTCATTCACGATCATAATTCTGATTTCCTCATCTGTATTGGCCTTGAAGTACACAAAGAAACCATCACGCTCCGTTCTGGTAACGCAGAGGTCAAAAAATACATCCGCTCAATAGCACATTTTCCCTGTTCATTACAGTTAATTCATATCACGACCGGTTGGAGGAGACTCTATCCGATACACCATTCTGACTTGATCGGATAAGCCGACACGGAGAGCCCCGCGCCGTTACAATTACTTTGACGGTGGTTCATTCCCGGTGATATATAGCCTACACGAAAGAGTCATTATCCCGAAATGCCTGCTTGAATCTGACAGACGAAACCGTTCAATGAATAAACAACCGGGCGGGTAGGGCAGCCGCCAGCGTGGTGCTGTTATGGAAGAAACCGTCAAGATCATACTGCAATCCGGGAAAGCCGGTCTCGACCTGGCGCTGTACGTGCTGCTGCCGGTGCTGGTGGTCATGATGGCTGTTATGAAGGTGGTGGAGGCCCGTGGTATTCTGGCCCTGATCGCCCGGCTGGTGCAACCCGTGCTGCGGGTCTTCGGCGTACCCGGCGCCGGGGCGTTTGCCATCCTGCAGCTGCTGCTGGTCAGCTTTGCCGCGCCGCTGGCCACCCTGGCGATCATGGAGAAGGACGGCACCTCCCGTCGGCAGATCGCCGCCACCCTGGCCATGGTCTTCACCATGTCCCAGGCCAATGTTGTCTTTCCCATGGTGGCGGTGGGCCTGAACCTGGGCGTGATCATGCTGACCTCCCTGGTCGGGGGACTGGCGGCTGCGGCCCTGACCTACTACGTATTTGCCCGTTCGGCCGGCGAGGAAGACCACCCGCTTGCGGAATTTGTGGCCCCCTCGGACAAGACCCGCACGAGCTCGACCCTCAACCTGATGATCGTCGGCGGTCAGGAGGCGGTGCAGGTCATCCTCGGCGCCATACCAATGCTGATTCTGGCCATCTTCCTGGTCAACATCCTCAAGTCCACCGGGGCCATTATCCTGCTGGAGGGAGCGCTTGCACCGCTGTTCAACCTGATCGGCTTCCCGGCGGTGGCCGTGTTGCCGCTGGCCACCAAGTATCTGGCCGGCGGCACCGCCATGATGGGCGTGACCCTCAACCTGATCAAGGAAGGCTCCATATCGGTTCTGGAGCTGAACCGCATGGCTGGTTTTCTCACCAATCCCTGTGATCTGGTGGGGGTTGCGGTGCTGATCTCGGCCGGGACCCGCTGTGCTTCGGTGGTCCGGCCGGCGATTACCGGGGCCGCGGCCGGGATTCTGATCCGTGGGGTATTGCATCTGCTGATCTTCTGATGGCGGCAAGGCCGGGCTTTGAAGGGCAGTGATTCATCTGCGTGTCTCCGATCGATTTTTCCGCAGCCCCCGACGGGATTTGGGTGTAAAATAATCTTACATAAGCAGTCCAATTCTGAAATGAGGTGATCTGGATGAAAGCAATACGTGTCAGCAATTTTGGTCCCCCCGAGGTAATGACAGTGGCAGAGGTTCCCGGTCTTGTGCCCGGAGCGGGCCAGGTTGTTGTGACGGTGAAAGCGGCCGGTGTCAATCCGGTGGATACCTATATCCGCTCGGGTCTTTACCAGCCGGACCTGGAACTGCCTTATACACCGGGCGTTGACGGAGCCGGTGTGATCAGCGCTGTCGGCGTCGGTGTCAGGCACAGAGCGATCGGTCAACGGGTGTACGTGGCCTGGTCGCTTTCCGGGACATACGCTGAAGAGGTGCTCTGCGAAGAATTCCAGACACATCTCTTGCCTGACAACATCAGTTTCGGACAGGGCGCGGCAATCGGGGTGCCCTACGGTGCCGCTTACCGGGCGCTGTACCAGCGGGCCTGCGCTCTGCCAGGTGAAACCGTTCTGGTGCATGGCGCCAGCGGAGGGGTGGGGATTGCAGCGGTCCAGCTTGCCCGCCAGGCCGGGATGCGGGTTATCGGCACCGCCGGAAGCGAGGAAGGTCAGCAACTCGTTTTGGCCCAGGGTGCGTATCACGTGCTCAACCACAAAACGGAAGGCTATTTGGACAGGATTCAGGAACTGACCTGTGGCAAGGGTGTTGACGTGATTTTGGAGATGCTGGCGAATGTGAACCTCGACCGGGACCTGCTGGCCCTGGCAACGGGCGGCAGGGTGGTAATAATCGGCAGCCGGGGCAGGGTGGAGATCGATCCACGCAATGCCATGGTGCGTGAAGCCACCATACTGGGAATGACACTTTACAATGCCAGCGCCAAAGAGCTGGCCGGCATGCACGCGGCGTTTGTCGCCGGCCTTGAAAACGGCACGCTGCGGCCGGTTGTGAGCGGAGAGCTGCCCCTGGCCGAGGCGGCGCGTGCCCACCATGCCGTGCTGGAAGCCAGCACGCTGGGCAAGATAGTTCTGGTCCCCTGACTTCAGGTGACTAGGGGGAGATAGACCATGAAAACGTACAACGTAGTAAGCATGCTGGCATGCTGTGTGATGCTGATCCTGACCGGGTGCGCCTCGACCGGTGCCCAAATCCCGATCGACACATCATCATCCAAACCCGGAAGCGCGGTCACCATCAAAGGTGAGGCGCACCAGTTGCTGGGGACGCCGCTGCAGGTGGGCGAACGACTGCCGGGGACCGTCCTGACCGATGCCTTCTCCATGAAAAAGGTTGACCTGTCGCAGAGCAGGGGTACGGTCCTGCTTATCAGCCTGGTGCCGTCCATCGACACCAAGGTCTGTGAGGCCCAGACGCACTATCTGGGCGAACGGGGAGCGCGGCTGCCGAAAGGCATTCAGCGTATCACCATCAGCCGTGACACCCCCTTCGCGCAAAAGCGGTTTGCCGAGGAAGCCAAGCTGACCGGCATCACTTTCCTGTCCGATTATCGGGACGGCTCTTTTGGAAGGTCTACCGGTCTGCTGCTGGAAGACAGCCTGCTGCTGGCCCGCTCGCTGATTCTGGTGGACAGGGAGGGGATCGTCCGCTACATCCAGGTCGTACCCGAACTGTCGCACCTGCCCGACTTGGAGAGCGCCTTTACACAGGCCGAAGCGCTTGTGAACAAAAAGTGACTGATCGGGAAGTGCGTGTGCTGGTTACGGCATCATCATGGAGCTGGCCGGGTTGATGGGTCTGCCGTTGCGCCCGGCTACACTGGTGAAATTGCTGACGTAGTTTGACATGAGAGGATGCCGTTTCCCCTCCGACCCATTAAAAAAACCGCCCCTCGGCATGCTACCGAGGGGCGGTTTTAGTACTGATGATGGGTTGATACCGCTGTTATTTCTGATTAATCGCCGAAAGTTTCCAACTGTTGTTGCCGACAGGCCGGGTAAAGGTCCAGTACTCCTCGAACTTTACCGGTTCGGTCTTGCTGCCGGACAGCACCGCGCCGGTCGTGTCGTCGGTGGTGTAATCGAGCAGGTTGGCGTAGATCAGCGCACTGATATAATCCTGCCCGGATTCCTGCCAGGCTTCAACGATTTCCACGTTTCTGACGGCGATATTCTCCAGTCGGTTGATCTGCTTATCGCGCAGCAGTTTTTCAAGATCCTGTTGCAGGATCCCGCGCATTTCGTCGGTCAGGAGAGCGGCAGCCGGAGTCAGGTCCCGATTCATCCAGGCGCCCTGGATTTTGAAAAAGTTGTCCATGACCAGATCGTTGAAACGATCTTCGTTGAAGGCTGGATCGAACTGGCGAATATGCCCCAGTCCGGTTTCCACGTCATCTTTTACAGGTGCGTCGCCCTGATAACCGCCGGAAAGCGGTATCACGTTGTCGCCCTGATACTTAGACTGGCTGAAAGTATTGGTTGAGGCCGCTTCTCGCTTGTTTTTTATAAAGCGGTAGATCAGGAAAGCGATGCCGGCCAGCAGGATGATTTCAAAGATGCCGATACCGCCGCCCCCCCCGGAACCGCCCATGCCGCCCATACCGAGGCTTCTGAAAAGCATTCCGCCCAGCAGACCACCTGCAATGCCGCCGGCCATATTCCGTAAGAAACCTCCGGCCGCCGGTTGTTGAAATCCTGGAGCAGGGGCGGGTGCCGCCTGCTGCGCCCGTGATGGCACTGACTGCGGGCTGGGACTGGCCGGCTGGGAGTAGCTGCGTGTCCCGCGACTGCCTATGGAACGACTGCCGCCGACCCGTGCGTGCGCATCAAATTCAAATGCGGTAACGGTGAGAAACAATGCGGCTGCAAACAGTGCACATATCTTGACGGTGTTTCTTCTCATACTGTCTACTCCTTGCTCCAATAATTGGTGAACTGCTGAACTGCTGAACTGTTTTTCCTTTATCACACGGGTCTACAATGCAATTCATTGTGAAGATAGTCAACTGTTTCGAGGCAGATTATCCGAGAATATGATGGAACGAGGGTCTGGCAGGTCATAGCGCACTTGCCGGATACTCCGTACGTTCTACTGATTTTTAATGGTAAAGAGTGAATGGTGCATAACACTTATTACTCTCCGGCGCCCCCGCCGAGGACCTTGTAGAGGGTCACCAGATTGGCCAATCGGGAGAGGCGAACAGTGATCAGGTTTTGCTGGGCTCTGTAAAGAAAGCGTTGTGAGTCAAGCACTGCCAGGTAGCTGTCGACCCCTTTTGCGTAGCGAGCTCGGGAGAGGTTGTAGCTCTCGGAGGTGGCATCGGTGAGGGACTGCTGTGCAGTCACCTGTTCATCGATGGTCCCGCGCTGGGCCAGAGCGTCGGATACTTCCCGGAAGGCGGTCTGGATGGCCTTCTCGTACTGGGCCACCGCGATGTCGCGATCTACCTCCGCCACCTTGAGATTGGCCCGGTTGCTGCCGCCGTCGAAGATTGGAAGTGTTATCCGTGGCGCAAAGCTCCAGGCAAAGGAGCCGGCCCCGGCCGTGAAGAGCCCGGCCAGTTCGCTGCTGCCGAAACCGACCGATGAGACCAGAGTGATGCGAGGAAAGAAGGCGGCCCGCGCTGCACCGATATTGGCATTAAACCCCTTGAGCAGGCTTTCGGCCTGCAGGATGTCCGGCCGTCGCAGAAGTACATCGGACGGCAGGCCGGGAGTGACATCCTTCAGGGCGGTGAGGGTTTCGGAAAGCGCCTGCGGTAAAAGTCCGGCTGGTACTGCCGATCCGACCACCAGGCTGAGGGCGTTTTCGTCCTGAGCCACCAGGGTGGTGAAGCGGGCAATGTCCACCCGCGCAGCATCGACACTGGTCCGGGCCTGGTTGAAATCAAGGGCGGACGTGACACCGGCCTCAAAGCGGCTCCGTGTGAGTTGGAAGGAAGCCTGCTGGTTAGCCAGGGTCTCCCTGGCCAACTTCAGTTGCTCACGGTCGGCGGCCAGGGTCAGATAGCCTGCGGCAACTTGTGCGACCAGGCTGATTTGTACGCTGAGCCGGGCTTGCCCGGTGGCCAGATACTGTTCCAGTGCCTGGCCCTTGAGGCTGCGCACCCGGCCGAACAGGTCCAGTTCATAGGAACTGACCCCCAGGCCGACACTGTAGTGGTGAATGGTCTCGGCCCGGCCTGTGCCGGAGAAGTCTTCGGGCAGACGCTGAAAATTACCTGCTCCACTGGCATCGACCTTCGGGAACAGGTCGGAACCCTGGACCTGGTACTGTGCCCGGGCCCGCTCGATGTTCAAAGCGGCGATGCGCAGGTCGCGGTTGTTTTCCAGTGCCAGTGCGATCAACTTGCGCAGCTGCGGGTCGACAAAGAAATCCTGCCAGGGGATGTCGGCCAGGGCCTTATCGGTTGTTGGGCCCGCTCCCTCCTTGTAGGCCGGGCCGCTGGGCCAGGCGGCCGGTACGGGCGCGACCGGCTGAGTGTATTTCGGTGCCATGGTTGAACACCCTGCAATAGCAAACACCGTTGCCATGACTGGTAGTATAATACTTCGTTTCATATCAGTTTGCCTCCGAGGAGTTGGCGAAAACGTCAGGTTCTATGGGTAGGAGCCGGGGCTGTTTCTTCCTGAACATTCGGGATACCAGGACAAAGAAAAACGGAATAAAGATCAGGTCGATGAAGGTGGCCGAAAGCAGTCCGCCGGTAACGGCGGTGCCGATGGCGTTCTGGGCTGCGGCGCCGGCTCCCTTGGTAAGGGCCAGCGGCAACGTACCGAAGAAGAACGCCAGTGACGTCATGATAACCGGGCGCAGCCTGATCTTCACCGCAGCCAGTGTAGCCTCTTCCAATCCAAGCCCCTGATGCATCTGTTCCTTAATAAACTGGATGATCAGGATGGCGTTCTTCGTAGAAAGTCCAATGGTGGTGAGCAGCCCGATCTGGAGATAGATATCGTTGGGCAGCACCCGCAGGTTCACGGCCGTCACTGCCCCTACCAGCCCGAGCGGCAGCATCAGCAGGTTGACAAAGGGGATCGTCCAGCTTTCATACAGGGCCGCCACGGCGAGAAACACCACCAATAGCGAGATGGCATAGAGCGCCGGTGCCTGTGCGCCGGCTTTCTTTTCTTCATAGGAGAGCCCGGTCCACTCGTAACCTACCCCTGGCGGTAACTGGGCTGCCATCTTCTCCATTTCAGCCATCGCTTCGCCGGTACTCACCTTGGGTGCCGCCTGCCCCATGATCTCCACGGATGGAATCCCGTTATAGCGTTCCAGACGCGGCGAGCCATACTGCCAGTGGGCCTGCGAAAAAGCCGAGAACGGCACCATCTCGCCGCTGCTGTTGCGGACATACCAGCTGTTGATATCCTCCGGCAGCATCCGGTATTTCGCATCAGCCTGCAGAAAAACTTTTTTTACCCGACCGTTCTGGATGAAATCGTTGACGTAGGAGCTGCCCCAGGCAGTGGCCAGCACGTTGTTGACATCAACCACTGAAACTCCCAGTGCACCGGCCCGCACATCATCAATGTCCAGCTTGAACTGGGGGGAGTCCTCCTGGCCGTTGGGGCGCACCGCAATCAATTTCGGATTTTTCATGGCTATGCCCAACAGCTGGTTACGGGCCTCCATCAGCTTTTCATGCCCTATGCCGCCACGGTCCTGCAGCATGAGGTCAAAGCCGTTGGCCTGCCCCAGCTCCACCACCGCCGGTGGTGAAAAGGCGAATGCCAACCCGTCCTTGATGCCGGAGAATGCCCTCATGGCCCGGCCGGCAACAGCCGGTGCCTTCAGGTCAGTACTCTGGCGGACATTCCAGTTCTTGAGCTTGACAAAGGCCAGTCCCATGTTCTGACCTCGACCGGCAAAACTGAATCCGGCAACCGTGATCACGGCTTCCACGGTTTTTTTCTCTTTTTCCTTAAAGTGCTGTTCCAGTTGTTCGATAACCTTCAGGGTTCGCACCTGGGTGGCCCCGGCCGGCAGCTGAACCTGGCAGATGATGAAACCCTGATCCTCATCCGGCAGGAAGGCGGTGGGAAGCCGCAGAAAGAGGAACACCATCCCGGTGACGATGGCGCCGTAAATGAGCAGATAGCGCAGCGGCTTGTCGAACGACCGGCCGACAATCATCTCATACTGTTCCCTGCGGCGATCAAACCATCCGTTGAACCGGTGGAAGACCCCCTTGAACCAGCCGGATTCACCAGCGGTATGCCCTTTCGCCACCGGTTTGAGCAGGGTGGCGCAGAGCGCCGGGGTAAGGGTCATGGCAAGCAGCACCGAAAGGATCATGGCGGAAATGATGGTGATGGAAAACTGGCGGTAGATGACACCGGTAGAGCCGGGAAAAAACGCCATCGGCAGAAAGACCGCCACCAGCACGGTGGCGATACCCCAGAGAGCACTGGTGATCTGTCCCATGGACTTGATGGTCGCCTCCTTGGGGGGCAACCCTTCTTCACTCATTATCCGTTCCACGTTCTCGACGACGACGATGGCGTCGTCTACCAACAGCCCGATGACGATTACCAGGGCAAACATGGTCAGGGTGTTGATGGAAAAGCCGCAGGCCGACAGCGCACCCATGGTGCCGAGCAGAACCACCGGCACGGCGATGGTCGGGATCAGGGTCGCCCGGATGTTCTGCAGAAAGATGAACATGATCACAAAAACCAGGAAGACCGCCTCGAACAGGGTTTTGACCACCTCTTCGATGGATACTTTGACAAAGGGTGTGGTGTCGTAGGGGTAGACCACCTTTACGCCGGGTGGGAAGAACCCGGACAGCTCCGCCATCTTGGCCTTGACCCGATTGGCGGTATCCAGGGCATTGGCGCCCGATGCCAGACGAAGCGCCATTGCTCCCACCGGTTTCCCATTGTAGCGGGCCAGTGTGTCGTAATTCTCGGTGCCAATTTTACATTCAGCCACATCTTTCAATTTGACGGTTGAACCGTCAGTGTTGGTCTTCAGGATAATGGCATCAAACTGCTCAACCGTCTGCAGCAGTGTCCGGGCCGTGATGGTGGCATTCAGCTGCTGTCCCGGCGCTGAAGGAGTGCCGCCGAACTGGCCGGCTGACACTTGGGCGTTCTGGGCCTGGAGCGCCGCCGTCACATCATTGGTGGTCAGATGAAAGTTATTCAGCTTGGACGGGTTCAGCCAGATGCGCATGGCGTTTTGAGAGCCGAACATCTGTAATTCGCCGACCCCTTCTACCCGGCTGATGATGTCCTGGATATTGGCCACCGCATAGTCGGTCAGGTCGTAGCGGCTCATGGAACCATCCTCTGAGACCAACCCTACCAAGAGTAAAAAGTTTTTGGTGGACTTGACCACCTGAATCCCCTGCCGCTGAACAATCTGGGGGAGCAGCGGCGTGGCCAGCTGCAGCTTGTTCTGTACCTGCACCTGGGCGATGTTCGGGTCGGTACCGGCCTTGAAGGTCAAGTTGATACTCACGGTTCCGGCCGAGTCGCTGGTGGATGACATGTAGATCAAATTGTCGATCCCGTTCATCTTCTGCTCGATGACCTGGGTAACCGTATCCTGCACGGTCTGGGCGGAGGCCCCCGGATAGACTGCGTTGATGGAGATCTGCGGCGGCGCAATCGGAGGATACTGGGAGACCGGCAGTGTCTTGATTGCCAGAAGACCGATCAGCATGACCATGATAGCGATCACCCAGGCAAAGATCGGGCGATTGATGAAAAAACGAGGCATGGAGGATCTCCTTTATTTTTTGACTGCTGCGGGTTGCCCAACGGTTGCAGGCGCTGCAACCGGTTTGCTGCCGAAGGGTACGGCCTTGACCGGTGTGCCGGGACGGGCTTTCTGGATTCCTTCCAGGATGACACGGTCTCCTGCTTTCAAGCCTTCGCTGACCAGCCAACTATCTCCAACCGTACGGTCCGTCTTGATGATCCGCGGCTCCACCTTCTCTTCGGCCCCGACCACCATGACCATGGCATTGCCTGCCGGATTGCGGGTGACCCCCCGCTGCGGCACCAGGATCGCCTGTTCATTGACCCCTTCCTGGATCACGGCGCGGACAAACATGCCCGGCAGCAGCAGCTGCTTCGGGTTGGGGAACAGGGAGCGCAGCGTCACCGAGCCGGTGCTCGGGTCTACGGTGACGTCGGAAAACCTGATGGTTCCCTCCAGCGGGTAGGGCGACCCGTTTTCAAACAGCAGCTTTACCTTGGCCTGGTCTGCGCCGCCCTGTTTCAGCTGGCCACTGGCCAGGTTCTGCCGTAGGCGGAGCAGTTCAGCGCTGGATTGGGTGACATCCACAAACATGGAGCTGAGTTGCTGAATAGTGGCCAGCGCTGCCGGCTGGTTGGCTGTCACCAGCGCCCCGGTGGTCACGGTCGATTTACCGATGCGGCCGGAGATCGGGGCTGTCACTCTGGTATAAGCCAGGTTTATCCGGGCGGTATCCAGCGCCGCCTTGGCGGACGCCACATCAGCCTCGGCCTGCTTGAGTGAGGCATAGGCATTCTCGTCATCCTGCTGGCTGACCGCCTTGATCTTCACCAAATCCTTGTAGCGCTCCTCTTTGAGCCGGGCCGGGATCAGGTTGGCCTCGGCCCTGGCTTCGGCTGCCTTGGCACTGGCGTAGGCCGCCTGGTAGGTCGCCGGGTCGATCTGGTACAGCACCTGACCAGCCTTGACATCGCTCCCTTCAGTGAAAACTCGCTTCTGGACGATCCCGTTTACCTGCGGCCTGACTTCGGCCACCAGATAGGCGGAGGTGCGTCCGGATAGTTCCGTGGTTACTGCCACACGCTGCGGCTGAATTACCACCACACCCACTTCCGGCGGACCCGCCTTGGGAGGCGCTTGCGGCGCTTTGTTGCATGACGTCATCATCAGGCCGCCGATGAAAATTCCGGCTGCGGCAATCAGTTTTGTTTTGTGCGTGGTTTGCATAGTTACCTCTCTGTCCTTGTGAATGAATGTTCATTCCTGCTAATTTCTAAAACATAAAAACAGCTAACTTATCTCCTGACGCCATCCCAGCACGCTTCCATAGTCCGTGAGATCATGGTTTCGTCAAGCACGATGAAGCCGAGGATATGGTCCCGGGCCACGGCAAGAATCGGCCCAAAGGCCAGAGCGAACAGGATGGCGAGAGGCAGGTCCTTCATGGCCTGCTGCGTTATGCCGTCTTCGAAAAGCTCGCGAAAAGTGTCGCAGCCTTCCTTTTCTCCAAGAAGTTTTCCCCGGCGACAGGCCACACCGTAAGGTGAATTATGAAACTGCTCGATGAAGCGGAAATCGAGGGGATTCCCGATGAAGTACTGTAGCAATGCAGTGCTGAGGTGGAGAAAGCGCTCTCGGATCGGTTTTTCCGCTGCGTACCGTTCCTGAATGGCGGGGTAGATCCGCTCTTCCAGCTCCCGATAGAGTTCGGTGATTAGCACATCCTTGTTCTCGAAGTAGCGATAGATCGTCCCGGCCCCCACCCCGGCCCGGTTGGCGATCATCGCCATGGGGGCGCCGTGGAAGCCCTGTTCTGCTATAAGTTCCAGAGAGGCTCTGACGATCTCTTCGCGTTTGTCCGGCTTCGACATGCTTCACCTCAATAATTAGTAGAATGAACGTTCATTCCTTTTTATAGTTTAAAATGTTTAGTGTCAAGTCGAAATACATTATCCACATGACTATAAAAATTATTCTTGACACCTGTCCCGTATTACTTTATCTATAGTCCTAATAGATATGTTATCCAAAAAAACAATATACGCCTTAAAGGCGCTGATACATCTGGCGGGTACTCCTATTGGGCATCCGGTATTGATTGCCGATCTTGCCAAGGATGAAAATATACCCAAGAAGTTCCTTGAGTTTATTCTTCTGTCGTTACGCAAAGGCGGATTGCTTCAAAGCAGGGTTGGCAAGGGCGGCGGCTATACCTTGGCACTACCGCCAAACAAGATTACCATCGGTTCGATCGTGCGGATACTTGAGGGTGACATAGCGCCGGTACAGTGCCTCAGCACAACGAATTATGCGCGCTGTGAAGAGTGCCAGGATGAGGCCACCTGTGGAATTCGTCTTACCATGGCCGATGTGAATGTGGCGCTCTCCAATGTGTTGGACAGCCTGACGTTGGCGGATATGATTGAACGAAGCGCAGCAGCGCGCAACAAGATTCAAAATGTAGTTGATTACAGCATCTAGTTTTTTTTGTTGTAAAAATCTATTATTTCTATAGACATAAAAAGAAGAACTCGAAAGGAGCTACCCATGAGCAAGATTTATTCGGACAACTCGCAGTCCATCGGCAACACCCCGCTGATAAAACTCAACCACATCGTTGGGAATGCCAAAGCCACCATCCTGGTCAAGGTAGAAGCCCGCAACCCGGCTTATTCAGTCAAGTGCCGCATCGGCGCCAATATGATCTGGGACGCTGAAAAGCGCGGCATTCTCAAGCCGGGTGTCGAGATCATCGAGCCTACCAGCGGCAACACCGGAATAGCTCTAGCCTATGTCGCCGCCGCCCGTGGCTATAAGCTGACCCTGACCATGCCCGAGACCATGAGTATCGAACGCCGCCGGGTACTGGCTGCTCTGGGCGCCAATCTGATCCTGACCCCCGGTGCAGAAGGGATGAAGGGCGCTATCAACAGGGCTGAAGAAATTGCCGCCTCCGATCCGCAGAAATGGTTCCTGCCCCAGCAGTTCAAGAACCCGGCCAATCCGGATATCCACGAAAAGACCACCGGTCCGGAGATCTGGGACGACACCGACGGCGGCATCGATGTACTGGTAGCAGGCGTCGGTACCGGCGGCACCATCACCGGCATTTCGCGCTATATCAAGAACACCAAAGGCAAGAAGATTATTTCTGTTGCGGTCGAACCGAAAGAGAGCCCGGTCATCAGCCAGAAGTTGGCCGGCCAGGAGATCAAGCCCGCCCCGCACAAGATCCAGGGCATTGGAGCCGGTTTTATCCCTGACACGCTTGATCTGTCTATTGTTGATCGGGTTGAGCAGGTCTCCAGCGATGAGGCGCTTGAATTTGCCAAACGGCTGGCAAAAGAGGAAGGACTGTTGGTGGGCATCTCCTGCGGTGCAGCAGTTGCAGCTGCAGTCAGACTTGCCCAGTTGGATGAATTTGCCGGTAAGACGATTGTAGTTATACTGCCCGACGGTGCCGAGCGCTATCTTTCAACGGCATTGTTCGAGGGAATCTGATGTCACACCCAGTCCCGAACCGTGGAGACCGGGTCATCCTGCTGGGACCGGAGCGGGTGATGGTCTTTCAGGAGTTCGACCACTGAATACAGAACATAGCAGTAAAATACAATAATCTACAAACATGATAGATAAAGATATTATTATGTTGACACATTTTGTTTGAATTGCTATCTCTATTTCACACCTATTTAGATGACTTTATGGAAAGATGAATGCAATGGATACATCACTTTGTTTCGATTCCTTGCTGATTCATGGGGGGAGTGAACCCGGCCCCGCCGGGGCTACCTCCGTGCCCATACTCCAGTCCAGTTCGTTTGCCTATGCAACCGCCGAGGGTCTGGAAGACGTCTTTCGCGGCCGGGCCGTGGGTCAGGTCTATACCCGCATCGGCAATCCGACTACCGAGGCGCTTGAAAAGAGACTGGCGCTGCTGGAAGGCGGCGGAGCAGCTATTGCCACCGCTTCCGGCATGGCGGCCATCACCACCGCCGTCATGACCATCGTGCGTGCCGGTGACGAAATCCTGGCCTCCTCGTCCCTGTTTGGCGGTACCTTTTCCCTGTTTCGCGACACCCTTTCCAACTTCGGCATCACGACCCGCTTTGTTGACCCGCTTGACCTCGCAGCCGTAGCCGACGCGGTGAACGAGCGCACTCGTCTGCTGTTCGTTGAAACCGTCGGCAATCCCAAGCTGGACGTGCCTGATGTCCCCGCGCTGGCCGACATAGCCCATGCCGCCGGCATTCCGATCCTCGTCGATTCGACGGTGACAACCCCCTATCTGGCCGACGGAGCTCGACTCAAGGCCGATATCCTGGCCTATTCCACCAGCAAGTACATCAACGGCAGCGGCACGACCATCGGCGGTGTCATCATCGACCGCGGGGTCTTCGACTGGAACAGTCCCCTGTTTCCCCATTTCGAGTCCTTCTACAAGAAATACCGGGCCTTTGCCTTTACGGCCCGCGCCCGCAAGCTGGTGCACAAGGACGTGGGTGCCTGTGCGGCGCCCTTTAACTCGTTCCTTTTGACCGAAGGTGTCCAGACCCTGGCACTGCGCATGGATCGTCACTGCTCCAATGCCCTGGCCCTGGCGCGCTTCCTCACGAGCCACCCCAAGGTGGCCTGGGTCAGCTATCCCGGCTTGGAGGATTCACCCCACCATGCCGTCGCCACCCGCCTGTATGGCGGACGATATGGCGGCCTGCTGACCTTCGGAACCGGGGACAAGCCCTCGGCCTTCAAGGCCATCAACGGGCTCAAGCTGGCAAAGAACCTGGCCAATATCGGTGATGCCAAGACCCTGGTCATCCACCCTGCCAGCACGATCTGCGTTGACTACAATTCCGAAGAAAAGTCGTTGATGGGGGTTAGCGAGGATCTGATCCGCGTTTCGGTCGGCATCGAGGACAGCCGCGATATTATTGGTGATTTCAAACAGGCACTGGATGCACTCTGAAACGGGGGAAATGCATGTTGACTATTAAAGTGAATGGCATTGAAGAAAAAATGAATATCGGTTGCCGGACTTTTGTGTCACTTGATGAACTGCTGAAACTCCTGGCTGTCAAGGATACTGCAGTCACCCTCAATGGAAAAAAAGTCCGCTGTCAGGATTTTGCGCACATTACCGTAAACGGTGGCGCAACCATCACACACTCGACACTCTAACGGCATCCATCGAATATTTGAGGAGATTTATATGATAATCACGATCAATGGCAAGGAAACCAACATACCCGAAAATCCATCTCGAACAGTGGATTCCCTGCTGGAAGAACTGGATGTGTCGCAGCGTCTGTATGTTACCGTCGAACTGAACGGCGATGTGCTTGACCGTGCCACCCATGAATCAACGCCAGTTAAAGAAGGCGATGCGATAGAGTTCCTCTATTTCATGGGCGGTGGAAATGCGCCTTTTACGCAATCTCGGCGTTGATCTTCGGTGCTCCTTGTGCGGCGTACTTTTTGTACGCCCCCGCGTCGCACCTTGCTCGCCTTGACCTAGCATAAAAATCACATTTCCATAAGGAGTTTATATGCTGACCGAAGAGCAGATCGAGCGCTATTCGCGCCATATCATCCTGAAAGAGGTCGGCGGCAAGGGCCAGCAGAAGCTGCTTGACGGCCGGGTGCTGATCATCGGGGCCGGCGGTCTGGGGGCACCGATCGCCCTCTATCTGGCTGCTGCCGGGGTCGGAACCATCGGTATCGCCGATGCCGATGATGTGGACCTTTCCAACCTGCAGCGCCAGGTGATTCACTTCACCGCCGATATCGGAAAACCCAAGGTGGATTCGGCCCGTGAGAAGATGCAGGCCATCAATCCTGACGTCAAGGTCATCACCTATAAGGAATGGATCTCGGCCGCCAACATCAACCGCATCATCGCCGATTATGATTTTGTCATCGACGGTACCGACAACTTTGCCGCCAAGTTCCTGATCAACGACGCCTGTGTGCTGGCCGGCAAACCCTACTCCCACGGAGGGATTCTTGCATTCGATGGCCAGACCATCACCGTCAAACCCCGCGAATCGGCCTGCTATCGCTGCATCTTTCCCGAACCGCCACCCAGGGATGCAATCCCTTCCTGTTCCCAGGCCGGCGTCATCGGTGTATTACCGGGCGTGCTCGGCACCATACAGGCCACCGAGGCGATCAAGTTCCTGCTCGGCAAGGGTGATCTGCTGACTAACCGCCTGTTGACCTACAATGCCCTGCGGATGAAGTTCCGCGAGGTTCCACTCAAGCGCACGGCGGCCTGTCCGGTCTGCGGAGACAATCCGACTATCACCGAGGCCAAGGATGAGCTGGACGCCCTGACGGTTTGTGATTTGGAGAAACGCTGATATGCTGAAGATTCCGCAGAATATCCATGATGATCTGATCGCCCATGCCCGGGAAGGTTTCCCCCTGGAGGTGTGCGGGCTTCTGGGCGGCAGCGGTGATACGGTCTCGGCCATCTACCGCATGACCAACACCGATGCCAGCAACGAGCATTTCATGATGGATCCCAGGGAGCAGTTTACGGTTATCAAGGATCTGCGCGCCAAGGGCGTTTCGATGCTGGCGATATATCACTCTCATCCGGAAACACCGGCGCGACCGTCGGTCGAGGATATCAAACTGGCGCTGACGCCGGATGTTTCCTATGTGATCATATCTCTGGCGGGTACTTTGCCTGATATCAAATCCTACAGGATCAGCGCTGGAAGCGTCCAGCCCGAGGCGATAGACGTTATAGTATAGTAAATCTGTAGATAATGCGAAAATAAATCTTGACAGCTGTTGGTGGTTTTGATTATATGTCTACCACACTTACTTGGAGTTACAGCGATGTCCGATGTAAAGCAGACAAAAATCGATTTGGGCAACCTCAAGGCCGGTGGCTTCATCAAGGAGCGCGGCAAGGATCTTTTTACCGTGCGCCTCAGGGTGCCGGGCGGTCGCATGTCAATTGCGAGATTGAAAAAGATTGCCGAAGTTGCCGACAAGTTTGGGGGTGAATTTGTCCACCTGTCGGTTCGCCAGTCTATCGAACTGATCAATATCAACTACAAGGATTTCGATGCCGTCGTAGAAGAATTGGGGGAATCCTCACAGAAGGTTGCCTCTTGTGGCGCCAGGATACGGGTGCCGGTTGCCTGCGGCGGCTGTGAATACAACCCCAACGGACTGATCGATAGTCAGAAGTCGGCCCTGGAAGTCGATGAAAAACTCTTCGGCACAGCCACCGGTCACCACAAATTCAAGGTCGCTTTTGCCGGTTGCCCCTTTGACTGCCCCAAATCGGCCACCAATGATATCGGATTTCAGGGCGCCGTTTATCCCCAACTCGACCTTTCCGCCTGTATCGGCTGCGGCCTGTGCGCCAAGAGCTGCGTCCCCAAGGCCATTGTTATGGGAGATGATAACAAACCGGTCTTCAGTGATGCCCCCTGCATTTGGTGCGGCGACTGCGTCAAGGTCTGCCCCACTTCGGCCTGGAGTGAGCAGAAGCGCGGTTATACGGTCCGCATCGGCGGCAAATGGGGCCGTAATCCCCTGGTCGGAACCCTGTTCGCGACCTTCCTGCCCGAAGAGCAGGTCATACCATTCATCAGCTCCGTACTGGATTGGTATAAAGTTAAGGCCGAAGGCAAAGGACGCGTGCGGTTGGGGGATACGATCATCGCAGAAGGAACGGGATCCCTGCTCGACCATTTGCGGAAGCAGTTTCCAGAGCACATAGTCACAGCAACTATTCCGCCCCAGGTGATTGCCACTCAGGTCGGTACTTCAAAATGAAAGGAGAATGCTTATGCAGGTAATCGATTTGCGTGGCGTGAGTTGTCCCACCAACTTCGTCAAGGTCAAACTGGCGCTTGAGGAGTTGAAAAATGGTGATCAGGCCACGATCCTGCTGGACGACGGCGAAGCAGTCAAGAACGTACCACGCAGTCTCAAGGCTGAGGGTCACAAACTGCTGGGACTCACCCAGGTTGAAGATGGCCATTACATTCTGAATCTCGAAAAACACGAAGAATAACTAAAGCTATATTTTTTTCTCAACATACTCTACAATCACCATAGATAAAAAGGAGATGGCTGGATGAGCCTAAAACGAATCCTTACCACGATCGCAGCACTTACCTTGGCAACAGTGACTGCCGTGCCGGTTTTTGCATCCGACGTTACTCTGTTGAACGTATCCTACGACCCGACCCGTGAACTGTATCAGGACTTTAACAAGGCCTTCGCCCAGCACTGGCAGAAAAAAACCGGCGACAAGGTTACCATCAAACAGTCCCACGGAGGTTCCGGCAAGCAGGCCCGCTCAGTGATCGACGGCCTGGATGCTGATATAGTCACCTTGGCCTTGGCTTACGATATCGATGCCATCGCTGGCAAAGGGTTGATCAAGCCGGGTTGGCAGAAGGAACTGCCCCACAACAGTTCCCCTTACACCTCGACCATCGTCTTCCTGGTACGCAAGGGAAATCCCAAGCGGATCAGGAACTGGGATGACCTGATCAAGCCGGGAATAGCAGTCATCACACCCAATCCCAAAACCTCCGGCGGCGCCCGCTGGAACTATCTGGCGGCTTGGGGTTTTGCCCTGCACCAGAAGGGCGGCACGGAGGCCAAGGCCAGGGAGTTTGTCACTAAACTGTTCAAAAACGTACCGTTACTCGATTCCGGCGCACGCGGCTCCACCAACACCTTTGTACAGAGAGGCATTGGCGATGTGTTGCTGGCCTGGGAGAACGAGGCCTTTCTGGCGATCAACGAACTGGGTCCGGACAAGTTCGAGGTCATAACCCCTCCGGTGAGCATCCTGGCCGAACCACCGGTAACGGTGATTGACAAGGTGGTTGATAAACGGGGCACCCGCAAGGTAGCCGAAGAGTACCTGAAATACCTCTACAGCGACGAGGGGCAGAAAATTGCAGCCAAGCACTACTATCGACCGATTAACACCAGGATTCCGACCAAACTGGCCCCAATAAAAAAACTTTACACCATTGACAAAGATTTTGGCGGCTGGCAGAAGGCCCAGAAGACGCACTTCAGTGACGGCGGCATATTCGACCAGATCACCGGAGCGGCAGCAAGGAGATAGGGAATCCATCTTTTCCGCAATATCGGCGTAAGTCTTCAGGATTGGTTGTGCGGCGTAGCGTTGCTACGCCTCCGCCCAATCCCTCGACAGCCTTGTTCGTGCGGAAAATATGAATCCCAGCAATAATACATAGTACGTTTCAGCATGATCCCGAAGCAAGTGGCAGCGAGTGAAACCGGCAGCACCCCCGCCAGACAGGAATAATCCTGCCTGTTTCACACGCCCCGCTTCTCGTACAACGTATCCGGACACCCCATGAAACTATTTAAGCAACACAACAACGTCCTGCCCGGTTTCGGGCCCACTCTGGGCTATACCCTGTTCTACTTGTGCCTGGTGGTGCTGATCCCGCTCTCGGCCCTGGTATTCAAGACCGCCGGGCTTTCCTGGCACGATTTCATGGAAGCCGTGGCGGCTCCACGGGTGCTGGCCTCCTACAAGGTCACCTTCGGGGCTGCACTGGCGGCGGCCTCCATCAATGCTGTCTTCGGTGTGCTGGTAGCCTGGGTGCTGGTGCGCTACCCCTTCCCGGGCAAACGCCTGGTGGATGCGCTGGTGGACCTGCCCTTTGCCCTGCCGACGGCGGTGGCCGGCATCACCCTGGCCACGGTTTACTCTCCCAACGGCTGGATAGGCCGCTACCTGGAACCCCATGGCATCAAGGTCGCCTTTACTCCGCTCGGCATCATCATCGCCATGACCTTCATTGGTCTGCCATTCGTGGTGCGCACCGTCCAGCCGGTGATCGAGGAACTGGATGCCGAGATCGAAGAGGCCGCCGCCTGCCTGGGGGCCAACCGCTGGCAGACCTTCCGCCGCGTGCTCTTTCCGCTGTTGACCCCCGCTGTGCTGACCGGCTTTGCCCTGGCCTTCGCCCGGGCCGTCGGCGAATACGGTTCGATCATCTTCATCGCCGGCAACATGCCGATGGTCTCCGAGATCACGCCGCTGATCATCATTACCAAACTGGAGCAGTACGACTACCAGGGGGCCACGGCGGTAGCCATGGTTATGCTGATGGCCTCATTCATCCTGCTCTTGGGCATCAACCTGCTGCAACGCTGGAGCAGGCGTTTCGCCGGATAGGAGAGGGTATGTCCGCACCACGTACCACACCCACCAGTAAAAAAAACGGCGTCCATCAGATCACCGAACCGGCGCTCGTGCGCTGGGCGCTGACCGCTATCGCCCTGCTGTTCCTGGCGACCTTTCTGCTGGTGCCCCTGGCGGCAGTTTTCAGTCAGGCCTTTGAGAAGGGACTCGATGTCTACCTGGCCGCCCTGCGCGAAGCGGACACCCTGGCCTCCGTCAAGCTGACCCTGATCGTGGCCGCCGTGGCGGTCCCGCTCAACTTGTTCTTCGGAGTCATGGCCGCCTGGGCCATCGCCAAGTTCAGCTTTCCCGGCCGGAACCTGCTGATCACCCTGATCGATCTGCCCTTCTCGGTTTCGCCGGTCATCTCCGGCCTGATCTATGTACTGATCTTCGGCCGCCAGGGCTGGCTGGGACCCTTCCTGGAGGCCTACGACATCAAGATCGTCTTTGCCGTACCGGGCATTATACTGGCCACGATCTTCGTGACCTTCCCCTTCATCGCCCGCGAACTGATCCCGCTGATGGAGGCCCAGGGCAAGGAAGAGGAAGAGGCGGCCATGGTCCTGGGCGCCACCGGCCTGCAGACCTTCTTCCGGGTGACGCTGCCCAATATCAAGTGGGGCATCATCTACGGCGTGATCCTCTGTAATGCCCGGGCCATGGGGGAGTTCGGCGCCGTTTCGGTCGTCTCAGGCCACATCCGCGGCATGACCAACACCGTACCATTGCACGTCGAGATCCTCTATAATGAGTATAATACCTCTGCCGCCTTTGCCGTGGCCTCACTACTGGCCTTTCTGGCCCTGATCACCCTGGTGATCAAGACCGTGGCCGAGTGGAAGGTGCAGCAGCAGTTGAAAAACAACTAACCACCCCCCGGCCCCCTCCTGCCAGAAGTAGGCGCTTCTAAGCGAATCAGGAGGGGGAGTCGATCCAGAGTCCCCCTCCTTGTTAAGGAGGGGCTAGGGGTGGTCAGATTACCGCTGGAGATATCATGAGCATAGAGATAGAACATATCGGCAAACAATTCGGCAGCTTCACCGCCTTGAACGACGTCACCCTGACCATCCCCTCCGGGGAACTGGTAGCCCTGCTGGGGCCTTCCGGGTCCGGCAAGACCACCCTGCTCAGGATCATCGCCGGACTGGAGACACCCGACATGGGCCGGATCCTGTTCAATGGCCAGGATACCACCGAGCGGCATGTGCGCGAGCGCCAGGTCGGTTTCGTCTTCCAGCACTATGCCCTGTTCAAGCACATGACCGTTATGGACAATGTGGCCTTCGGCCTGCATGTCCGTCCCAAACAGACTCGTCCTTCCAAGGTAGAGATCAAGGACAAGGTCCAGGAACTGCTGAAACTGGTGCAGCTGGAAGGCATGGCGCATCGCTACCCGGCCCAGCTCTCGGGCGGTCAGCGCCAGCGCATCGCCCTGGCCCGGGCCCTGGCGGTCGAACCGCAGATGCTGCTGCTGGACGAACCGTTCGGCGCCCTGGATGCCCAGGTGCGCGCCGAGCTGCGCCGCTGGCTGCGCAAGCTGCACGACGAGATTCACGTTACCAGCGTCTTCGTCACTCATGATCAGGAAGAGGCGCTGGAAGTGGCTGACCGGATCGTGGTCATGAACAAGGGCAGGATCGAGCAGGCCGGCACACCCGACCAGGTCTACGAGCATCCGGCCAACCCCTTTGTGCTCAACTTTCTGGGCAACGTCAACCTGTTTCATGGCCGTTCGCAGCATGCCCAACACGGTACAAACGAAAGTACGGTTTCCTACGTTCGCACCCACGATATCGAGATTGACCGCAGCCAGCAGGACTCCACATCACTCAAGGCCGAGATCAGGCATATCCAGAAGTTGGGACCGGCGGTGCGGGTAACCATGGCCGTTGACGGCAACGCCGACTTCATCGAAGCGGAACTGACCCGGGAGCAGTTTCAGAATCTGGGCCTGCAGCAGGGTGAGTCTGTTTATGTGCGGCCCAGGCAGGTGCGGGTGTTTGTGGAAGACTTCCAGATATGAGGACTTAGTATGTCGCATCAACTGCCTGAAACCAAACTGAACGCCACACCGGCCGAGATACTGAGGATCGGTATTGAAGCAGCCAACGGTCCGGTTGCCTTGGCCTGCTCCTTCTCGCTGGAGGATGTGGCCATCATCGACATTGCCCATGCAGCAGAAATTACCTTGGGCGTGTTCGCCATCGATACCGGCCGGCTGCACGAGGAGACCTACGAGGTAGCCGAGGCCTTGGTCGAGCGCTACCGTCTTAAGATCGACTGGTATTTTCCGAAACACGAAGAGGTGCAAAAACTGGAACGGGCGGAAGGTCTGTTTTCCTTTCGCGAGTCCTTGGACAAACGCCATGCCTGCTGCGCAATTCGCAAGGTGGAACCGCTTGGCCGCGCCTTGCAAGGGTTGTCCGGTTGGGTGACCGGCATGCGCCGCCAGCAAAGCGTCACCCGCAGCGACCTGAAGGCCATCGAATGTGATAATCTGAATAACGGTATTATCAAGATCAACCCTCTGCTGGAATGGACAGAAGAGCAGCTGAGTGCATATACTGAAGATAAAGGACTGCCCGTCAATCGCCTCTACACACTAGGCTACCGTTCCGTCGGCTGCGCCCCTTGTACCCGGGCCGTCAAACCTGGTGAGGATGCCCGGGCGGGCAGGTGGTGGTGGGAGAATGCGGATCAAAAAGAGTGCGGCCTGCACAGGAGATGAATGAAAGAGCTTGGCAGTAGGAAAAAGCGAGTTGTAGTGGCCATGAGCGGCGGTGTTGACTCCTCCGTCAGCGCGGCTCTGCTGCATGAACAGGGCTATGAGGTAACCGGGGTGTCGTTGCAGCTGTACGACCCGATCCCGAAGGAACCTGGCTGCCGGGTGAAAACCTGCTGTTCGCTCGATGATGTCCTGGATGCCGGCCGGGTGGCCAAGAAGATCGGCATTCCATTCGAGGTTATCGACATGCGCGCCGAGTTCAAAAAACTGGTGATCGACTACTTCATCGACGAATACGCTGCCGGAAGAACACCCAACCCCTGCATCCGTTGCAACGAACTGATCAAATTTGATCTGTTACTGAAAAAAGCGAACGAGCTTGGTGCGGATCTGCTGGCGACCGGCCATTATGCCCGCATATCCGAGGATGAAAAGGGCAGGAAGCGGCTTATGACCGGTCTCGATCCTGCCAAGGATCAATCCTATTTCCTTTTTACGCTGACCCAGGAACAGTTGCAGCAGGTCATGTTTCCAGTCGGCATGCTTGAAAAAAGCAGTGTCAGGAAGCTGGCCGCCGAATTCAACTTAGCGGTGGCTCAAAAACATGAGAGTCAGGAAATTTGTTTCATCCCCGACAACGATTACGTGAAGTTTTTGGAGGCTCAAGGAGTCGCGCAGAAGCAGGGTGATATCATCACCAGTGCTGGAACCGTTGTCGGTCATCACTCCGGATTGCACCGCTATACGGTCGGCCAGAGAAAAGGGCTTGGCGTAGCCTGGAAGTATCCGCTGCATGTCCTTGCCATCGATACGGAAAGGAATCAGGTTGTTGTGGGGGGGCGCAAAGAATTGGAGACAGCAACGCTGACCGCAGGGAGAGCGACCTGGAACGGCATTCCCGCTACATCGGAGTTTCGGGCTACGTGTCGCATCCGCTATCGTCACAAACCGGCGGCCTGTCAGGTGGTGATGCTGGATGACACCAGATTCAGTGTACATTTCGACCAACTCCAAACCGCTGTGACCCCCGGGCAGGCCGCCGTGCTCTACGACGGTGAGCATGTCCTGGGTGGGGGATGGATCGAGTAGTGCGGATGTGACTTTTACGCCAGAGCTGCGTAAGTCTTCGGGGTTCCTTGTGCGGCGTATCACTGCTACGCCTCCGCGCAATCCCTCGACAGTCTTGCTCTGACGCAAAATCCGCATCCGGCAGATCACTTAGGAGAAAATATATGAACAGTAATCTGACCCACTTACAGCAGCTGGAAGCCGAAAGCATTCACATTATGCGCGAGGTGGTGTCTGAATTCAGCAATCCGGTGATGCTCTATTCCATCGGCAAGGACTCGGCGGTTATGCTGCATCTGGCCCGCAAGGCCTTTTTCCCGTCCCTGCCGCCGTTTCCCCTGCTGCACGTGGACACCACCTGGAAATTCCGCGAGATGATCCAGTTCCGGGACCGCATGGCAGCCGAGTGCGGCCTGGACCTGATCGTGCACATTAACGAGGAGGGGGTAAGCCGGGGAGTTTCTCCTTTTACCCATGGCTCGGGGCTTTACACCGATATCATGAAGACTGAAGGACTGAAGCAGGCTCTGGACCGCTACAAATTCGACGCCGCCTTTGGTGGGGCTCGCCGGGACGAAGAAAAATCACGGGCCAAGGAGCGCATCTTCTCCTTCCGCAGCGCCAACCACCGCTGGGACCCGAAGAACCAGCGGCCGGAGCTGTGGAGCCTGTACAACACCCGCGTCAAGCCGGGGGAAAGCATCCGTGTCTTCCCGCTCTCCAACTGGACCGAGCTGGATATCTGGCAGTACATCCACCTGGAGCAGATTCCGATCGTGCCGCTCTACTACGCCGCCGTGCGCCCGGTGGTCGAGCGGGACGGCATGCTGATCATGGTGGACGACGAGCGCATGGAGCTCAAGCCGGGCGAAACGGTGCAGTACAAATCGGTGCGCTTCCGTACCTTGGGCTGCTACCCCCTGACCGCCGCAGTGGAATCGAAGGCGGCCACCCTGCCCGAGATCATCCAGGAGATGCTGCTGACCCGCACCTCGGAGCGCCAGGGACGCCTGATCGACCATGACCAGTCCGCCTCCATGGAAAAGAAGAAACAGGAGGGATATTTCTAATGGCACATCAATCGGAACTGATCGAACGGGATATCCTCGCCTACCTTAAAAGCCAGGAAGAGAAATCACTGCTGCGTTTCATAACCTGCGGCAGCGTGGACGACGGCAAGAGCACCCTGATCGGCCGCCTGCTGTGGGACTCGAAGATGGTCTTCGAGGACCAGCTGGCGGCGCTGGAGTCAGACAGCAAAAAAGTCGGTACCCAGGGAGGCGCCATCGACTACGCCCTGCTGCTGGATGGGCTGCAGGCGGAACGGGAGCAGGGTATTACCATCGATGTGGCCTACCGCTTCTTCTCCACCGACCGGCGCAAGTTCATCGTCGCCGATACCCCCGGCCACGAACAATATACCCGCAACATGGTCACCGGCGCCTCCAACGCCCAGGTGGCGGTGATTCTGGTGGATGCCCGCAAGGGGCTCCTGACCCAGACCAGGCGCCACAGTTACCTGGTCTCTCTGGTCGGTATCCGGCATATCCTGCTGGCGATCAACAAGATGGACCTGATCGATTTCGATGAGCAACGCTTCGAGGCCATCCGGCGTGACTATCAGCAGTTCGCGGCCCCGCTCGGTTTTGCCTCGATTACGGCCATCCCGATCTCGGCCCTGAACGGCGACAACATCATCGAAGCCAGTACCAGCACCCCCTGGTACGGGGGGGGCTCCCTGATGAACTATCTGGAGACCGTCCAGGTGGAGGATACCGGCAGAAAGCAGCCGTTCCGGATGCCGGTCCAGTGGGTGAACCGTCCCAACCTCGACTTCCGCGGTTTTTGCGGCACGATCGCCGCCGGTACGGTCCAACCGGGAGACGAAGTGCGGGTCGCCTCGTCGGGGCGGACCAGCCGGGTGGCCCGGATTGTCACCATGAACGGTGATCTCCCGGAGGCGGTCGCCGGCCAGTCGATAACCCTGACACTTACGGACGAGATTGATATCAGCCGGGGTGAGATGCTGACCGCTCCCGACCTGCCTCCGATCCATACCCGGCATCTGAAGGCACACCTGGTCTGGCTCCATGACGAACCGTTGCAACCGGGACAGAGCTACCTGATCAAAACCGCCACCGCCGTGACCCCCGGGCGTGTCACCAGCATCCAGTATGCGGTGGACGTCAACACCCTGGAGCAGAAGCAGGCGCGCACTCTGGGGCTGAACGAGATCGGTGTCGGACTTGTGGAGCTGGATCGTCCGGCCCCCTTGGACCCTTACCGCCAGAACCGCCATACCGGCAGTTTTATTGTCATCGATCGTTACAGCAACGCCACCGTGGCGGCCGGCATGGTTATCGCGGCGGCACCGGAGATGGGGCAGCAACACGATCAGCCGGATGGGATCACTCTCAAGCCTGCCACCAAAGCCGACACTTCCGTCCGGCGGATCAATCTGGGTGATTACTTCACTGACGGTGACGAGGGAAACCTGGTCGACCTGACGGAAGTGCAGGGCGAGATCGAGTTGCACATCACACCATCCCTGCTCGAAATCCTTTCACGGGGGAACAGGGTACTGCTTCGCCTGCGTGATCCGGGGCAGCTCCCGCCTTTGGCCCAGCTGGCCTTTGCCAACGATCTGGCCTTCCAGTTCAGCCGCGACAGGGAAAGTGTGAATATTGTGCTTCATAAAGGTGGGGCAACTGGTGCTCTGCTTGGCCATACCAACCAGGAGGACAGCGGCATATGAATGTGGAACTCAATCCGCAGCTGACCCGTAAATACGAAGACCTGCGGACGATCCTTGCGGGATGTGACGGCTGTGTGATCGGCTTTTCGGGCGGAGTTGATTCAACCCTGCTGTTTGCCGTCGCAGCCGAGGTCCTTGGCCAGCGCGCCCTGGCGGTGACGGCTACTTCCGAAACCTACCCGCAACGGGAATTGCTGGAAGCGCGTGAGCTGGCAGCGCGCATCGGCGGCAGGCACCGTGAGATCGTGTCCGAAGAGCTTGACATCCCCGAGTTCAAGGACAATCCCCGTAACCGCTGCTACTACTGCAAGAAGGAGTTGTTCGGAAAGCTGCGCGCCATTGCGGATCAGGAAGGGCTGGCCTTTGTGCTGGACGGCACCAACCGGGACGACCGCAGTGACCATCGTCCCGGACGGCAGGCGGCGCAGGAGATCGGTGTCCGCAGCCCCCTGGAAGAGGCGGGATTCACCAAGCAGGATATCCGGCAGCTGTCGCGTTTCCTGGATCTGCCCAGCTGGGACAAACCGGCTTTTGCCTGTCTCTCCAGCCGCTTTCCCTACGGAACCGCCATCACCCCTGAACGTGTCAGGCGGGTAGGGCGGGCCGAGGATGCCCTGCGCGAGCTGGGTTTCCGTGTACTCAGGGTTCGCTATCACGATACGGTGGCCCGTCTGGAACTGGGGCCGGAGGAGTTTGCACAGGCGGTTGGACCGCTACGCGACGATGTCAACAGGATCATCAAGGCCGCCGGGTTCACCTATGTTGCCTTGGACCTGCAAGGGTATCGAACCGGAGCAATGAATGAGGGCGTCTGAATCAATTCCACCCTGAATTTACTGTTTTCGAGACGGTTGTTACTGTGCCAGTTTCAATCCCCAGTAGCAGAGCATGCCTGTAACGACAGTTGCAGCCAGTGAACGGGTTTTGAGGGCACAGAGCAGGGTCGGCAGCGCGGCGAGCAGTTCGATCTTGTCGAATGCAAGTGAGCGTGGCGCGGAATGGGCGAAGAGCGTCGGTGCCAGCAGGGCACTGAGTATGGCGGGCGGGATCAGTTCGAGCCACTCGGCAAACCAGGCGGGGAGCTTTTGCCGGGAGAGGACCACCAGCGGCAGCATGCGGGGCAGGTAAGTGACCGCCCCCATGGCCAGTATCAGCAACAGGTAGGAGCTGACGCTCATGCCGTCATCCTCGTATGCCGCAGGGTGCGTTTGATGGCAAAGCCGGCCGTGGCGGCGATACAGGATGCCACAATCACATAGGCATTGCCCGGCAGCCACAGGTACGCCATAACCGAGCAGAAGGCTGCGATGACTGCTGTTGCCGTAAAAATCGGGCCGCGCAACTGGAAAACCAGCAGGCAGATGAACATGCCGGTCAGGGCATAGTCGATCCCCAGGGCGCCGGGCGGGATGAACTGTCCCACGCAGGCGCCGATCACGGTACTGAGGATCCAGGCGGCATTGGTGATCTGGTTGAGCGCCAGGGCACTGCGCTGGTCCCATTCTCCTCCGTTGAAGCGGGCCATGTTGACGGCAAAACTCTCATCGGTGATGCCGTAGGCGAACAGCGCCAGGAAACGTTGCGAGACCCCTGGAAAATGCACCGCCAGGGCGGAACTCATCAGCAGATGCCGCAGGTTGACCATGAAGGTGGTGGCGACAATCGCCGGGATGGAAGCTCCGCCGCTGATCATGGCTACGGCAATGAATTGGGAACTGCCGGCAAAAACCAGCAGCGACATCAGCGCCACCTGCCAAGGGAGAAGTCCCGCCTTCTGGGCCAACACGCCGAACGAAAGGCCTATAGGGATAAAACCGAGGCAGATCGGCCAGGCCGCGGAAAGGCCGTTTTTCAAGACGCCGGGACGGATCACCTGTTCTGCCCCAGGCGGACATTGAGAAACACCGACCCCAGGACAATCGCCATCCCGACGCCCTGCAGGGGGGAGACGTGTTCCTTCAGTATCAGGGCGATGCAGAGCAGCGAAAGGATCGGCACCAGCAGTGCACAGTTGGAGGAACGACCGGTGGGAATCATGCGCAGGGCCCGGTTCCAGAAGATGAAGGCCAGTGCCGTCGGAAAGACGCCCAGATAGGCCAGCAGGCAGATCTCAAAGACGCCGGCAGGCGCTTGTAACGGATAAAACGGCAGCAGGCAGAGCAGAAAGAGCAGCCCGAACAGATTAAACAGGAACATGCCGGTGGTCACGGAGAAGCTGGCGTGTTTTATCAGCACGCAAAATAATGCAAAGCTGAAAGCAGTTCCGAGCCCCACCGCTACCCCGGTCGAGACGCGCACATCTCCCAGCCCACCGCCGGAAAACACCAGCACGCAGACCCCCGCGAATCCCAAAAGAACACAGATCACCGAGCGCACGCCCGATTTTTCCCGGAACAGTGACCACGACAGTAGCAGCATCATCAGCGGGTAGGTGTAGTGCAGGATCACGGCCTGGCTGGCGGGGATCAGCTCGTAGGTTTTCAGGCAGAGGATCTGCTGCACCCCCAGGCCGATCGCACCGGCCAGGGGGAAGAACAGCGGCCGCTGACGAAACTCGACCATGATGGTGCCCAGTCGTCGTTCCCAAGCCAGCCAGGCCAGCAGCGCCAGCGTCGCCCCGATTCCCATCCAGACCACGACCGAATAGCTGTCCATGCGGCTTACCGCAACCTTGAAGCCGGTGCCGAGGGTGGCGAACATAGCCACCGCCAGCAGGGCAAAGCTGGTCCCCCTGGTTGTCTCATTCATACAGGTGGCCTTGTTGCGGAAGCGTATCTCCGGCGTTGAGCGGCAAGAGCCCTCCAGGCGTCCCATGAGTAACAGATCAGGCCGGTCCAGATCAACAGGAAGCTGACCAGATGCGCGGAGGTGAACGCTTCTCCATAGACGAGCACCGCCAGCAGGAAGTGCAGTGTCGGCGTAATGTACTGCAGGAAGCCGACCGTAGCCATCTTCAGCCGTCGGGCTGCCGCGGCAAATAGCAGCAGGGGCACAGCGGTGACCACTCCGGCGGCCATCAGCAGCAGGCTGGTCTGCATCCCGGCTGCCGGGAATGCCGCCTGACCCTGTCGGGCAACCACCAGCAGATACCCGCCGGCCAAGGGAGCAAGCAGCAGCGTCTCTACGGTCAGCCCGGCCAGTGCCTCCGTCCGGACCACCTTGCGCAGCAGGCCGTAGGAACCGAAGGTCACGGCCAGGAGCAGGGCGGTCCAGGGGAAACTGCCGTAGCGAATCGTCAGGCTAAGCACCCCGGCCGCCGCCAGGAGCAGGCTGATCAGCTGCAGCCGGCGGAGCCGTTCCTTGAGGATTATTCGACCGAGCAGGACACTGACAAAGGGGGTGATGAAGTAGCCCAGGCTGGATTGGAGCACCTGCCCATGCCCGACGGCGATAATAAAGACCAGCCAGTTGGTGGCGATCAGAAGGGCTGTTGTAACCAGTATCAGCAGGGAGCGTCGATCGGTCAGGGCTTCGCGGACAGCCATCCGGCGTTTGCGGGTGCAACTCAGCAGGAGCAGTAGTACGGCCGACCAGACGATGCGGTGGGAGACAATCTGGAGCGCCGGTACCGCTCCGATTGCCTTGAAAAAAACCGGGAAAAACCCCCAGATCAGGTAGGCGCAGATTCCATAGATCAGCCCCGTACCGGCCTCGGCATGGGACGGAATCGGACCATGTTCGGTCTTTTCCGTTTTCATTGTTTGCGTACCGAGGCGCGGGTGAACAGAAACAGGCCCGCGAAGATGAATCCCGCCCCGATCATCTGCCTTTGCGTGGGATATTCCCTCAGAAAAACCGAGGCCCAGATAATGGCCCCCAGCGGTTCTCCCAACACGCTCACCGAGACCACTGAGGCCTGTACGTAACGCAGCACCCAGTTGAAGACTGTATGTCCCAGGACTGTACAGACCAGGGCCAGCCCAAGAAACAGGAGCCAATCCTGAGCCGGATAGGGATAGAAGGCCGTCCGTGTCCCCAGGCTCATCAGAACCAGCAGCAGGGCACTGCTGCCGTAGGTAAAAAAGGTGTAGGCGGGCAGACTTACGGCGGAGCCCCTCAGGCGCCTGCCGATCAACAGGTAGCCGGAGACCAGCACCGCCGCCCCCAAAGCCAGGAGATCCCCCCAGAAAGCTCGCATATCCAGCTGAAAATCACTGGCCCCGATGATGAAGCTGCCGGTAAGCGCCAAAGCCATGCCGAACATGGCCCGGCGGCTGATCCGTTCCTTAAACAGCAGCCAGGAACCGATCACCACAAAGACCGGTTGGGTCGTGACCAGCACGACTGAACTGGCCACACTGGTATAGTTAAGGGAGGTAAACCAGGTAACGAAGTGCAGTGCCAGACAAACGCCACTGGCCGCGGCCAGGCCGCGCTCCCGTCCTCCGAGAGTCCGAAGATCCTGACGGTGCCTGATGAGGGTGAAGGGGGCCAACAGCAAAAAGGTGAATAGCAGGCGGTAGGTGGCGATGATCAAGGCCGGGGCTGATGAAAGCCGGACGAAGAGCGCGGAGAATGAAATGGCAAAAACCCCTACCAGCACCGCCAGGTAGGGGTTCACAATGGGCCTGTCGCTCATGGGTAATCTTTCTTTCTTTTATTCGCCCAGGTAGGCTTTGCGGACTTCCGGATTCTCGGCCAGTTCGGAGGCAGGACCGGAGAGGACCACCTCGCCGGTCTCCAGTACATAGGCGCGGTGAGCGATGGAAAGGGCCATGGAGGCGTTTTGTTCCACCAGCATGATGGTTGTGCCGGTCTTGTTGATATCAACGATGATCTCGAAGATCTTCTCCACCAGCATGGGCGCCAGTCCCATGGAAGGTTCGTCCAAAAGCAGCAGGCGCGGGTTGGACATCAGCGCCCGCCCCATGGCCAGCATCTGCTGTTCGCCGCCGGAAAGCGTCCGGGCGGCCTGTTTACGCCGCTCGGCCAGGCGCGGAAAAAGAGTGAAGGCCCGTTCAATGCCCTGGGCTATTTCGTGTTTGCCGTGCAGGATGAAACCACCCATCTCCAGATTTTCCTGCACGCTCATGCGGGCGAACACACGCCGACCTTCCGGCACCTGGCTGATGCCTTTGCGGACGATCAAGTGGGCGGCCATGTGGGTGATCTCCGTGCCTTCGAAGGACACGCTGCCGCTGATCGATGGCACAATAGCGGAGATGGTGTTGAGGATGGTGGTCTTGCCGGCACCGTTGGCACCGATCAGGGCCACGATCTCACCCTGCTCAACGCGGCAGGAGACCTGGTGCAGGGCGCGAATGGCGCCATAGTTGACGGAAAGGTTCTCGACGGCCAGCATCAGTGCGCGGCTCCTTTTCCCAGATAGGCCTCGATCACGGCCGGATTGGCGCGGACCTCTTCCGGACGTCCATCAGCAATCTTGCTGCCGTAATCCAGCACTGCGACCCGGTCTGATAGCCCCATGACAAATTTCATATCGTGCTCCACCAGGAAGACTGTCACCCCGTCGTTACGTATGGTACGCACCATCTCCAGCAAGGTCTGCTTCTCCTGAGGGTTCATGCCGGCGGCCGGTTCATCCAGCAGGATCAGGGCCGGTTCAATGGCTAGCGCCCGGGCAATCTCCAACCGCCGTTGTTCACCGTAGGGCAGATTGCAGGCCAGTTCATAGGCCTTGTGTGCCAGATCCACCTTGGTAAGGCAACGGATGGCCAATTCCAGTAGACGGCCTTCCTCTTTGCGCACGGCCGGCAGAAACTGCAACAGTGCGCCGCTCAGGTTCCAGTTTCCACGGGTGTGGGCACCGATCAGGACGTTGTCCAGCACGGTCTGTTGGCCAAACAGGCGGATGTTCTGGAAGGTGCGGCCGATGCCCCTGCCAGCGATGATATAGGGCGATAACCCTGCGATACTTTTACCCTTGAAGCTGATGTCGCCCTCGCTGGGGGGATAGATGCCGGTAATCAGGTTGAAAATCGTACTCTTGCCGGCGCCGTTGGGGCCGATCAAGGCCAGGATTTCACCCTCTTCGACCTCCAGGTTGACGCCATTCACGGCCACCAAGCCGCCGAAACGGATGGTGGTATTGTCCAGTTTGAGGAGCGCCATCAGTGCCCCCCCTGCTTTTCGTGGGCCGCCCCGCGTGGTTTGACACCCAGCTTGCGCAGTACCAGAGCGGCAAAGTCTATCCCGCCCAGTAGTCCGTTAGGACGGAAGACCATCAGGAACACCAGCAGGGCGCCGTACACCAGCATGCGGTATTGCGACATGAAGCGCAGGAACTCGGGCGCCGCCGACAGGAGCGAAGCGCCGAAGACCACGCCGGGGACGCTGCCCAGGCCGCCTAGGACAACCATGCTGAGCATGTCGATGGATTTGAGAAAGCCGAAGTCGGAGGGGTTGATATAGCCCAGAAAATGCCCGTACAGGCAGCCGCCAATGCCGGCCATAAAGGCGCTGACCGCAAAGGACTGCACCTTGTAGCGGGCGATATTGATGCCCATGGATTCTGCGGCGATCTCGTCATCACGGATGGCCTTGAGCGCACGGCCGAAACGCGAGTTTTCGATAAAGACAGAAACGATAATAACCAGTATGACGACGATCAGTACCGTTACCGGCATGGACAGTGTCGTATTGGGAGCCGGGACCGTCAGGCCGAGGGCCTTGTTGGTTACCTCCAGGTTCAGGAAGACTACCTTGACGATCTCGGCAAATCCCAGGGTACAGATGGCCAGATAATCGCCGGTCAGCCGCAGGATCGGCCAGCCGATGGCAGCAGCTACGGCAGCCGTGATCAGGCCGCTGAGCAGGATCGTGAGGTAGAAGGGGGCACCGGTCTTGATGGTCAGCAGAGCCCCGGCAAAGGCCCCGACACTCATAAAGGCGGCATGGCCCAGGGAGAGCTGGCCGGTCAGGCCGGTAATGATATTGAGTCCCAGCGCCAGGATGATGCCGATGCCGATGTTGACCAGGATCTGCATGGTATAGGGATCGATGGAATTGACCAGGTACTGGTACATTGTTACACCTTTTTCTGAATCTTCTGGCCCAAAAGCCCTGCGGGGCGCACCAGAAGGACAAGCACGAGAATGGCGAAGGCAATGGCATCACGGTAGGAAGAGTAGCCGACGGCCACCCCGAAAACCTCTGCAACACCCAGCAGCAGCCCGCCCAGCATGGCGCCGGGGATCGAGCCGATCCCTCCCAGGACCGCAGCGGCGAAGGCCTTCAGTCCGGCCATGAGTCCCATGTTGAAGGAAACCGAGTTGAACAGCACCCCCACCAACACCCCGCCGGCTGCCGCCAGGGCCGAGCCGAGGGCAAAGGTAAAGGAGATCACGAAGTTGACGTTGATGCCCATCAATGCGGCGGTATTGTAATCCTCTGAGGTGGCCCGCATGGCCTTGCCGATCTTGGTTTTCTGGACGATGAATTCAAGGCTGAGCATTAATAGCGCCGACACGCTGATGATCAGGAGTTGCAGGGTCGAGATGTCGGCATCTCCGATATGGATCTGGTGCGAGGGAAAAGCGCTGTCGGGAAAACCCTTGGCGTTGGCTCCGAATACCATCATGGCCAGCGATGACAAGAAGATGGAAACACCGATGGCCGAGATCAGCGCCGAGAGTCGCGATGATTTGCGCAGGGGGCGGTAGGCGATGAATTCTATAACCACCCCCAGTACCATGCAAAAGGCCATGGAACAGGCCATGGCCAGGAAGAGATTCATCTTGAAATAGCTCACCATCAGAAGCCCGACAAAGGCGCCAACCATGAAAATCTCGCCATGGGCAAAGTTGATCAGGCTGATGATGCCGTAGACCATGGTGTATCCGAGGGCGATCAGGGCGTAGGTGCTGCCCAGTGCAATACCGTTAATGAGCTGTTGTAGAAACATTGAGGTATCCAGGATAGAGCGAAAGTGGTTAAAAATTTATTGCTTTCAGCTAGATGGCGGCAAAAACAGCAGTCCTGTTTACCACAATAACTGACTCATCCGCAAGCGGATTGTTTTACCAATTACGTTTAATGCGTTCGATGGCCCAGCAAATTCATGGTATACCGAAGGATCAATTTATCGAAACAGGTGAGAATCCTCATGCCGCTCATTCAAAGACAATTACTGCGAGGTTATCTGGCCCTGGCAGTTGCAGCCGCTATCTGGGGCGGCATGTACGTCGTCAGCAAGGCGACCCTCGCCTACATTCCCCCCTTTACCCTGCTCTGGTTGCGCTATTGCACCGGTTTGGCCGTTCTCTGGACTCTGGTCTGCCGACAGGGACTGCGCCAGCCGTTTGCACAGGACCGGAAGGTTTTTCTGACGATCGGCCTGGTTGGCTACGTCATGTCCGTCGGGCTGCAATTCGTCGGCACCCGTCTTTCCTCGGCCCACATGGGCGCCATCCTGACCGCGGCCAGTCCAGCCTTTATTGTATTTTTTGCGCGCTTCATGCTGGGGGAAGCCTTCACCCTGCGCAAGCTTTTCTCGGTGTTTGTGGCGAGTTGCGGGGTCGTGGTGGTGGTTGGCTTGGGTTCCGGCAACGGCGCCGGAGATGGAGCACTGACGGGAAATATCGCCTTGATCGGCGCAGCCGTCACCTGGGCTTTACTTTCCGTGCTTGCAAAAAAAGCTTCGGCAACCTATTCGCCGCTCGTCATCACGACCTACGCCATCTTCTGGGCCACACTCTGTACTACGCCGATCATGGTTGTCGAATGGCAGTTCCTGCCGGTCAGCGGTCTTGACCGCCCCTTGATCTGGCTTGCAATCCTGTATCTGGGGATCGTTTCAACGGCGGGGGCCTTCTACCTCTGGAACAAGGGCATGCAGTTGGTGGAAGCCGGTACGGGATCGATGTTCTTTTTCCTGCAGCCGGTGGTGGGCGCAGGCCTGGGCTGGCTGGTGCTCCACGAACACATGGGCAGTTCATTCTTCATCGGCGGCGCCATGATCCTGGTTGCGGTGCTGATTGCCTCACTTCCCGCTTCACCGTTGCCCGCTTCCGACTAGAAAAAAAGCCGGATGCGCTCCCCACGCACCCGGCTATCTACAATCACTCCACCCAGTCATCATCCGCTTCTATCGGCGCAAATCCCCGCCGCATGGTGTTTTCCGTCACCACCCGCGGATCCATGAAATGCAGGAGATAATCGGGGCCGCCGGCCTTGGTGCCGACGCCGGACATGCGTGAACCTCCGAAGGGTTGGCGATCGACGAGGGCACCCGTGTTGTTGCGGTTGATGTAGAGATTCCCCACGCGAAATTCCCGTCGGGCCTGTTTCAGGTGTTCGGGGCTGCGGCTGAAGATGCCGCCAGTCAGGGCAAAACGGGTTGAATTGGCCCAGGTGATGGCCTGGTCGAAATCCCTGGCGCGCATGACCGCCAGTACCGGTCCGAAGATCTCCTCCTGGGCGATGCGGTGCTCGGGCTTGATGCCGCCGATGATGGTCAGCGGCACCCAGTAACCATCGCCGGAGGGGATCGGACTGGAGTAGAGCAGGGTCCCTTCTTGTGTGCCGACTTCGATAAATTCCTTGATGGTGCGCATCGCGACGGCATCGGACACGGCCCCCATGGAGTAGCGCGGATCCTCGGACGGACCCACCTGGTAGACCCGGGCCGCCTTGACCAGGCGCTCGACAAACCGGTCGTAGACTGAATCCAGCACGATCACGCGCGAGCAGGCCGAGCATTTCTGACCCTGGAAAGCGAAGGCGGAATAGAGCACGTGCGGCACGGCCTCGTCCAGGTCGGCGTCGTCGTCGATGATGATGGCGTTCTTGCCGCCCATCTCGGAGATGATCTTTTTGACGTTGGGCTGTCCCGGATGGACCTTGGCGGCGCGGTCAATGATCCGCAGGCCGACCTCGACCGATCCGGTGAAGGCGATCAGGGACACGTCCGGATGGTCAACCATGAAATCGCCGATAATGGAACCCTTGCCGGGAATGTAGTTGAAGACGCCCGCCGGCAGGCCGGCCTCGCGAAAGATCTCTACCAGGTGCCAACCGATGATGCCGGTAATGTTGGAGGGTTTGAAGACCACCGGGTTGCCGGCCACGATGGCGGCCGAGGCCATCCCAAGGCTGATGGCCAGCGGGAAGTTCCAGGGTGCGATGATAGCGGCAATCCCCTTGGGCTCGTAAAAGTAGTGGTTAATCTCGCCCGGTGCGTTGCCGATGCGCTGTGGTTCGCCGTAACGGATCATTTCGCGGGCATAGTAGTCCAGGAAGTCGATCGCTTCGGTGACGTCGGCATAGGTCTGGTCCCATTGCTTGCCGATCTCCAGCACCTGCCAGGCCGAAAGTTCGAAGACGCGCTTGCGGGCTGCCTCGGCCGCCTTCAGCAGGTATTCGGCCCTCTGGCGGGGGGATGTGTCGCGCCAGGCCGGAAAGGCCCGTTTGGCGGCGGCAATCGCCAGGGCGGCCTCATCGATACCGGCCTGTGAAATAGTCCCCAACACCTCGTCCGGATTGGCCGGGTTGACCGTTTTGACCTGTGCTCTGGTGGGGATCTCTTTGCCGTCGATATAGAGCGGGTAGTTCCTGCCCAAGCGGGTGCGGACCGCGGCGATGGCTTTCGGAAAGGCAACACGGTGGTCCGAACGGGTAAAATCAACCATCGGCTCGTTGGTAAAGCGCGGCAGTCCGCCCGGACCGGTCGCAACCGGGCGGACTCTTTTGCTCCGCTCGGCACGTTCCCGCTGGGCGGTGACGGCCGGGTCCTCCAGCAGTTTTCCGATCTGGACGTCCTCGGCAAAACTCTGGCGCAGGAACGATTCATTGGCGGTGTTCTCCAGCAATCGGCGGACCAGATAACCCATGCCGGGCACCATATCCCCGTAGGGGCAGTAAAGGCGGATGCGGCCGGCCACCTTGAGGATGCCCTTGCGCACCGGCTCGGCCATGCCGTACAGGACCTGGAACTCGTAACGCGATTCGGGAACATCAAACTCCCGGGCCATTTCCATGACCGCCGAAATGGTGCGGATGTTATGGGATGCGCAGGCAAAATGACAGATCTGTTGGTTTTCAAGGATCAGACGTGCCTGACGTTCAAAGGCGGCATCGCTTTCGGCCTTGATGGTCCAGACCGGGACGGCCCAGCCGTTCTGCTTGGCCTTGACCGTCTCGTAATCCCAGTAGGCGCCTTTTACCAGGCGGATGGCGATCTGTGTGTTGTGCTGTTTTGCCCAGCCGATCAGGTCGATCAGATCCTGGTCGGTGTCCCTGAGATAGGCCTGCAGGACGATGCCGATGTGTGGGTAGTCCCGGTATTCCAGCTTCAGGCGGCGGTAGAGTTCGATGATGATTGCCTTGTGGCGGTAGCTTTCCATATCGATACACAGGAAACCGTTCAGCTCAACCACCTTGTCACAGATCCGGCGCATCTGCTTCAGCATGGCCTCGACCGAGCCCTCGAAGTCCTGGGGATTGGCCAGGGCAAAGAGCGCGGTCGGTTTGACCGCCACATTCACCCGTGGGGCGTGGCCCCAGTCCAGGTCAACAGCCCCGCCTGTCCCGGGCAGTCCCTTCCAGCCCTGTTGCTCTTTTTTCAGGCTTTCCAGTACCTCGAGATAGGTGCGGACGTACTGTTCGGCCTCTTCATCGGTCAGGGTCGCTTCGCCCAGTACATCGACAACAGCGGCAAAACCGTCCTTGCGCAGTTTTTCTATATTTTTGACCGCTTCCTTGGTGTTTTCTCCGACGATGAACTGGCGGGCCATCTCCTGGATATTGGCGGAGATCACTTTGTTGAGAAGCGCCCCCCCCAGGGAACCAAGCATACCGGCCATCTTTGCCCCGGTCTGGAGCACCGGCGGCATATCCTTCTCTTCGCCGAAATACTCGCGAATGTGGTCGGTTAGCAGCTTACCGGTAGTCAGTGAAGGGAAGGCGTCCACGAAACGGAACATCTGAACCTTGAACTGTTCATTCTGCATGCTCCAGTCCATAACCTTGCCCATCCAGGCTCCCTTGTTAAAGATGGATGGCTTCTCTCCGGAGACGGTGGCGAAAAACTCTTTGCCCCGGCTGATAATCCTGGTGTCCAGCGTTGCTTTGTCCATGTCGGCTCCTTTATGCGCTATGGTATAACCTCTGATGTCTAATGGTTTGACCATTATCGACATATATCCGGAATGTGTCAAGCCGGATATGTATAAAAGTGTTAACTCGCTGCATTTGTTTGATTAAAGTATTGTAGCGCAAACAGGCAGATGTTATTGTGGTTCTACCATTGCTATATGAGATTGTAACGCGAGAATCCATGTGAGCCGATTATTCCACTTTTTTTAGTCGTGAAGGAACGTATGTTCAAAACAGTCAAGCAGAACAAGGCCTATCAGGATGTCGTCGAGCAGATCCAGGAAGCCATCATGGAGGGCAGTCTCAAGCCGGGCAGCCAACTTCCGGCGGAGCGCGAGCTGAAGGAACAATTCGGCGTTAGTCGCGGAACGCTACGCGAAGCACTGCGGGTACTCGAACAAAAGGGGCTGATCGAGATCCGCACCGGTGTCGCGGGTGGCTCCATCATCAGGGAGGTGAACAGTGAAAAGCTCAGCGAGAACCTGGGGCTTCTAATTCGCAACCGATTGGTTTCACTACGGGATCTGGCGGAATTTCGTGAGGGGATGGAGGGTGGAGTGGCCGCGTTGGCAGCGACGCGGGCTCGTGAACAGGATCTGACAGCACTGCATGATCTGCTGGCGGTGGCAGAGGGGCATCTCAATGAGGGGCGCAAGGGATGGGATGACTTTGTCCGCACCGATGAACAGATCCACATGTCCCTGGCGCGCATGAGCGGCAATCAGCTCTTCATTACCGTACTGGAAAGTGTGTACTACAATATCCACATCTATTACGAAAATTATCTGCCGTGGGGCACGGCTCTGCTCCTGGAAAATTTCAAGGATCTGCAGGACATTGTGGCCGCTGTATCGGCACGGGACGCGGAGCGGGCACGGGAGGCCGCCCAGGGACATGTACGGAGGTTCAATGCCTATATGGAGGAAAAACCGGCTGGATAGATTGTCAGGAAGAGAAACAATGCCCGTGTTGTGGCAGGTTATTATAGTTTGACAGGCCCACATGGATTCCTGTAATAGAATTAAACATGTTGAAGTTTGTAGGCAAAAGAACAGTGCTGTTTCGGGCATTTCTATTGGTGATGATCTGCTTGGTGCTCAGCTCCACCACGGTCGGACTCTGCCATGCGGCCCATGCTGCGGAAGAGGTGCTGTGCAAACAGTGCCCCCCAGGCGCTGAAACTTCTTCCGTCACCTCATGGGACGAACACGACCATTCCTGCCCGGATGCAGATCATTCGGAGCAGGACCATTGTTCATCCGCCTGTTATTGCTCATGCCACTTACCCGTAACCACAGCCGGACTTCAGCTTCGATACACCCCCGTCATAACCGACCTGCTCCTGCAGGACACCTTTACACCCCCGCAAGACATTTTTCTTTCTCTCTTTGTTCCACCTGACAGCCTCGCCTAACAAAGGTCGATAGATTCACTGCCGAATCAACGCATCATCAGTGTGTATGCTGTGCTGTGTCGTCTATCTGCCACCGTTTCATAACATTTTAACACAACTTCACACATAACAAGGAGGCTATCTTTTGGGAAAATCATCAATCCTGAAGAGGCTCACACCTCTTTTGTCGGGGCTGATTTATCTTGCATCAGCTTTTCCGGCGCTTGCCGAACAGCAAACTTACACCATAGCGCAGATCGTAGATTATGCCCTGCGAAACAATGGGGAAATTAACGCGTTTCGCGAAGAGAAAGGCATCCACGATGCCGCTAAAACCAGAGCGGGGCTCCTGCCAAATCCAACACTTGAATTAGATGCCGGCACCGGCGCTCTGACCGGCAGCAGCGCTGAGAGCAGTCTGTCGCTTGGGGTATCGCAGGAATTCTTCCTGGCAGGAAAACGGGGGAAACGGCTAGCCATCGCCGAACGAGAACTGGAGATGTACCGGTGGCAGCTGGCCGATCTGGAAAGAGTACTCCGCGAAGAGTTGAAGACAGCATTCTATGACGTCATTCTGGCTGAGCAGCGTACCGCCCTGGCAGATCGTTTTAATGAACTGAACCGCCAACTCATTGATGTAACCAGGGAACGGCTGGAAGCAGGTGATATTCCGGAATTGGAGATGAATCTGGTCAAGGTTGAACTGGCAAGAAGCGAGGGCGCCAGGATTGATGTTGCGAAGACCCTGCTGCAGAGCCAGGCAAGGCTCTGGACGCTTATGGGGCTTCCACTCGGAAACCGATCCACGGTTTCCGGAAATCTCGAATCTGCAATAACTCCGACAAAGACGCTGGCTGACCTGAAACTGTTTGCGCGTGAGCGGCGCCCTGATCTCAAGGCGCTGGGTTCGGAAAAAACCAGGGGAGAAGCGGATATTGTCCTTGCCCAGGCCGAGGGCGTTCCCAACCTCACCGTCGGCCTGGCGGTAAAACGCGACACAACATCAACCGAAGCAGGCGGCGTGGAAGGCACCGACACGGCCTATACCATAGGTTTAAAGTTTTCGATGCCAATTCCCGTATTCGACAAGAATCAGGCTGGGGTCCAGGAAGCACGGGCACGGCGGAACAGCACCGAAAGTCGTTTGACTGCAGCCATCAGGAACGTTGAGCGGGATGTAGAGACCGCCTACGCAAGCTATCAGAATGCCGATACAGTCCTTGGCCTGTATCGTTCCAGGATCATTCCTCAACTGGAAGAAAACCTGAAACTGACCCAGGAAGCCTATCGCCTCGGCGAAGTCGGCATTCTCTCCGTCATTCAGGAACAGAAGAAATTCTTCGAGGTTAATGACGGCTATCTGACGGCGCTGCATGGCCGGCAGACAGCATTTGTGAAGCTCGAATCAGCAGTGGCAATAGAACTTAGCGGAGGTGTGCAGTGAAGAAAAAAACAATCATCATCGGACTTGTCCTGGCCGTAGCCCTGGGTGGCGGCTTTCTCTATCGCACAACACAACTCAATAGTGGCGGCGGAGAAAATGCCGAAAAGAAGGAAGCCGGCCAGAAGGAAGAAAAGTCTGGGGAACATAAAGAAAAGAAGCAAGGCCAGGAAGGGCACGACGAAACTGGCAGCGTCAAGATGACCGCCGAGGTACAAAAGCAAAACGGCGTGGTTGCCGCTCCGGCAAAAAAACAGCGGCTGGCAGGAGTGATCAGCGCCACCGGCAAGGTTGAGGCCAACGCTGACCGGATTGCCCATGTTTCACCGCGCATCTCAGGCAAGATCGTCAGTGTCAGGGCCTCTCTGGGCGATAGTGTTTCCGCCGGACAATCCCTGGCTACCCTTGACAGCGTAGAACTGGGTGAAGCCCTGGGCCGCTACCACCAGTCCAGGACAAAACTCGCCCTGGCCCAGTCCAACATGGAGCGAATCAAGAACCTGGTGGAAAAGAAGATCGCTGCCAGAAAGGATATTTTCCAGGCTGAGACCGATTTCAAGACAGCCCAGAGCGAGCTGCATACCGACGAAGAGCGCCTGTCTCTCTATGGTGTTTCATTGTCCGACCTCAAGGGAGAAAATCACAAAAAGCCGCTCCTGTCTGTCCGTTCTCCCATCGGCGGTATTATCACCGAAAAGCATGCCATCGTCGGCGAGCTTTCCGACCCCTCCAAGAGCCTCTATACCGTGGCAGACCTCTCCTTGGTCTGGGTGCTGGTTGATATAAACGAAAAGGACCTGGTCAAGGTACATAAGGGACAGGCGGCAATTGTCACCATCGGCGCCTTTCCCGACCTGAAGCTGAAAGGGCGGATCACCTATATCGCCGACCTGGTTGACGAAGCCACCCGCACGGTTAAAGCACGGATTGAGGTTGCCAATCCGGGGCGCAAATTGAAACCGGAGATGTTCGCAACCGTCGAACTTGCGCTGGCGGCTGATGCACCTCCGGTTCTAGTTGTATCCGAAGACGCTCTGCAGGATCTGGATGGAAAAAAGGTGGTGTTCATTTCTGAAAACGAAACCAGGTTCGCGGCGCGTCCGGTGCAGGCAGGCCGGACAGCAGGTGGGATGGTCGAGATTGTTTCTGGCCTGAAAGAGGGGGAGCGCTATGCCGTCAAGGGGGCGTTTATTTTGAAATCGGAGATTAAAAAAGGCGAACTGGAGTAACGACGGAATTATGAATTATAGCAATTCATGGTGTTCCCTCAGCATTCAGCCTTAGTACCTGATTTTTACAGGAGATCGTCATAATGTTAGAAAAATTAATTGCATATATGCTGAAGCAGAAAGGCATGGTCATATTCCTTTCGCTACTGATTATTGCATTCGGAGTGTACTCATATCTAAAATTGCCGATTGATGCGTTTCCGGATGTAACAAATATCCAGGTTGAAGTAGTCAGCCACGCCGATGGTCTGTCTGCGATAGAGATTGAGAGAAACGTAACCTACCCGATTGAAATGGCCATGCGCGGCCTGCCGGACATCGAACAGATGCGTTCGGTCACCAAGTTCGGCCTGTCGATGGTCACCATTGTTTTCAAAGACAACGTTGATATTTATTTTGCGCGACAGTTGGTATTCGAACGATTGGCGGAAGCCAAGGAAAAAGTTCCCAAAGGTGTTGAGATCGCCATGGGTCCTATCGGCACGGCCATGGGTGAGATTTACCAGTACACACTTGAAGGGAAAATGCCGCAGGACTCGAAGGGTAAAATCGCCTACCTGACCAACTTGAGAACATTGCAAGAATGGGTTATCACCCCACAGTTGAAAAGTGTTGCAGGAGTCAATGAAATAAATTCCTTTGGCGGGTACTTCAAACAATATCAGGTAATTGTGTCACCGGATAAATTGGTGAAATATGGAATAACTGTAGATGATGTCTTCACAGCCATCGGCAGCAATAATGAAAATGTTGGCGGTAATATCCTTGAACGGGGCACGGATCAATACATTGTTCGCGGCGTTGGGTTGATAAAGGATATCAGCGACATTGAAAACATAGTCCTGAAATCTGCAAAAGGAACTCCAACGTTCCTGAGAGACGTGGCACAAGTAAAGATCGGCGAGGCGGTCCGTATGGGCGCGGCCATGAAGGATGGCAAAGATGAAGCTGTTGGCGGCATTGTCATGATGCTGCGAGGTGCAAACAGCCGAGAGGTTGTCCGCCAAGTTGATAAAAAAGTCAGAGAAATTAATGATAACAATATGCTTCCGGATGGCATCAAGATGGTTCCTTATTATGACAGAACCGAAATAATAAACGCGAGCGTCAATACAGTAAACAAAGCACTGATTGAAGGCTCTATTCTTGTTCTCATAATCTTATATTTGTTGTTGAGGAGTTTTAGAGGAAGTTTCGTTGTGCTGATTGCTTTGCCGCTTTCCCTGTTTGTTACTTTTATTGTAATGAAGATTTTTGGATTGGGCGCTAACTTAATGTCACTCGGCGGAATAGCTATTTCAATAGGAATGATATTAGATTCAACAATAATCCAGGTAGAAAATGTTCAGCGACATTATGCTGAGATGAAACAAGATCAACATCCCATCGTCGCAGTTCTTAAAGCTGTCATTGAGGTTCAAAAGCCCAGCATTTTCGGTGTACTGATAATTGCGATTACATTTTTACCAATAATTTCACTAGAAGGGATTGAAGGCAAGATGTTTGGGCCTCTTGCGATAACAGTTGCAATCGCACTTCTTTCGTCTTTATTGCTCTCCATATTTATTAGTCCTGTGCTCTGCCTACTATTTCTAAAACCTCAACCGGAAAATGAAAGCGGAATAATGGCGTTTGCAAGGAAGTGGTATGTAACACTTCTGGAATACGCAATGAATAAGAAAAAAGTGATACTGAGCGTTGCCGCTCTGTTCCTGATTGCGTCATTGTTTCTCGTAACAAAACTGGGGACAGAGTTTATACCTGTCATGGATGAAGGCTCGTTTGATATGGACGTATCCATGCTTCCCGGTGTTTCACTCGCCAAGGCAATGGAAGTAAATCAGCGTGCTGCGGAAAAACTGAAGACGTTTGAGGAACTGGATACCGTAGTTTCACGAACCGGACAAACCGGAGTGGCTCTGGATACCAGAGGCACGGACAAAACAGGGTATGTTGGAATATTTAAACCAAAGAGCGAGTGGAAACGGGATATATCGAAAGAAGAGGTGACCAATGAGATGCGTAAGGCTCTGGAGCCGATTGCAGGGATTACCTTCGGCTTTAGCCAACCGATCCAGTGCCGAATTGATGAGCTTGTCTCAGGAACCAAGGCGCAACTGATTCTCAAGCTGTTTGGAGAAGATATTAATGTGCTCAGTGAAAAATCGGCGGAAATAGCCAAGGTACTCTCCACCATCCGTGGGGGAACCGACCTCAACGCGGAAAAAGTCTCGGGGCAACCATACCTGATCGTCAACATCGATCGATCAAAAATAGCCCGCTATGGCCTGAATATCAGCGATGTTCAGAAGGTGATTGAAATTGCGGTGGCCGGAAAAGCAGCATCGCAACTGTACGAAGAGACCCGCAGCTTCGATATATCGGTACGTCTTCCGGAAGAGAAACGGAACTCCCTTGAAGCGATCAAGAACCTGCTGATCACTACTAAAACGGGAATGGACATTCCGCTCGAACAGTTGGCGGAGGTAAAAATGATCGAAGGACCGGTCCAGATCAGCCGCCAGGACGGGGTCAGAAGAATCGGGGTCGAGATGAACATAAGCGGCAGGGATATCGGAGGTTTTGTCGCCGAGGCGAAGCAGAAGATCAAAGAACAGGTCAAACTACCAGCCGGTTATTATCTCACCTGGGGCGGACAGTTTGAAAATCAGCAGCGTGCCATGAACAAACTGATGATCATCGGACCGGTCGCCATTGGCATGATCATGCTGCTGTTGTACCTCAACTTCAGATCGATCCGTCTGTCGCTGCTGGTTATTTCCAACCTGCCCTTTGCCTTGATCGGAGGAATTTTCGCACTCTATATATCCAGACAATATTTGTCTGTTCCGGCGTCGGTGGGATTTATTGTTCTGTTTGGAGTTGCGGTCTTAAACGGAATTGTTTTGGTATCTCGCATCTCGCAATTGCGCGAAGAAGGACTTGAATTGCCGGAAGCGATCAGAAAGGGAAGCCTGGATCGGTTGCGCCCAGTATTGATGACCGCATCAATTTCAATTTGCAGCCTGATCCCGATGCTGCTTGCCAGCGGAACCGGTTCCGAAATACAAAAACCCCTGGCAACAGTTGTTGTGGGAGGACTGATTACGTCAACCCTGCTGACGCTGTTGATTATTCCATCAGTTTACAGCTGGTTTGAAAAGAGAAAAGTCGATGCTGAATTGTAATTAATCAAAACTGAACGGAGAGAGTTATGAAAGAAATAAAAGCTATAATCAGACCATCCAAGTTGCTGGAAGTAACCGAGGAACTTCATGAAATTGATGGACTACCTGGAGTGACTGTCTCGGAATCAAGGGCTTCGGAAAAGGTCGAGCCAAGAATGCCAAAGATAAAGTCATGTATGAAATGGTGGAATTTATTTCACGCATACAGTTGGAAGTCGTTGTGGATGATGCCATGGTTGATGAGGTTGTCAACGTAATCCAGAAATGTGCCCATACCGGCAATACCGGTGACGGGAAAATATTCGTGTCTACCGTTGATGAAATTGTAAAGATACGGACAAATGAAAGAGGAAGAGATGCCATTTAGTGGCCGTATACCCGAACCGAGGTAAAGTAGACCTGCCAGAAGTGCCGGTGACATCTCACCGATCAGCAGTTTACAGAAAACCGGTGAGACACCGAAGAGAACAGCGGACAGGATGGCAAGAAATTGTCCCGATAGCATAAATGTATTAACAATCCTTTCAGGGTGAATCTATCATACTTGCCTACTTTCAGCTCAAAAGATAAATAATTTGTTTATTTGGTCATTCAGCGGACATTGCTAAATACCTGGCTCATCCCAAAACCGCTCAATCTCTCTCGATTATAACCTCTGGAATAGAGCGAATTCCACCTTGCCTATGCCTCCATAAACTTGTATAAGAATATTCGAATATGGTGCGAGGTTAACAATGATAGCCGAAAACACACAGAAATATGCTGAGATTTTTAAAGCCCTTGCCCATCCAACTCGCTTGCAGATCGTCATGGAACTGCTGAAGGGAACAAAGTGCGTCAATGACATCCAGGAAATCCTTCCTGCCTCTCAAGCAAACATTTCCCAGCATTTGACCGTGCTTCGTCATGCCGGACTTGTTGACTTCGCTCAGGATGGTTCCCAGCGATGTTATTATGTGAGCCGCCCACGATTTGCATCAGGGGTCATTGATCTACTGGATGAGGGTGAACTGGCTATTCGCAAAACAAAAAATGATATCAGCCGGGACAAACACCCTGGAGGAGTCTGCTGTGTCAAATGAAGAAATATTGCCTCTTTTTGGGCACAACTATGCCGACGAACCGGTGTTCCTGGCCAGCAACATGCTGGAAGCTGCCAGAATACAGAAGGGGCTCTTTCCACTGAAAGTCCCTGCCGGCTGCTTGCTGGACTTTGATGGCGAGCTGGTGGACTTCTTGGTTACAAGTGGTAAGGCGAAGCTGGAACCCGCATGGCCCTGCTTCCATACCCGTCTCTACCGCTGGGAAGTTGACGGGGCAGAATATGGAATTATCGGCGGTACCGTCGGAGCGTCATTTGCGGTGCTTGTTGCAGAAGAGCTTTTCGCCTTGGGGTGTATCCGTCCGCGACCAGAGCAGTGTATCGAATGGGGAAAAGAGGCAGGATTCCGTTTTAACGAGCGAAACCGCTATGACCTGCCGCCGTACCATTACGGCTTGATCTTCAGAAAACCTTTTGCCTGATAAGACGCAAGTGCTACCCGTGAGGTAGTTAAACAAACCAACACACGAAAGGAGCAATACAGCATGAATATCAAGATTCAGCATTGTTCATCTTGAGGGCATCAGCCCCGTGCAGCGAGTCTCGCTGCAGAACTGAAGGAACAGTTGAAAACAGCAGAGGTAACAATCGAAGCAGGACCGCAAAAAAGCGAGTTCGCCGTGTTTGTTGATGACGTATCTATTTTTTCCCGCCTGGAACAAGGCCGATTTCCGGAAACAAACGAGCTGGTTGTGATCTGTAACAATATCATGCAGCAGTAGCTTTTCATTCACGGAAGAGGAATTTTACGAACAGAATCCTGAAGAGCGGATCTTGATGCAATTTGCTGATGATCCATTGTGGGGGAAAAAATAGGCATGCCAGGATATCAGACCATTCGCCTTGCATTTTTCTTTGGTATCCTGCGAAGTGCTACTGAATGTAACATCCCAATTCAATCACGGTAATATTCGCATTCCAGTAGCAGTGGATACGGTGTTCCTCAATAAAAAAAACGCCGTGTAGCCAGAGAGGCCGCACGGCGTTTTTACAATTACGAAACAGGAATACTACCAGGTTTAGTCCATCTTGACCGGTACTTTTGCTTTGAGCACAAACTTGCCGTCCTTGACTGCCAGCAGGGCCAGAGGAGACTTGATCGGTTCACGGCCGGCGCGGATGGTGATCGTGCCGGAAACACCCTTGTAGTCCTTGGTCTTGGCCAGGGCATCCTTGAAAACCTTGGGATCGGTGCTGTTGGCGCGTTTCATTGCATCAGCCAGCAGCATCATGCCATCATAGCCCTGTGCGTCGAAGAGACCCGGCAGAGCGCCATTGAACTTCATTTTGAAGGCTTCGATAAATTTGGCGGTTTCGGGTGTTGCCTGCTCAGGAGAGAAGCCCAGGGCTGACATGGAACCTTCAACTGCAGAGCCTCCCAGCTTGATGAACTCGGGCGAAAACAGGCCGTCGCCGCCGAACATGTTGACCTTGAGACCCTGTTTGCGGGCTTCCTTCATGATCAGGGCACCTTCGGTGTAGTAGCCGGAGAAGAAGATGACGTCTGGCTTCTTGGCCTTGATGTTGGTGACCTGAGCGCTGAAATCCTTGTCGCCGTCCTTGACCTTCTCGTCGGAGACGATCTCGATACCTTTGGCTTTAGCGGCGTCGCGGAAGGTCTGGGAAAGACCGACGCTGTAATCGTTGTTATCGGAGGTGATCACGGCCACCTTCTTGTATTTCATGTCTTTGGCAAAGTAGTCGATACAGGCCGGGATGGCAACGCTGTCCAACAGGGTGTCGCGGAAGATGAAGTCCCCGATTTCAACCAGACCAGGGCCGGTGGCACCGGCTGAAAGCATAACCACGCCCGCCTTCTGGGCGATCGGGGCAACAACCTTGGAGATGCCGGTCGTCGGGTCGCCCAGGATGGCAACGACGTTGTCACGGCTGATCAGTTTTTGGGCCACGGAAGCGCCTTCCTGCTTGTCGCCGCGGTTGTCGGCTTCGATGATCTCGATCTTCTTGCCATTGATACCGCCGGCGGCATTGATTTCGTCGGCAGCCATTTTCATGCCTTCCAGGGTCGGTTTGCCGAACATGGCAACATCACCGGTCAAAGCACCCATGAAGCCGATCTTGATTGTGTCGCCGGCCGCCTTGGACGTTTCACCAGCTTTGCCCTCTTCCTTTTTCTTGCAGCCGGCAGTTAGCGACAGGGCCAATGTTCCAGCCATCAACAGTGCAGCAATCTTCTTGAAGTTCATTGTTGTTCCTCCTTAGTGAGATAGATTACCTGTTACCCGGTTTTTCGAGGCTGTTAATGATGTCATCGGCCTCTTTCAGTTTCTGCTGCAGCTTCTTCAGCTCTTCGGCGGAATAGACCTTCTTGCCTTTTTTGATCTCGGTGTTGATTCTCTTGATTTTCTGCTGGATGCTGTCTACCTGGTCTTTGCAGCCCTTGGAGGCCAGCAGACACTCGTCTTTTGCATTGGCTTTGGGTGCATCCGCAGCAAAAGCCATGGCAGATGCAGACAGGGCACAAGCGGTCAGTACGGCGATCAGAACTTTTTTCATGGTATATACTCCTTCATTAGGGTGGGTGATGCCTGCCACGGCGCCTCTTACGGCTGCTGTAGCAGGCTCAGGTTTGTTTTAGAACGTGTACTTGAACATCAGCTTGGCATCATAGGGATTAACCGGTGTGCCGTTGCTGGCAACTTCCTTGTAGTAATCGCCCAGGATGACGTAGGCAACACGAGTACCAACAGTCAGGCCTTCCAGCAATTGATAGGTGGCTTCAGCATTGATCTCGGTGCCCAGGTAGTTGCTGTCGTTGTTTTTGCCAGTGAAACGATTTTTGGGTTTGTTGTTATTTTCCTTGGCTACGGCGGCAAAACCGGCATTGAAGGCGGTGGTCAGCTTGGCGTTGATCGGCAGGTCATAGCCGATATAGCCGCCGATCTGGCCCTGGGCATCATTGCCAGCGGTTGGAATAATTGAGTTGTCGGTGGTGTAAGCGTTCTTGTCACGACCCAGGATGGCCATCTCATTGTCATAGTAGCCGTGTTCAGCGGTGCCGATATGGTTAAATACCGAGTAGAAGGCGTTGCTGTGGCCGGTAGTAGTATTGTTGTCACCGGAGACGTAGAGGAACTCGCTGCGGGCGGTACCGGGGCCGACTTTGAGTTTGGCGCCGGCATTGAGTGCCCAGGCGGTGGTAGCACGAGCGGTCACCGTACCTACCTGAAAGAGGCCGAAGCCGTTCAGGGTCAGCGGCCCGGTGGTGAACTCGGCGTTCAGGCCCAACGTGGATATTTTGGCATCCTGCTTGCCAGTATCGTTGAGAAGATTAGGATTAGTTGAAAACGAGTTGTTTCTGAAGAGATAGTAGGCGGCGCCGACTTTCAGGTTATTGTTCACATTAAATTTGCCGTCCAGAAGGAAGAGGTCGTTGGTCAAATGCCCCAATACTCTGTCTTGTGCAACACCGGAATCATTGAAGCGAAAGTAGCCGATGGAGGGCGTAAACTTATCGTAGCTGCTGGAGAAGTCAATGCCGGCCATGTCGGCATCGAAGAGGACACCTTTGAAAGCATCGTTGTAGGGCTGCATGCCGAGTTTCATGTTGACGTTCTTGAAAATATTGGCGTCTAGGTAGATGCTCTTGGTTTCAAGATTCACCGTGTCGGCGCCGATGGCACCGCCACCGTTACGTCCACTACCACTGGTTACGCCAGGAGCAGAGTTAAAGCCATAGGCACTGTTACCCCAGTAGGTGTAGTCCAGCTCGAAGTGGGTGACCAGTTTCAAGTCGGCATTGGCCTTGGCGATGTACTGCAGGCGGGCGCGCTGCTCGATGAAGTTAGCCGAGAAGACTTCCTTGGGCTTACCATCGGGCATGTACTTAGTGTCTCCACCGTATTTCGCACCATCGGTGAAACTTGTGGTGCTAGTTCCGTTGAAGTTGGAGTTGATATAACGGGCGCTGAACAGTCCGTGAAACTCGTTCTCCAGGGCCATGGCCGGGGTGGTTGCGGCAGCGGTCAGTGCCAGTGTGAGCAGCGCAGCCAGTACGTTACTTCTCTTCATTGTGCTTCCTCCTTGTGATGTGGTTTCACCAAAATATCTCCCAGGGGGGAGAAATTAATTGAATAGATTCTACAATATCTGGCTCAGAAACAGTTTGGTCCGTTCGTGGGTGGGGCTGGTGAAAAAGTGTTCCGGGGTGCCCTCTTCCACGATCCGGCCGTGATCCATGAAGATGACCCGGTCGGCCACCTCGCGGGCAAAGCCCATCTCGTGGGTGACGACCACCATGGTCATGCCTTCGCGGGCCAGGTTCTTCATGACGTCCAGCACCTCGCCGATCATCTCCGGATCAAGGGCCGAGGTCGGCTCGTCAAACAGGATCGCCTTGGGGTTCATGGCCAGGGAACGGGCGATGGCGACACGCTGTTGCTGCCCGCCGGAGAGCTTGGCCGGGTAGGCCGCGGCCTTCTCGGCAATATTTACCTTGCGCAGCAGCTCCATGGCGATCTCTTCAGCATCTTTTTTGCTGCGCTTGCGGACGACGGTTTGGGCCAGGGTCAGGTTTTCCAGCACGGTCTTGTGGGGGAAGAGGTTGAAGGACTGGAAGACCATCCCGACCTCCTCGCGCACCTTGCAAATATCGGTCTTCAAATGGCTGACATCCATCCCGCCGACGGATATCCGGCCGCCGTCGATGGTCTCAAGGCCGTTGATCGAGCGCAGAATGGTGCTCTTGCCCGAGCCGCTGGGGCCGATGATGACAACCTTTTCGCCGTCACTGACATCAAATGTAATGTCATTTAAGGCCTGGAAGGTACCGAAGAACTTGGATACCTTACTGACCTCGATCATGGGGTGACTAGCGGCCTTCATTGAGTCGCTCCTCCATGATGCTGATCAGCTTGGAAAAGAAGAGCGTCATGATCAGGTAGATCAGGGCGATGACGGTGTAGGTCTCGAAATAGTTGAAGGTTTCCGAGGCATACTCACGGCCGCGGCGCAGCAGGTCGGCCACCGCCAGGATCGAAACCAGAGATGAATCCTTCAGCAGGGCGATGAATTCGTTGCCGATGGGTGGCAGCACCACCTTGAAGGCCTGGGGCAGAATGACCTGCCGCATGGCCTGCCCGCGGGACATGCCCAGGGACAGTGCCGCCTCCATCTGCCCCTTGGGAATGGACTGGATACCGGCCCGGAAGATCTCGGCCATGTAGGCGCCGTAACAGAATGCCATGGCGATGATGGCGCTAAGAATGTCGGGGATTTTTACGAAACGACCCAGGGCATAGTAGATGTAGAAGAGCTGCACCAAGAGCGGGATGCCGCGGATGACCTCGACATACAGCGATGCGGCTCCATTGATCAGGCGGTTGCTCGATATCCTTCCCAGTCCGGCGATTAACCCGAAGACGATCGCCAGCAGGATGGCGCCCAGCGTAACCTTGAAGGTGACCAGGATGCCGTCCGGGATGAACATGAAGATCGCCATGTACTGGTCCGGCCGGCCGAAGGCCAGAAAGAGGCAGAGCACGATTGAACCGAAAAAGGCGATACGCCAGGCTGTAAACAGGCCAGCGTCGCTTTTGTGTGGTATTGCTGCTCCGTCACCGACTGCTATCGGTGTATGTGGGGATGGAGTATCGAGCATAGGGATGCTGCATTCCAGGTTTGGCGTAAGCCAAACCCGGAATGCATGCAGAATTACTTAACCCACTTGGTGTGGATCTTGGTGTCGAGCTTCTTGGCCTTGACAGCTTTGATGCCTTTGTTGAGCAGTGCTACCAGTTCCTGGTTGCCCTTCTTGACAACGATGCCGTAACCCTCTTTGGTGAAGGCCTTGCCGACAATCTTGAATTTTTCCTTGTACTCTTTTTTCTGCAGGGCAAAGTGGGCGGCGACCGGCTCATCACAGACGACACCGGAGATACGGCCGGCAGCCATATCTTCAAATGCCAGGCCGATTTCGTCATAGGTCTTCGATTCCACGCCCGCAACCTTCTTGACTTCCATCGCGCCAGTGGTGCCGATCTGGGAGCCAACCTTCTTGCCCTTCAGATCTGCTATGGTTTTGGAGGTCTTATCGGTTTTGGGCACGACCAGGATCTGGCCGATGCTGGTATAGGCGTCGCTGAAGTCGTATTTTGCCTTGCGTGCTTCGGTGATGGTCACCGATGAGATGATGGCGTCGTACTGGCCCGAGTCAAGTCCGGCGAAGATGCCGTCCCAGGCGGTGTTCTTGAATTCTACCTTTACGCCGGCCTCTTTGGCTACGGCATTGAGGAAGTCGATATCATAGCCCACGATCTGCTTGTTGGCATCGACCATCTCCATTGGCGGCCAGGTGGCGTCGGTTGCTACCTTGATACTTTTAGGGGCGGCAAAGGCGCTGGAGGTCATGGCTGCAAATACCAGCACCAGTGAGGTCAGCGTGCGAAAAACTTTCATCGGAGCGTCTCCTTTTCATTAAAACTTAAAACTTAAATGGTAAGACCACGTAGCTTTTTATGAAATGTAGGCTCCATTGTCAACAAAAAAACACCTGTTTGTAACAATCCGAAAAGCTCTATGTATGGTGCACTGTTTTTTTTCTTGCCCTTGTTCCGTGCATCGTCTATGAAGGTTGACCCCGCCACATTTTTGATGCGAATAAAAACGTTTGTTGGAGCAATGGGCATGAACAGGCTTACAGCGGCGGTACTGCTGCTGACCACCACCTTTTTCTGGGGGGTGACATTTACCATCGTCAAGCGGGCGGTGGAGAGCGTTGATGTATTTGTATTCCTTTCCCAGCGTTTCATCCTGGCCTTTGTGCTGATTCTTCCGATCTGCATGCTGAAAGGAAAACGCCTCGATGCCCGTACAGTCCGACAGGGCTGCATCATGGGAGTGTTCCTGTTTGGTGCATACGCCTTTCAGACCGTGGCACTGCTTTACACCAGCGCCTCCAATACCGGATTTCTGACCGGCCTGAACGTCGTCATGGTACCGGTCATTGCGTCGCTCATGCTGCGCCACCGCATTCCGGGCACCGTAAAGATCGCTGTGGCGTTATCCGTAGCCGGTCTGTTCCTGCTGTGCGGCAACGGCTCCTGGCGTTTCAACACCGGTGATATTCTGGCAGCGGTCTGCGCCGTGTGTGTCTCCCTGCACCTGATCTATACCGGTGAATTCGCCCGCCAGAGCGATTACTACTGGCTGACCGCCGTGCAATTGGGCGTGGTGGCCCTGATGAGCACGGTCTTTGCCGTTGTCCGCGGTAAACAGGTCTTGATTTGGTATCCTCACCTGCTATGGACGCTCCTGATCTGTGCCGTGATCGCAACGGTCTTTGCCTTTCTGGTTCAGACCTCCATGCAGCGCTTTATCAGCCACACCAATACGGCGCTGATCTTCTGCACCGAACCGGTCTTCGCAGCCGCTTACGCCTGGCTGGCAATCAACGAGCGCTTGGGACTGTTCGGACTTCTGGGGGCCATGCTGATCCTGGTCGGCATGATCGTCTCGATCATACCGGTAGCCGAAAGGCAAACGGACGCTACAGGAGGGGTGCCGGAGGTGGCGGAACTGGAGGAATACCGGGTTGGTGAATGACCTGTCGGAGGACTTTCGAATCAATACTTGCATTCGGCCAAAGATTGTATAAGGATGGTCGCGTACTGCTGCCCGGTGGCACATCACGGCAACAAAAACGAGGAGTACAACGTGAAATCAATCCTGCTTGCCATTACTTCAGCTGTGCTGATCCTGACCATTGCCGGCACGGCCCAATCCGCCTCCGTATCCGTCCATGCTGCCGAAGTCACAACCGACCAGACCATGGCGGGTATGCCGCGGGGAACCTCATTGCGAGACCTGCTTGTTTCCCGGATTGACCGGAGCCTGGTACGCTTTGTGGATCAACCGGAGCAGGCTGATGTTGTCATGAGCGGCAGCTACAACTCCTTTGGCAGAACGTTCAGCTGGGATGTCCTGCTCAAAAACAGAAAATCGGGCGCCACGAGCACCGTCTTCGAACAGGGGGACGGCAGCGACGACATCATCCCCGCCGCAGGCAGGCTGGCACGCAAGATCGACAAGGAGCTCGCCGGCATGTTCTTTGCTGCGGTCTCTCCGGCTCCTGTTGCCGCTCCGCCAGCATCCATTCCCACAGCCCTGTCAGCAACCACCCCGGCACCCATCAACCCATCACCGGTAGCGGCAGCTGTAAAACCTGCCGCGGGAAGCTATATAATCAAGACGGAAGCGGAAGCAGACGCAGGCGGCTGGGACAGCGGTTCCCTGGAGGGGGTATACAGCAGTATTACCCTGGGCCGCAGGCTTCCTTCCGGAGAGCGCGAACTGTTTGTCGCCAATGAGCAGACCATCCGCTTTTATCACAAGGGCACGGAACTCAAGCTGATCGCCGAGGCAAGTGTGCCGGCGACCGCCCGCATTCTGGCCATCGATTCGGCGGATATGGACCATGACGGAATTACGGAACTGTACGTAACCATCATTGATCGCGACGTGATCAGTTCACGAGTGTACCGGGCCGAGGGTCGGTCATTGCAGATGCTGGCGGACAACCTGCCCTGGTTATTCCGGGGAATCGGCGTGGATATAACGAGTCGGAAAATCCTTGCCCAGGAGTTGGGGGCCGGTGGGGGGCTTTCGAAACAGGCTTATGAACTGGCCATGAACGGGCAGCGCTTTGAAACGCGTAGCAACGTGACACTGCCGCGGACAGGGTCAATCTTCAATTTCCAGCGGGTCAAGGACCCCAAGGGCAAAGAGAGCTTTGTAGTCGTTGATGAGGACGGTTACCTGGCCGTGTCGGATATGCAGGGCGAGGAGCTCTGGAAGAGTGCCGACAAGTTCGGCGGTTCCGAAATCCGCTTCAAAGACAGCAAACTCGCGGCCCCCAAGTCGGTACGGGATATGGAACAGTGGCTTTTCCTGGAACAGCGCCTGACCCTCTTGCCGGATGGTTCATTGATCATCCCGCGCAACGAGGGCACCTTCAGCATCGGCAACAACCGCAATTTTAACCGGCATGCCCTGTTCGCCTTCCGCTGGAACGGCGCCAAGCTTACCGAGATCTGGCATAGCAAACAAACCCCGGGCTACCTGGCCGATTACGCCTATGACCCGGATACGCGCGAGCTAGTCCTGCTGGAGGTGGTCAAGAAGCAGGGTCTCTTCAGCAAGGGCCGGTCAGTGATTTCGACCAACAGGATCGAATAGCGCACACTGGCCGGAGAAGCTTCCAATCGTAGTAAATCTTGTGTCATGAATTCAATTACAAGGAGATGAACATGATTCGAAAAGCACTTCTGTTGGTCACCGCTGCCGGTCTCGCATTGACCCTTTTTTCCGCAGTCGCTTTTGCCGGTGACGGTTCCTGGGACAAGGTCAAAAAGGAAGGCAAGCTGGTCATCGGGCTGGATGATTCATTCCCCCCCATGGGCTACCGCCAGGCCGACGGCAAACTGGTCGGCTTCGACATCGACGCTGCCGAAGAGGTCGGCAAGCGGCTGGGCGTCAAGATCGAATGGCAGCCCACCGCCTGGGCCGGTGTGATCCACTCGCTGAACGCCAAAAAATTCGACTGCATCTGGAACGGGATGACCATCACCGAGGAGCGGTCCAAGGAAGTGGCCTTCACCAAGCCGTACATCATGGACGGCCAGATTGCTGTCGTCAACTTCAAGGAAAAACGCTTCAAGGGGCTCAATGATCTGAAAAATTACAAGGCCGGCACTCAGAAGGGCTCTTCCGGTCTGCAGGCCGTCAAGAAACTGGCCATGGCACCCAACGAGCTGAAGGAGTACGAGGATTACCCCAAGGCGCTGCTTGACCTGGAAGCCGGGCGCATCGACGTGGTCGTGGTGGACAATGTCACCGGCCGCGACATGATCGCCAAGCGCCCCGGCAAGTTCAGGATCATGCCCGGCATGATCAGCAAGGAGCCCTTCGGCATTGCCTTCCGCAAGGATGACGGCGATCTGCGCGCCAAGGTTCAACAGGCCCTGGACAAGATGGTCAAGGACGGCACAATGACAAAAATCTCCCGCAAATGGTTTGCGGAAGACATCACCAACCCCAAGAAATTCTAAGGAGAAATGCGACTTTTCCGCCATCTCGGCGTTGCTCTGCATGATAGCTTGTGCGACGTACCGGCCGGTACGTCTCCGCGCAATCACTTGAGCGCCTTGACCTGACGAAAAATTCACATTTCTGATAGAGCGATACTAATAGATATGAAACGAGTTCTCATACATTCCAGCAGGGTCGCACTGGCCCTGCTTTTTTTATGGATGCTGACCGGCAACTGTCTGGGGGCTGTTGATTACGACCAGCTCTTCCGCCAGTCCAGTGACCTGATGGCCCAGGGGGACCTGGACGGCGCCTTGAAGCTGTTGGCGCAGGTTCCTCCGCCGTCGGCCGGTGAAGACGGAGGTGTATTCGTTTCCAGCCGCATGCAGATCGCCCGGATTTACGCCTCTCAGGATGCCAACGTCAAGGCTCTGAACGCCTGCCGTGAGGTGCTGAAACTGTTTCCCGACAACAGCGAGGCCCGTAATTTTACCGCTGCGCTGGAAATGTTGCAGAAACCGCGCTGGCACACGGTCCTGTCCGATATCCTCCGCTTTCTGCCGGCGTTGGGCAGGGGGGCGCTGATGACCCTGCTGCTGGTGCTGTGCACCATGCTGGTCTCGCCGCTAGGGGGGCTGCTGATCGCCCTGGGACGTATCAGCACGTTTCGGCCCATTTCCTGGCTGTGCTGGTTCGTGATCTGGTTTTTTCGCGGCACGCCGCTCCTTTTGCAGCTGTTCTTCATCTACTATGGCCTGCCGGCTTTCGGCATCACCCTGCCTCCACTGACGGCGGCGGTTATCGGACTGGGGCTCAATTATTCGGCCTACCTGGGCGAAATCATCCGCGGTGCGATTCAGAGCATCGAGCACGGCCAGATGGAGGCCGCCAAGGCCATCGGCATGACTTACAACCAGGCCATGCGGCGCGTCATCATCCCCCAGACGTACAAGCGACTGATGCCCCCGGTCGGCAATGAGTTCATTGCCCTGATCAAGGACACCGCCCTGGTCTCGACCATTGCCATGGTGGAGCTGATGCGCTCGGCGGATCAGCTTTTCAACACCTACTTCAACATTACGGCCCTGGTCCTGGCGGCGGCCATATATCTGCTGTTGACCAGTATCTTCACCTTTGTCTTCGAAAAGATCGAATATCGGGCGGGCATCTATGAACTCCGTTAGGGAACCGTTGCTCAGGCTGGAAGGGATTACCAAGCGCTTCGGAACTCTTACGGCTGTGGACCGCCTGGATCTGTCGGTCTATCCTGGCGAGAAGCTGGTCATTATCGGCCCTTCCGGCTCGGGTAAATCGACCCTGCTGCGCTCGATCAATCTGCTGGAGGAGATCGAGGAAGGCAGCATCAGTTTCGAAGGCCGCCAGGTAGGCTATGTAACCCGCCACGGGCGGCGCCATCTGGACCGGCTCCCGGCGATCTGTGCCCTGCGGGCCGAGATCGGCATGGTCTTCCAGCATTTCCACCTTTTCCCGCACATGACCGTGCTGGGAAATGTCATGGAAGGCCCGCTGACCGTTCAAAAGAAGCCGGCCGAGGAGGCCCGGCGGATCGCGGTCGACATGCTGGCCAAGGTGGGGTTGTCCGACAAGCGCGACGTCTTCCCGGCCACCCTGTCCGGCGGACAGAAACAGCGCGTTGCCATCGCCCGTGCACTGGCCATGAGCCCCAAGCTGATGCTATTCGACGAGCCGACCTCGGCCCTGGACCCGGAACTGGTCGGCGAGGTCTTCGACACTATTCATACCCTGGCGGACGAGGGCATGACCATGATCATCGTCACGCATCACATGGGCTTTGCCCGCGAGCTGGCCGACAGGGTTGTCTTCATGGAATCCGGCAGGTTTCTGACGCAGGGCACACCGCGGGAGTTTTTTGGGGCGGGACAGGACAACGAGCGGATCAGGAGCTTTCTGAACCGCCTGCTCTAACCATATTTTTCTGCACAGTAATTAACCCTTCAAGCAGTATTTTCTCTGAGGTCACTCGACCTCATCAGTTATCTTTCTCCCTATTTATCCGACGAACAGGAAGTTCTTGATGCCGGTGAAAACGATCTGGGCGGCCAGTGCCGAGACCATCAGCCCGGTCAGCTTGCTGAGGATGGTAATGCCCTTCTTGCCGATCAGGTGCTCGATGGAGGCGGCGCTAAAAAGGAGCACGCCGACGCAGATTACAGCTGTGGCCAAGGCGGCGCAGCCGACAAAGACCTGCCAGGTGTACTGGAGTTCAGCCCCCATGACCAGCAGTGCTCCGGTAGTCCCCGGACCGACGGTAATCGGAATGGCCAGCGGGACGACCGAGATGGCCCCCTGGCGCTCGCTGGCTGGGACGGAATCGTTGCCATGCACCATCTGCACCGCGGAGAGAAACAGCAGGCAGCCGGCACCGATCCTGAACGAGTCGAGTGTTACACCGAACAGAGAGAATAGGGTATTGCCGAAAAAGTAGAGGGTAAAACAGGCCACAAGTACGGCAACGGTCACCCGCAGGGCAAGCCTGCGCCGCTCTGCCGATGAGTTGTGCTGGGTCATGGACAGGAAGGTCGAGAGCACGAAGAACGGGGTGAGAAGGAAAAAAAACTTGATCCAGATGCTTAAAAAAAAGGAGCCATACATGCTCATGGAGTTATACCTTTCTATGCGAAATAGGAAAAGCAAAGTTACATCAACGTCTCGGCAGGAGAGGGCACACTCGTGACTTTGTGCAGATCGTGGGCCAGATCTCCCAAGGTCTTGATGCCCCGTTCCACCCGCTCATCCCACAGGGCGGACGAGAGCCGGATGTGGTTACGGTACTTGTCGGTCAACGAAAAAATCGGGCCGGGGGCAATGCTGATACTTTGGCTGAGCGCCCGGTGGAACAGTTCAATCGCGCTGATCCCTTCAGGCATCTCCACCCACAGGATAAAACTGCCGGCCGGTCGTGTCATGCGCGTCCCAGCCGGGAAATAGCGGACTACGGCATCGGCCATCTGGGAAAGATTATTGGCATAGATCCGCCGGATGGCGCGCAGATGATGGTCATAGCCGCCCGTGGCCAGAAACTCGGCCAGCGCCAGTTGCGGGGGCGAGGAGGTGGCGAGATTGGCCATCATCTTCAAACGTTCCATCTCGGGCTGAAAGCGACCTGCGATGGCCCAGCCCACCCGGTAACCGGGAGCCAGAGTCTTGGAGAATGAGGAGCAGTAGATGACCAGCCCCTTGCGGTCAAAGGACTTGGCAGCAACGGGACGCTGATTGCCGAAGACCAGGTCGCCGTAGATGTCGTCCTCGATCAGGGGGATCTCATGGCTCGCCAGGAGTTCCACCAGTTCGCACTTGCGTTCAACCGGCATCAGACTGCCCAGGGGATTGCTGAAGTTGGGGATGATCAGGCAGGCCTTGATCCGGTTGTGCTCAATGGCGTAACGCAAGGCCTCGATGCTGATACCTTCTCGGGGAGTGGCGGGAATCTCCAGGGCCTTCAATCCCAGTTCGGCGATCAGTTGCAGAAAGTTGAAATAAAAGGGCGATTCCACCGCGATGGTGTCCCCGTTTTGACAGGTGGCACGCAAGGCCAGCAGCACCGCCTCTACGCACCCGGAGGTAATCAGCACCTCGTCCGGGCCAACACCGATCCCGGCCATCAGAGAGCGCTGGGCAATCTGGACCCGCAACCGTTCGCATCCGGGCGGCATCTGGTATGAAATGCTCTGCTCCGGAAATCGTCGCGACTCGCTCGCCAGCAGGCGGTTCAACTTGTCCACCGGCAAATGCCGCGGATGGGGAACAGCGCTTCCCAGGGGCAGCAGATCGCGGTTCATCATGTTTCTGATTACCTGTTGACACAGATCGCTGATGGTGACCGTGGCCGGTGCAATCATCTGCCGGGCAGGCAATTCAGGCTCACTGATCTCGGGCGCGCGGGCACACACGTAATAGCCCGACTGGGGGCGGGCCTCGATCAAGCGTCGGTCCTCAAGCAGCGCATAGGCCTGCATGACCGTATTGATGCTCACATTGAACCTGCGGCTGAGCTGACGGATGGATGTGACCCTGTCGCCGACCCGGAAGGTGCCCTGCTCAATCAATCCTGAAACCTCTGCTGCTACCTGTTCGTAAAGCGGCGCAGTACCGTTCGTGTTGTTCATTCCACTGATCATGCCTGTAGTATACCCGATAGCAACCGTATGGAAACAGGTACAGTTGCCCCTCATTGTCACGGTTACAGTTTTGATTATGAGTAACTGTTACGGTAACAAAACAAATAATCTGTATCTGTTTTTTTACCGACAAACAAGTGTAAACTGGCCCTATCATCAGAAGAGGAGGTTTACACCATGGAATTCAGTCTTGCGGAAGGTGAATTGATCCGCCTGGAAGGCGGCCGGGAGGGCTTGGTACTGCGTTGTATGACTGGTACACTGTGGCTGACCAAGGGCGATGGGGTTGATTACCTGATCCATCCCAGTCGGCCTGCCTCACTCGCCAAGAATGAAGCTGCCCTGGTGGAGGCGCTAGAACAGTCGGAGCTCATTTTGGGTGAACCGAAATCGACAGGCAACCTAGCAAGGCCGGTCATTGGATTGGCCGGATGTTGATAGTAAGTACTGATTGGGCACAGCCTTTGGGGTTCAGGCCTGTATCAGTGCATTTCTGCCTAACTCTTTCATCATCCCTATCATTTTGTTCGCAAGCGCTGAGTACAATTTCGCCCTTGCTTGATAGGTGCTTGGCTACCGTGCTCAATGTCGTTGCATCTC
>JBBQXT010000003.1:0-60185 GCA_038209415.1 Geobacterales bacterium
GCAGCCGGGAAATATTTCAGTCGGGTGTGGAACTGATCGGCCTTGATTCGCCCGAGGCGGATGCCGAGATGGTGGCCATGGCGGTCGAGGCGCTGCAGAACCTGGGATTTGAAGATTTCAAGATTGATATGGGACAAGTAGAGGTCTGCCGGGGCGTCATGGTCGCCTCCGGCCTGGCTGGCACAGCCCTGCTGGAGCTGCAGCAGGCGGTGGCGCGCAAGGATTCTTCCGCGGTGGCGCGCATCCTGGATGAGAATATCGTATCTGACGCTTCCCGGCGCGAGATATCCGCGCTGCCGCGCCTGTTCGGCGGCCGCGAAGTCCTGGATGAAGCGCGTCGGGTGACGTGCAACAGCCGTTCACTGGCTGCCCTGGAGAACCTGCGGCAGGTGCTGGAGATTCTGGACATCCATGGCGTCAGCGATCACCTGACCATTGACCTGGGTGAGACGCGCGGTCTGGACTACCACACCGGCATCACCTTCGAGGGCTTTGTGACGGGACTGGGCGAGCCGGTTTGCGGCGGCGGCCGCTACGACAATCTGACGGGGCGCTACGGTTTCCCGGCCCCGGCCACCGGCTTTACCTTCAACGTTCTCAACCTGCTCCAGGCGTTGCAGCGGCGGCCTGAGTTGGAGGCCAGCACAACTCATGATTTCCTGCTGTTCAACTGCCGTGATGACCGCCGGGAAGTGCTGGAGATTGCGCATCTGCTCAGAACTCAGGGATATACGACCGCCCGAGACATCATCCGGCGCGAATACGCGAGCTCACTTGAATACGCACGCCGCATGAACATCCGCTGCATGCTGGTCATCGGCGGCGAATCCGGCGACAGCGGCTGCTGCGCGGTGCGCGTACGGGATGGCCGCAAGATACCTGTTACCAGGGAACAGCTTCAACAGAACGGATTGATGAAATTAATAGAAGAAGGCCAGGGAGACGAATAGCTATGGCAAATGTAGTTGTGGTTGGCGCCCAGTGGGGCGATGAGGGTAAGGGCAAGGTTGTCGACATCTATACCGAGCACGCCGACGATATCGTACGCTACCAGGGCGGCAACAATGCCGGCCATACTCTGGTGGTGGGCAACGAGAAGATCGTGCTGCATCTGATTCCGTCGGGGATTCTGCACGAAGGCAAGCGTTGCATCATCGGTAACGGCGTAGTGCTCGACCCGGAAGTCTTCATCAGGGAGATCACCAAACTCAAGGAGTCCGGCCGCATCAAGGATGACTCCTGTCTGCTGCTGTCCGAGTCGCTGCATATCATCATGCCTTATCACAAACAGATCGACATCGCCCGCGAGGCCAAAAGCGGCGACAAAAAGATCGGCACCACCGGCCGTGGTATCGGCCCCTGCTACGAAGACAAGATCGGTCGGCGCGGCATCCGTCTGATGGACCTGCTCAACGCGGAGGTCTTTGCCCGCAAGCTGAAAGAATTTCTGGTTGAGAAAAACTTTCTGCTGGAGAACCTGCTGGGTGAGCCGCCCTGCAGCTTTGAAGAGATACTGGCCGAGTACCGGGGTTATGCGGCGATACTCGCTAAATACGTGGCGGACACCGCGCTGGTTCTTGACAAGGACCTCAAGGCCGGCAAGAAGGTGCTCTTCGAAGGCGCCCAGGGGACGCTGCTGGATGTTGACCACGGCACCTATCCCTATGTAACCTCTTCATCGACCTGTGCCGGCGGCGCCTGTACAGGTTCGGGCGTCAGTCCCCGCGACATCCACGAGATCATCGGCATCTCCAAGGCCTATGTGACCAGGGTTGGCAGCGGGCCGTTTCCGACAGAATTGCTGGAGGAAACCGGCGAGCAGCTGCGCCAGACCGGTGGTGAGTTCGGCGCCACCACCGGACGTCCCCGTCGCTGCGGGTGGTTCGACAGCATGGTTGTCCGCTATGCGGTGCGGGTCAACGGCCTGACCGGCATCGCCCTGACCAAGCTGGATGTGCTCTCTGATTTTGATGTGATCAAGGTCTGTACCGGCTACACCTACAAAGGCAAGGCCTTGGAGACCCTGCCGGCCGCCCTGGAGGTTTTCGAGAACTGCCAGCCGGTGTACGAGGAACTGCCCGGCTGGAGAACCGATATTACCGGCGCTAAAAGCTTCGAGGAGCTTCCCAAAAATGCCCGGGCCTATGTGCAGCGCCTGCAAGAACTGGCCGGTTGCCAGATTGTGATGGTTTCCGTAGGCCCACGTCGTGATCAGACGATTGTTCTGAGAAACCCTTTCGCCTAGCAGGCAGGTTCGGAAATAAATTAAAAAAGGGGGGGCGCCACAGCTGTGGCGCCCCCCCTTTTTTTAACAGTTATACGGGTTCTACGGGAACAGGGCCAGCCCTTCCAGCCCCATGGTCTCCGGGAATCCGCAAACAAGGTTCATGTTCTGCACCGCCTGCCCCGAGGCGCCCTTTACCAGATTGTCGATGGCAGAGACAACGATGATCCGCCCGGTACGGGGATCCACCAGCGGAGCGATGTCGCAGAAATTGGAGCCGCGCACGTAGGCCGTGGATGGCAGACTGCCCTGGGGAAGTACCCGCACGAACGGCTCGCCGCTGTAGAATTCCTGGTAAAGCTTGACCAGCTGCCCGGTGGTCTGCGCTTTATGTGGCAGGGCATAGACCGTGGAGAGAATGCCGCGATCCATCGGCGCCAGGTGCGGGGTGAAGGTTATGACCAGCGGCTCCCCGGCCAGAAGCGACAATTCTTGTTCGATCTCCGGGGTATGGCGATGTACGCCGCCTGCCGCGTAGGCCCGGAATCCTTCATTTACCTCGCAGTACAAGCTGTCAACCTTGGCGGCCCGTCCGGCACCGGTCACGCCCGAGGCGGAATCCGCGATGATGCTGGCGGGGTCGATAAGCCTCTTTTTCAAGAGCGGTGCCAGGGCCAGGATGATGCTGGTCGGATAACAACCGGGGTTGGCCACCAGCCTGGTGCCCCTGATCTTTGCCCGCCGAATCTCCGGCAGTCCGTAGACCGCCTTCTTGAGGTTGGCGGGGTTGAGATGCGCTTCGTACCACGCGCCATACACCTGCGGATCGCTCAAACGGTAGTCGGCCGAAAGGTCAATGACGCGCCGGGCCAGTTTCAGGAAGGTCGGGACCACCTCCATGGCCGCCTTATGCGGCAGGGCGGTAAAGATCAGGTCGGCTTTCTCGGCGACCCGCACCGGTTCCAGATTTTCCAGGGTCAGGTCACAGCGTCCCCGCAGGGTCGGGAAGATATCAGAGATCTTTCGGCCGGCACTCTGCTCGGAAGTCAGGCAGGTCACCGCCACCTCCGGGTGGCGGTACAGGATGCGGATCAACTCCAGCCCGGTGTAACCGCTGGCCCCCACAATGGCAACATTCAGCATCGATTCTCCTCCGACATGCAAAAAACTCAACGATATGCTCAATGTAGTGCAGGCCTGCAGAGCTGTCAATCAGTTTAGCCGCCGGTTCTGTCCCTGTATTCGCCGCTTGACCTGTGGCGGAAGTGGGGGTTTACTGGAGCCACGCCCATGAGCAAGCTAACCGGAAATAAACCGCTGATATCCCGGCAGGGCAGGGAGCTGACCAGCCTGCGCGGGATACCCGGAGCGCGGCCTGCGCTACAGCTACCGCGAGTTCAACGAGATCTGCCGTCAGGTGGCCAAGGGGTTACTGAAACTCGGCATCAGAAAAGGAGACAACATCTCCATTTGGGCCTACAACGTCCCGGAATGGGTGATTCTGCAGTTTGCCTCGGCCAAGATCGGAGCCATTCTCGTTACCGTAAATACCAGCTACAAGTCGGTCGAGTTGGAGTACATCCTTGATCAGTCAGATACCCAGGCTCTTTTTGTGGTCAAGTCCTTCAAGGACACCGACTATGTGGCAACCCTGAATGAGGTGGTGCCGGAGCTGGCGGAAGTTGCGGCAGGACAGTTGAACAGCCCGAAACTGCCCTTCCTGAAGAGTGTGGTTTTTATCGGCGAGGAAACACCGGCCGGGATGTTCAATTTCGGGCGGATGTTGGAAATGGGCAACCAGGCCAGCGATGCCGAACTGGCCGCTGTGGAGGCCTCTCTGGATTGTCATGACACGATCAACATGCAGTACACTTCCGGTACGACCGGCTTTCCCAAAGGGGTCATGCTGACCCATTACAACCTGATCAACAACGGCTTCAACATCGGTGAATGCATGAAGTTCACTGACCAGGACCGCCTGTGCATACCGGTACCGTTCTTCCACTGTTTCGGCAGTGTTCTGGCCGTTATGGCCAGTGTCTCCCACGGCACCACCATGGTGCCGGTCGAGATCTTCGACCCGCTCAAAGTCCTGCAGACCATCGAAGCGGAGAAATGCACCGCTGTCCATGGTGTTCCGACCATGTTTATTGCCGAACTGGAGCACCCGGAGTTCAGTAAATATAATCTCTCCAGTCTGAGAACCGGCATCATGGCGGGTTCTGTTTGCCCGATTGAGGTCATGAAGCGTGTCGTAAAAGACATGCACATCACAGAGATCACCAGCGTCTATGGTCAGACAGAGTCGTCACCCGGCATTACGCAGACCCGCACCGAAGATTCGATTGAGCTGCGGGTGGCCACTGTCGGCAGGGCGCTCCCCGGCGCCGAGGTCAAGATCATAGACATCGAGAGCGGAGCCACCCTGCCGCCGGGCAAACAGGGCGAACTCTGCGCCCGGGGCTATATGGTGATGAAGGGCTACTATAAAATGCCGGAGGAGACCGCCAAGGTGATCGATGCTGATGGCTGGCTGCACACCGGCGACCTGGCCATCATGGATGAGAACGGCTACTGCAAGATCACTGGGCGCATCAAGCAGATGATCACCCGTGGCGGCGAAAACATCTATCCCAAGGAGATAGAGGAGTTTCTCTACACCAATCCCCGGATATCCGATGTGCAGATTTATGGGGTGCCGGACAGGAAATTCGGTGAGCAGGTTATGGCTTCCATCATCTTGAAAAAGGGTATGGCGATAAGCGAGGATGAGGTCAGGGATTTCTGTCGCGGCAAAATTGCCAACTACAAGATTCCCACATACGTCAAGTTCGTCGATTCCTTTCCGATGACCGCCTCCGGCAAGATCCAGAAATTCAAGATGCGGGATATGGCCATCAAGGAGTTGCAGTTGGAGGAAACCGCTCCAGCAGGGTAACCGGGCCGTGACCGGAAATCAGGGGGCGATCGTGATTCGGCTGCCGTTTTTTTGTCTGCACAACCCTGATGAAAAAACACAAAAAAGGGGAAACCCTGGAAGATATCCCTACCATTTCCTATTCGAACCGATATCGATTTACAATGACGGTTCCATTGCACAACGGATATAAATATCAACTTCCCAACAAGTGAGGTGTAGTCTTAACCCGATATTAGAACAGTAAGTTTGATGCGTCGCCATCAGTATTGACAATAGTTAACGGCAATCTCCCTCTTCATGCCCTCCGCTGCCTTCTTTGTAATCGCCTCTGCCACTTCCCCAATTCACACTACCGCCTTCCCAATTCACACTACCGCCCCCGTCACCGTTACTTCGATATCCGTCACCTCGATATCCGTCATCTCGCCATAGACAACCCAACAGCATTGATGTGGCCACAATAAGTAATGCACAATACATGAACAGTCGCCTCTTCATTTATGTCTCCTTTAACGTGGTGGGCTACTATATTATGAAGTTGATTATACACCTCAATCATCAATAAGCATCCTTCCATTTATTTACCAACGCGTTCACTCCTTGCCCGGGCATCTGGTCGCCTGACAGGTGTCTCCTTTCTGCCAGCTCCATGCTTTAGACCGGCAGCCAGTGCTTGAAAGTTTATATTGATCTGTCGAGCTCCATGGTAATTTTCCAGTTTGAGAGGTATCTGCGCCAAGTGAATTTGCCACCCCTCGCGCCAAGCTAATTTGCCAGTTTGGCTGCAATCGGCGCCACGATCTGAGAATGACCAAAGTTCAACAGAAGATATCTGGATGCTTTCGTGCAATGGAAGGAGCCAAAATCTTTTGCCGAATCCGGAGCTATCTATCAACCTGCATGAAGCAAGGCGTTACTGCGTCCGAAGGTCTGCGGCTGTTGTTTCAAGGTGAGTTCTCCAATTTATGAATGTGAAAGAACAAAGTGCTGAATAGTTACTCCAGCGATTGTAAACCTCGGAGAGGGCCACAGGGTCGGGTCTTGAAATATAAGATTTCTTTCCCCGCTGATCCGCACTACCAACCCGGCGTCAGACAGCATGCGCATGATACGTTTGCAGAGAAGTACCGCGTATGGCAAAATAAAGTACTGAAAGGAGTCAAGCGATGAACAGCATTCCCGCCCAGGAAATCAAACGGTGCGGTATTGCCGCAGTTGACGGGCTGATTGCCAAGGGTGACGTGCATGTCATCCGCAACAACCGCCCGGAATACGTGGTGCTTTCCGAAGAGCCCGGGATTACGTCTTGACCCGGATCGGCATGATGACCGTGGTCAGGCCTTCCCACTGCAGCCGGCGCTGGATGGCAAAGGCGGTCTCGTTGTGCAGCAGGCGGTGGTAGAACTTCTCCAACCGGAAGGTGATCTGGCCGGTAAATACCGTGGAACGGGGAAACTCCTCGGCGGTCTGCTTACAGAGCTCCACGGCACTTTCAACCACATCCGTTGACAGCACCGTCCGGTATTCTGCTGCAAAACCCAGCCTGTTCGCCATGCTCACATATTTCTCCAGTCCCGCTTGTACCGATGCCTCCAGCGCCTCAATCTCCTCGGCCCCCTTGAAGGATCCTGAATCGATCATGGCCACCGAGACGAAGATCACGTTCTTGTATGTCTTGGGAAAGGTTGAAAGGATCGAGAAGAGCGTATGGACGCCGAAGCCGCTGTAGCCTGACACGAGCTGTATGGCGGTGAGACCGCCGTGGTCGATGGGCGGCGGTTCTCCGTGGAATGAGACCGGGACATCCAACAGGGTTTCATCCAGATCCTTCATCCCCTGTCTGACCCGCCGGTAATGCCCCTTGATCAGGTAGCAAAGGCCGATAACCACCGAGGTTATCACCAGGGTCAACCAGCCACCTTCGGCAAATTTTTCCACGGTGGTGATGATCAGAATGGTGACGCAGAGCAGCAGTCCCACCAGATGGACGGACAGGTGCCGGAACCACTGGGGGTCTTCCTTCCGTCGCTGGATGAAGAACTTCGACATCCCCAGTTGCGAGAGCGAGAAGGTCACGAAGACGTTGATCGAGTACATGACCACCAGGGCCGAAACCGATCCTCGGGTATAAACCAGCAGCACGATGGACGCCACCCCCATCAGCATGATGCCGTTGCGCATGGTCAAGCGTACCGACAGGGCAGCAAAACGGTGCGGGAACCAGGAGTCTACCGCCATGTTGGCCATGACCCGCGGTCCGTCCACGAAACCGGTCTGGGCTGCCACCAGCAGCAAGGCACCTTCGGAGAAGATGGTAATGAAAGCCAGGCTGCTCCCCATGGGCCAATGGGCGAACAGCCCGTCGGCCAGCACGGCGTTAAGAGTCTTGCCATCCACCGGCTTGATGCCGACCAGTGCATAGCAGAGGAACAGAATACCCGCAGTGAAGGCCAGGGAGGTAGCCATGTAAATCATGGTGCGCTTACCGGTTTTCACCCGCGGCTCCCGCATGATCTGCAGGCCGTTGGAGACCGCCTCAATGCCGGTGTAGGTACCGCCGCCAAGAGAATAGGCACGCATGAACAGCAACAGGATACCCATACTTCCGATGGTTCCCAGGTCATGGTTAAAGCCGGTCCTGATGCTCCCCGCCAGAGGCATGACCTGGTCGGCATGGGCAGTGACACCATAGATAAGCATGATAATATGCGTGATAACGAATACCATGAAGATGGGGGCCATGACTGAGATGGACTCCTTGACCCCCCTGATGTTGAGGATGATCAGAAAGACCGCCAGCACGCAAGCCACCGGCACCTTGTAGTGGTGAAGCGATTTCGGCACATAACTGAAGAGTGCATCGACACATGAGGCGATTGAAACGGTGATAGTCAAAATATAGTCAACCAACAGCGCACTCCCCGAAACCACCCCGGCCTTCTCCCCCAGCATGTGGCTGGCCACGATGTAGCCGCCACCACCGTGGGGAAAATGCTCAATGATGCGCGAATAGGCATAGGAGATTATGAAAACCGTCAGGGCCGTGGCCAAGCCGAGAAAGACCGCCAGATAGGTATGTTCACCCAGGGCGCGGAAGGCCTCCTCCGGGCCGTAAGCCGATGATGAGAGCCCGTCAGCCCCCAGTCCGACCCACGCCAGGACAGGAATTAATGCCATCTTGTGGAACAGCTGCGGATCCTTGAGGTGCTTGGGAGCACCGATGATGGCTCGGATGATCTTGCCAAGAAATGATTGCTGCTCCTGCTGCTTTTCAGTCATTGTGCTTTTCCGCTCTCCTCGATCTGTCAATCAAAACCGGCTTCAATTACCTGTGGCCCGGTCATAGACCGCTTCCTGGCCGGGCTGAATCAAAGGAGGTGACATGCTCTTGATGCCCGCGCTTTCATACAGGCCGCTGGTGACATCGAACAGATAGACTTTCATGGTACACTCTCCTGATTTTCACAATAACCCTCACTGCATAAAGAATGTATCAAGATGTGGATACAGGATATCAAGAACGTATCAAGAAGGTCAGTATTAATGGAACCGGCGGGCAGATCCGGAGAGGTTTGACACAAGAGTCCGATACAGCCGGATGAAAGCGTTTGTCAGTGGAGGGTGCAGGGTGTATTCTATGCTGCATTATGCATACGTACAGGCCGACGCCCCCCAAACCGAAACATCACCCCAAAGGTGTCGCGCTGCTGTACGAGGATGCCGATATCATTGTGGTGGACAAGCCCTGCGGCCTGCTGACCATGGGTACCGAGCGGGACAAGTCCCGGACCGTGCACTCGATCCTCAATGACTACGTCCGCAAGGGCAACTCCAAGTCACGCAACCGGGTCTACATCGTGCATCGCCTGGACCGTGACACGTCCGGGATCCTGCTGTTTGCCAAAAGCGAGCAGGCCAAACTGTTCCTGCAGTCGGACTGGAACAACACCACCAAGATCTACCTGACCGTGGTCTTCGGCCACCTGGAACAACCGCAGGGGACCATCAGCAGCTATCTGGCCGAGAATGCCGCCCTGATGGTCTATTCCACCCCCGACCCGTCCAAAGGCAAGCTGTCGCACACGGCCTATACGCTGGTCAAGGAGCATAAAGGTCTCAGCCTGCTGCAGGTCCGGTTGTTGACCGGCCGAAAGCATCAGATCCGGGTGCACTTCGCCGAAAAGGGACACCCGCTGGTCGGCGACCGTAAGTACGGCCAGGGGCATGCGGCCTATGCCAACCTGGCGCTGCATGCCCGTTCAATCGCCTTCACCCACCCGGTCAGCGGTGCACGGCTGCACTTCAAGACCCCGATCCCGGCCCTGTTTACCCGACTGGTCGGCGCCTTCGAGCTGCCGCCATATACTATCAAGGAGTTGCCATGAAGAAATCCCTCGGAGCAAAGACGCTGCTTTTCCCTACCCCGGTCCTGATGGTTGGGACCTACGATCAGGCCGGCAAACCCAACCTGATGAACGCGGCCTGGGGCGGCATCTGCTGTTCCCAGCCCCCCTGTGTGGCCGTATCGCTGCGCAAGGCGACCTATTCCCACGCAGCCATCCTGGAGCGCAAGGCCTTTACCGTCGGCATCGCCTGCGAGGCCGGGATGGCGGAGGCCGATTACGTCGGCATCACCTCGGGCCGTGACGCAGACAAGTTTGCCGTCAGCGGCCTGACCCCGGTCAGGAGTGAACTGGTGGACGCCCCCTACGCCGCACAGTTCCCGGTTGTGCTGGAGTGCCGTTTGCTGCAGGTCGTCGAGATCGGCCTGCACACCCAGTTCATCGGCGAGATCATCGATGTCAAGGCCGACCAGGCCGTGCTGGACGATGACGGCCTCCCCGATATCACGCGCATCAAACCGCTCATTTATGACACGGCTCACAAGGGCTATCACGGCGTCGGGCCGCTTCTGGGCCAGGCCTTCAGCGTCGGAAAAAAGCTGCTGCCGTAAGCGTGCGAGGGGCCACCTCACTGATTGCAGCGGGCAAAATCCATCCTGGGATTAAATCGGACCATTCGGAAAGGAGGCGAAGCATGTCAACGTTAACGGTAATTGCCAAGGTTGTGGCCAGGAGGGATCGGGTTGAAGCGGTCAAAGCGGAACTTCTCAAGCTGGTTACGCCGACCAGACGGGAGGAGGGCTGCATCGAATACAAACTGTACCAGGACAATGAAGACCCGGCCCTGTTCATGTTCTACGAGAACTGGGAGAGCCCGGCCTGTCTGGAACGGCACATGAACACACCCCATTTCAAAGAGTACCTCGCTGCCGTCGATGGCCAGCTTGCCGAGAAGGTCGTGCAGCAGATGACCGCTCTCGGATAAGTTCTCAGCTAGACCTCTATACTAAACTCGGCTCCACCGGCAGTATTGCGCGCCTTCAGAAGTCCACCCATATTCTGCTCGATAATCATTTTTGACATATAGAGCCCGATACCTGTCCCCAGCGCTGGTCCTTTGGTCGTAAAGTACGGGTCAAATATCTTCGGCATGATGCTCTCGTCAATCCCGCCGCCATTATCGGATACCGTAACGATTGAATGCTCGTTTTTGCGGGCTATCCTGATGCTGACCAGTGGTTCCTTGATATTTTTCTGCACAAGTACGTCTTTTGAATTGTTGATTATATTGAGCAGCACCTGCAGGTATTCATTACAATATCCGTAGATGTTTACATCCCGGTCACCTTCTACGGTTACCCTGACACCCTTGCTTTCCAGGCTCGGCCGGTTGAAATCAACCGCCTTGACTACGGCGTGGTAAGCTGTAAACAAGGTCTTTTCCTTGTCCTGGTGGAAAAAATTGGTGAAGTCATCAATTGTTTGGGACATCTGCATGATGATATTCATAATCTGGTCGACTTTTTGTTCCAGCTGGGTTTTTGAAAGATCCTCAATTTCAGCAGGTAGTAACTGCACGATAAGACCCAGGTTGTGCAGCGGATGCCGCCACTGGTGCGCTATGTTTCCGATCATCTCGCCCATGGCGGCCAGCCGGTTTTGCTGGATGAGCGCCTGGTCCTTCTGGCGTAATTCATCCACGGCATGCTCTACCCGCTCTTCCAGTGTCAGGTTCAAGCTTTCCAGCTGACCCTGTTTTACCGCCAGGCTCTCCTGTGCAATCCTGCGTTCTGCAACCTCCTCTTCCAGTAGTACAGCCTTGCTGCGAAGCTCCTCTTGCGCCTGGACCAATGTATTGATCTTGTCATCAAGAGTTTGCGCCATATCATCGAAGGCCCGTCCGAACTCTCCCAGTTCGCCCCCTTCGACCAGATGACCGACCCGTGTGCTCAGATCTCCCTCGATTATTTTTTTCGATGCCGCTTGTAATAGAGTGACACGATCCACTATGGAGCGTTTGCCGATAAAGACTGCCAGCAAGAACGCAACAGCTGCAAAGGGCATGAGTATCGTCATGTTGTACAGCAGCTTCCGGTTGGCCGCGGCAACAGCCCCCTTGATTGACATCCCTGCTCTGACGTAGGCGTAGGGGACTTGTTCGCCGTCCAGTCGCAGTTTTCTATAGGTAACGATGCGCCTTTCGCCATCAGCCCGCACAAATTCATAGGTGTTGCCGTCAGGACCGTCTTCCATCTTCTTCAGTTCCTCGGACTGCATGGGCTCACCCACATTCTTGCCAAGGCTGCGGCCCCGGCAGATGATGATCCCCGTATGATCGGTGACAATATAGTTCGTATCCTTTGACGATTGGGAGCGCTCCAGGACGGAGCGCAGGACATCCAGGTCAAAACCGACTATGACCGCCCCCTGAAATTCACCGTGGTCACCAATAATCGGATAGGCCACATGCAGAGTGGGTTTGCGGGTTGTCCTGCTGATTACATACTCGCCTGAAGAATACTGCAGCGTCGCCCGCGCATTCTTGAAATATCGTCGGTAAGCAATGGTTTCCGGTGTTTTGAAAGGATGGGTCGTTCCCCAGACAGTACCGCTGACGTCGGCAATGAATATATTCAGGTACTGTTTATTTTCTTTGAGAATGGTGGCAAGAATCGGTTGGACCTTTGAAATGTCGCGATTCTTCACATCGGGCAGTTCTGCCAATACCCTGCAGAGCTGTTTCGCTTCCTGGACGAGATTTTTCTGCTCCGCGGCCAGATTGTCAGCCAGCTTTTGAGATTCTATCTCTGCCTTGTGATAGTCGCCGTTGCGCTCTTTGAGCCCCGCATACCCGATGATTCCAACGGCCGGCAGCGTCAGCAGAATAGCCAGCGATATCAGTTGAATGCGTATCGGCAATCTTGAAAATTTGGTCATGATTGTGTCCCTTGCTGCGTTGCCTGGTAATAATCAAAAAATTTCCCGCCTGCCAAAAATGGCTATAAACGTAGCGCACCCGATACCTTGAACACAAGAAAAGAGTTATGCGGCCACCTTGTCCGATTATTGCAGAAACCTCCGCTGCAGCCGCATTGAGTATTTGATACTCATTTCTAGAATGTTCATATTCCAGGCCACCCACGCTGCTTTCGCATTTACCCGGCAGTTTTCTGCACCAGCGGCGGTTGTTCGGCGCCTGTTTCCAGACCGTGTGCAACTTCCGGGATGATTCCCATACGGACATAGATCGGCCGGACGATTTCCCTGATAGCCGGGAGTTGCCGCGCGAACAGCGCAGCTCCGGCAAGGCAGGCGGCAGAGCCCAGGAGCAGGGTTTCCCGTACGCCGATCAGGTTAGCCATGTAGCCGGCACCAAGGCTGCCAAAAGGTGTCATGCCCATGAATGCCATCGTAAAGAAACTCATGACACGGCCACGTTTTTCTTCCTCTACAATCGTCTGGAGAATCGTATTACTCGAAGCAACCAGTGTCATGGCCCCAAATCCCGCAGCGCAGAGAACGATCAGCGAAAAATACAGGTTTTTGGAAACGGCAAACAGTGCAATACCTGCCGCGAAAATAATAGTGGACCAGACGATCACCCGGCCAAGGCCGACAACGCTTTTACGTGAGGCAAGATAGAGCGTTCCTGCAAGAGCGCCGCTGCCGGCGGCTGTCATCAGGAAGCCGAATGTGTGGGCGCCGCCGTGGAGGACTTCCCGGGCAAAGACCGGGACAAGGACAGAATAGGGCATCCCCATCAGACTGATAACGGCCACAAGTATCAGGATCGAACGGATCGGCCCGAAACTGAAGGTGTACGCGGCGCCATCCTGAAGTTCATGCAGGAGATGACGGGCATGCCGTGGCGGTTTTGGACGGTCAGCTATGCGCATGGCCGTGAGAGCCACGATAACAGCCAGGTAACTCAGGCTGTTAAGAACAAAACATATGCCCTCTCCCACAGAAACGACAAGGATCCCGCCGATTGCCGGGCCGATCAGGCGACCGGCGTTGACCAGCGAAGAGTTCAGGGCAATGGCGTTCCCCAGATCCTCACGATTATCGACCATTTCCACGACGAACGACTGTCGCATCGGAATATCAAAGGCATTTATCAGGCCGAGCAGCAGGCTCAAACCCACGATATGCCATACCTGTACCGCCCCCATAAAAACAACGATTGCCAGTATCGCAGCCTGAATCATTGCCAGGGTCTGAGTTGCAATAAGAACGTAGCGCCGATTCAAGCGATCGGCAAGGACACCGGCAATGGGGGCCAGCAGGAAGGTTGGAATCTGGCTCGCAAATCCGACGATACCCAGCAGGAACGCAGACCCGGTCATGCGGTAGATCAGCCAGCTCATCGCCACCTGCTGCATCCAGGTGCCGATGAGCGAGATCCCCTGTCCGGCTGCAAAAAGCCGGTAGTTTCGGGAACGAAGCGCCCGCAACAGATTGCGTATGTGCGAAATGTTCACGTTAGCAGTACGTTCCAAATCCCTGTCGTTACCTCCGGTCATTATTCGCTCTAGCACCTTTTGAATTCCATTTGTGTTTTGCTGTAGACTATCACTGTCAGCCCACACTGCGAAACACGTTTTTTAGATTCCAAAAGCCACAGCCTTGTCAACAGAGAAAAAGGGCCACCCGGGCAGCAGCCCATTTCATCGAGACAGGTACATCTCCCCTGTACGCGGTAATAGCGGATCGTATCACATGAGTCCTTGCGTATCACTGAAGGAAGTGCTCTTATCATTGCTATAGCCTGCGGGCCTGAGTACGTTGGCCCGACGTGCCAAATTTTAGTCGTGTCACAATTTTCTTGTAACCTTTTCCTGCAGGTCGCTGTCTTAACATTCAGATGGTCCCAATTATCACATCAGCAAAGGAGAACACAATGTCAGGAAAACGCAAAAGCATGGCAAGGTTCGTGGTGGTGTTTTGTAGCGCAGCTTTAACTTCATTTGCCAGCATCGCGCTCGCAAATGATGGGGGGTACGGCGGTGAGCATTGCGGCAAGCATCAGCAGCATAATTTCAAGAAAATCGCAAAAAAACTTGGACTGACCGATGCACAAAAAACCCAGGCACAGACGATATTCCAGGGCAACAGAGAGGTTGTGAAACCGGTTATCACAAGCCGGGACGCCGAGCGTAAGACACTTCATGACCTGATGCATGCCGACAAAATTGACGAGGCGGCAATCCGTGCCGAAACCGCAAAGATTGCCGGCATTCAGGCCGATCTTAACATCAATAGAGCGAAGGTTAACGCACAGTTCCGTGCCATCCTGACGCCCGACCAGTTGGCAACTCTGAAAACACTGAAGCAGAAGCATCATAGGAAAGATGCTGTGCCAGCAACCACTGCCACTCCAGCCAGTTAATCGGACATGGTTTCCTGTTGCAATAAGGCTGTTATGTCTGTGGCGCCAGGCTCATCATTACACCTACCCCGCCAAATATGCTAAATAAGATAAGATGCTACATAAGCAAAATACCAAAGCCGGCTTCACTGCTACTTTGTTTGACCGTAGCTGTCGCAATTGGTTTTATTGATTATGACACCGGCGATTACAGTATTACCGTTGTGTATACTCTACCTGTTTATCTGGCAGCTAAGCTTCTTGGAAACAAGTGGTGTATTATAGCCACATTATTTTGCGTACTTGAAATAATCACAATCGCAATACTGCTGCACCATGGCTACATTTCAATATCTGAAATGTATATCTGGAATGCTTTGATTCAATCACTGGAACTTGCAGTCCTGGGTTATTGTGTTTCCAGAGTCACACGTCGATTCAATTAATACTCCACGTCATTGATCACACTAAACAATTGATGAGTTTTTCATGCAGAGAGCACTCGTTATTCAGCCTTCGGCAGGAGCAACTATTATGAAAAAACGAATTAAAAACTCAATAGATATAGCCATGAGTCAGTACCATATACTCCATAAAAGATTTATTACCGCACAGGATGATGAAGAGAAAACTGTATTAAACCGCAGACTGCTGAACCTGCTTGGGGTAATTCAATTTCTGATTTCTGTTCAGGAGATAAATTCCAGCATGGGACCGTTCGTATAAGTGGATTCATGGGAACATGCTGAAATAGCTTCGATGCTTCCCTTGAAGATCTTGTCAGCGTCAGTCATGCCGAATCTCCTTTGATTCTTTGCAATAATCCTAATGGGATGCTATTTCAGAGAGAGCTCAGTCTTCCAGCCCCCACCGGGGGGGCTCTTCGGGTACTTTATTGTCACGATTTGTCATGATTCACCATTGTATTTGATTTTTCCCATTATGCTTCCACATATGCCGGTTAAGAGCACTGCAAAATATGCCTGCTGGTGAATTTGTGCTTATTGTTCTTCCTGCTGGAGATTCTTCCTGCGTTCTTCGATGATTTGCCGGAATTTTTCCCGTTGTTCCGGCTTGAGTACCGCAGAGATGCGCGCCTGTCCCTGTTCGAGGATGGCCTGAATTGGGGGCTGATACTGTTTCCTGATCAGACGCATGGCGGAATGGTTCTCATGAACGATGGCCCTGACCTGTGTCTGCTGCTGAGCGTCGAGGTCGAGTTTTCGCGTTAGGCGGGAGACTATTACCTCCTCACGAGCCACGCCGCCGCCCTTGATAAATGATTCATGATGCGCACGGTCGATCATGTGCGTGACAACAGCGCCGCTGGCAGCGCCCAGGATGAAGACGAGCAGGATTCCCATGACAGCTTTGACATTCTTCATTTCACTCTCCAGAGAGGACGTTCGCGTACAGGGACTCTTCCTGAGCAGAGGTAATCGCCGCAAATACATCCCCTGACTGTACCGGGTTGAAATAAAAGCTGCAAACCACGCAGACAGCGGCAATAACAGCAAAAGCAGGTACCAGGCGCCAGACCATCAGATGCCACGGTAGCGCTTGTGCCTTGCGCTCTGCCAGGCGCGCCATCAGCCGGGTTTCAAAGTGTGCCTCCAGGGCGGAGGTATCGCAATGCTCACTCCGCGCTGCGGCAAAAAGGGTATCCAGTTTTTCATCACGTTCATCGCGCATCGTTTTTCTCCAGAATCTTCCTGAGGGCCTGGCGCGCGCGGTACGCACGCACCTTCACATTCGCTTCACTCCATCCCGTCATCTCTGCTGTTTCCCGTAGCGTCATTTCTTCCAACCCCATCAAGGTAATTACCAGGCGATCATCAGGTTCGAGATAACCCATCGCCCACCTGAGCAGTTCCCGAGCCTGCCGTGCTTCAGCGCGGGCAGCTTCGGCATCGTCCCTGATCTGATATGATACGTCGTCCAGGGCCTGTTTATGCTTTTCGTGACGTCTGGCCCGCAAAGCATCGTGACAGGTGCGCACCGCTATTTTCGTGATCCAGTGTTCGAAGGGTGCCTCATGGCGAAACTTCCCCAGGTTGTCAAAAGCCTTGATGAAGACCTCCTGACAGATATCTTCCAGCTCGTCATTGTCCCGTGCAAACCGGTAGGCGAGTCCGAAGACGCGCCGTTTATATCGGCCTACAAGGCGGGCAAAAGCCCCATCATCACCTGCCAGAGCAGCGCTGATGAGGCTTTCGTCGGAAAGTTCCTGCGTCACATCATCCATGCGGTGGATTACGGCTCCTGTACAGGTCGTTTTCCGTGCCGTGCGGCACGTTCTTCCATCTTTCTGTCACGCTGCGCCTGAAGTTCTCTGGCCTTTGCTATCTGTTCCGGTGTCAGTACGCCGCGAATCGCCTGGGCAACGTGGGCGCGCTGTACAGCCAGGTCAGCCCCGACAGCAGCAAGCTTGGCGGATTGAGCCCTGATGGCGACTTCATCTATAGTATCGGCCTGAATAAGATTACGCAAGGCACGGCGTTCAGTCATGAACTGCTTCATCAGCGGTCCTGCCAGTGGTTTGTTATTGGTGAAGATGTCCTTGACCTGCTGTTTCTGCTGAGAAGTCAGTTGCAACTCTTTGACCATCCGCTTGAAGTGATTGCCGGCCGGCTGCGGACCATCATCGCCCATGTATGCCGGTGCTGTGGCGGGGACCAGCGCTACCGCCGTCAGGATTGCGGCGCCGGCGACGAAGTTCTTGATTACCGTTTTCATGATTGTGTTCCTCCTTGGAAATATGTCTTACATATATCCAGACGGCACGAGAGCATTAAAGGTTACAGAACATTTTGCCATTCGGGATTTTTAGGTGTATTGCAAGCGCCACCCGTCGCTTGCGCAGAGTCGAACTAACGGGCTGGTCGTGATGCGGGCTGGCCAGCCCCGCTACGGTTTTCGGTTCTTGAAATATATGAAACCGGCGAGGATTACCAGGAATACGATAAACGGGGCAAGGGCCAATCTGACGGCTAGGGGATCTAACGTAATCATGTGTGCCCTTTGTATTAATCAGAATCCGAATTCTATCGGCATGTAGACACTGAACCTGCGTTTGAACCAATTGCCTTTATAGCCCTGGCAACCCTGCCCTGATCCGCGTCGAAAATTCCATGTCGTTGCCGGCTGCGTTGGCCTTGCCGTTGATATAGCTGCGCTCTTTCAACTCGGCCAGCGGCAGACTTCGGTCGAGCACGCCCTGTTCATACATGAACCCATCGACATAGCCGTTGACGATCAGCCTCCAGTCCCAGCGCGAGCGGGGATTATAGGGTGCCGTATGGCCGCGTATGTTGGCGGCGCAGTTGTTGGTGAGCGCGTTATACCATTCGGGACGCTCCCTGAGCCGGTTCACTTCCCCCAGGTAATCCAGGAAGACCCTGCGCATGACCTCAGGCGATGTCCTGAGACGGAAGAGGTACACGTCCTCGTGGCGATAGTTGGTGCGCAGGCGTACCACATCCCGTTCATCGGCGACCACGTAGGTAAGCTCATACTGCTTGAAGAATCCCTTGACCGCCGAATACTCCTGGCCCTTGCGCTTGCGCGTCTCGATGGAAAAGCAGACATAGCGGCCACCTTCGAACCCAAAGCTCATCATGGTATGCGCGATTGCTGGTGAGCCCCAGTAGACAAGATAGTTGTCGACGCTCCACAGCTTCTTCAGGTCGAAGGTGGCGTCATAGTGACGGACCGTGTAGTCAGTTTCGCTGCGATACTCCGCATTGCGTATATTGCGTATCGTTACAGAGTCGCCGTCGATAACGGCAGAGGGGAGGACGGCAACATCGGGCTGCCAGTCTCGGTCGTTGGAGGGGGGAATTGCAAGCCACCAGGCGAGCAGGAGTGCGAGGATTACTAAAAAGCCAAGCACGGCCAGACGGTGCGGACGTACCATGACGAATGCCGCCAGAGACCCGATGGCGAACAGGGCCGCAGCAACCGGACGAAAGCCGGCCGGCAGGTTCGAATAGAAGATCGCCATAGCGGCCCAGCAGACCATGCCGGCCAGGACGAACCATCCTGCCACGAACCCTACCACCTTCAGCACTCGTGCTGATCATCAGATTCTGCCAGGGCAGCCTTTGCCGCAGCAACATCCATCTGATCTTCCGGCTCTTCAAGTAGTTCCAGGTCTTCAAAAGGTACAATCGCAGCCAGTTTTTTACCTCGTCGGGTCAGGACAAGGCGTTCTTTGCCAAATGATGCGCGGTTGATAACATCGGCGAATTCGTTGCGAGCCTCTGCGGTTGATAATTTGGTCATGACACCACCTCAATTTGTACAATTCGTACGTTACGTACATCTGAAGGTCAAGTTCATTATATCAGCGTCCGGCAGGTTGCCGATTTCCTGTGAACTGTTTAAAAACGCTCAGCACACAGGATTGCTTGTCAAAAGTGACGTTTTTTCCTACAGTAATATAGAACACTTCCCCATGAGCAAGGTCAATCAGGCTCTTGCACATCTTGAGGCCGGTAAGGCCCGCTACCGGGTCGTTCTGGATGCGGATTTTACGGGGTAGAAGTCTCCGGATTAACTATAGTGAATGAAAAGGGGGAGAAAAAATGCCGGTAACAGTTGCATTCGACGTTTATGGTACGCTGATCGACACGCATGGCGTGATAGTGACTCTGCAGCAGATGGTTGGCGACAAGGCCGCTGAATTTTCACGTTTATGGCGTGAGAAGCAGTTGGAATATTCCTTTCGCAGGGGCTTGATGCAAAATTATGCGAATTTTGCCGTATGTACCGACAATGCGCTTGATTATACGTGCACCCACTTCAAGGAACCGCTCAGCCATGAGCAGAAAGAGGAGTTGCTGAATGCCTATCGCGTATTGCCGGCATTCGAGGATGTCAAAGAAGGGCTGACCCGCTCCAGGGCAGCCGGATTTCGCTTGTATGCATTTTCCAACGGCAGCGCGGACGCTATTGAGATGTTGCTGGCTTCCGCCGGCATAAGGGATTTGTTTCTGGATGTGGTCAGCGTTGATGAAGTGAAGTCATTCAAACCGAACCCTGGAGTCTACTGCCATTTCCTCAGGAGGGCAGGCGCGTGCGGCAGTGATGCCTGGCTGGTGTCGAGCAATCCCTTCGATGTCATCGGGGCGATTTCGGCAGGCATGAAAGCCGCCTGGATCAAGCGCTCTTCCGCCGCGATCTTTGATCCCTGGGGTATAGAACCTACCATTACAGTGAGCAGTCTTTCCGGTCTTGCAGAACAAATCACAACAACATGTTGATCTGCTTCGAATTTTAACCCAACATCGGTACGTTGCGTGACCCACTTTTAAATATCAAGCCTCATATAACTATCAGCACGTCAAAGACGTAGAAGCACTGCTTGTCCTGTCCCGGCCCGAACAGCGACCTACATTTCTGTCATCATATATCCAGGTTGACCACATTCAGCGCGTTTTTTTCGATGAATTCGCGGCGCGGCTCGACCTGGTCGCCCATCAGGATGGTGAAGATCTCGTCCGATTCGACCGCATCCTCGATCTTGACCTGCAGCAGTACGCGGTTCTCCGGGTTCATGGTGGTCTCCCAGAGCTGATCCGGGTTCATTTCGCCCAGACCTTTATAGCGCTGGATGGACAACCCTTTCTTGGCCTGCTCCAGGAAGAAGGCCAGCAGCTCCTCGTGGTTGGAGGTCTCCAGCAGCTGTTTGCCGCCATCCTGCAGCTCAAGGAAGGCGCGGCCGTCGGCCATGGTCTCCACCACGCGGCGGTGGTTTTCCACCAGCAGCTCGTATTCATGGGTGGAGAGCACCGCCAGCGCCTGCTGGTCGATAATGGCGCGGATGTTGCCGATGCGGAAGGTGGTGCGCTCCTCCTCCACCTGGTATTCGGAGCCGGGCGAGAGCGCCTTCATGGCCTCCAGGTACGGCTCCATCCCGACTAGTTCCTCGATGCCGGCCGGCACATTGGCACGGACGATGATCGAGAGCAGGTCAGCGGTGATGCCCTTCTTGACGACCTTGTCGAAGATGGCGCGGTTTTCGATGAACTGCTTGACGACCGGGATGATCTGCTTGCCGATGTAAACCCGGTCACCCTTTTCCAGCTTGAGGGTCAGCTCCTCGGCCCCCTCCTCCAGCAGGAAGTTCTGCATGGCGTGTTCGTTCTTGAGATACATCTCCTTCTTGCCGCGCTTGACCTTGTAGAGCGGCGGCTGGGCGATGTAGAGGTGTCCGCGCTCGACCAGTTCACGCATGTTGCGGTAGAAGAAGGTCAAGAGCAGGGTCAGGATGTGCGAGCCGTCCACGTCGGCATCGGTCATGACGATGATGCGGTGGTAGCGCAGCTTGGCGATGTCGAAGTCGTCCTTGCCTATGCCGGTGCCCAGGGCGGTGATCAGGGTGCGGATCTCCTGGGAGGCGATCATCTTGTCGAAGCGGGCCTTTTCCACGTTGAGGATCTTGCCCTTGAGCGGCAGGATGGCCTGGTTCTTGCGGTCGCGACCCTGTTTGGCGGAACCGCCGGCCGAGTCACCTTCGACCAGGTACAGTTCGCACAGGGCGGGATCTTTCTCCTGGCAGTCGGCCAGTTTGCCCGGCAGGCCACCCAGGTCGAGGGCTCCCTTGCGGCGGACCGTTTCACGTGCCTTGCGGGCCGCTTCGCGGGCCCGGGCCGCATCAATGGATTTCTCCAGGATGCGTTTGGCCACCTGGGGATTCTCCTCCAGGTATTGGGCCAGCTTTTCGTTGATCAGCGATTCCACATAGCCCTTGACCTCGGAGTTGCCCAGTTTGGTCTTGGTCTGCCCTTCGAACTGGGGCTGGGGGATCTTGACCGAGATGACGCAGGTCATGCCTTCGCGCAGGTCGTCGCCCGAGATGGCGATCTTCTCCTTCTTGAGCATCTCGTTGGCGCCCACGTAGCTGTTCATGGTGCGGGTCAGGCCGGCCTTGAAGCCGGCCAGGTGCGTACCTCCCTCGTGGGTGTTGATGTTGTTGGCGAAGCTGAAGATCTTTTCGTCGTAGGAGTCGTTGTACTGCATGGAAACTTCCGTTTCCACACCCCCCTTTTCGCCTTTGAAGTAGATCGGCTTGGGGTGCAGGGCAATCTTGTTGCGGTTGAGATATTCCACGAAGGAGCTGATGCCCCCCTCGTAATGGAATTCGTGGGACTTGTTCTCCACCCGCTCGTCGGTGATCTTGATCCTGACCCCGGCGTTGAGGAAGGCCATTTCTCGCAGGCGTTGGGAAAGCACGTCAAAGGATACCTCGGTGGTTTCGAAGATCTCCTCGTCCGGCATGAAGGTGATCTTGGTGCCGCGCTTCTTGGTCTCGCCGGTTGCCTCCAGCGGGGCGACCGGATCGCCGCGGCGATAGGACTGGCGCCAGACCTTGCCTTCCCGGCGGATCTCCAGCTCCAGCCACTTGGAGAGGGCGTTGACGACCGAGACTCCGACGCCATGTAGACCGCCGGAGACCTTGTAGGCGTCGTTGTCGAACTTGCCGCCGGCGTGCAACACCGTCAGTACGACTTCGGCCGCCGATTTTCCTTCATGCGGCATTATGTCGGTCGGAATGCCGCGGCCGTTGTCCACGACCGTGACGGAGCCGTCGGTGTTGATGGTGACATCTACACTGTCGCAATGCCCGGCCAGAGCTTCGTCGATGGAGTTGTCGACGATCTCGTAGACCAGGTGGTGCAGACCGGCGCTTGATGTGGAGCCGATGTACATGGCCGGCCGCTTGCGTACGGCTGAAAGACCTTCCAGTACCTTGATACTGCCCGCGCCGTAATCTTCTGATGCGCTGATTGCGATGATTTCCTGTTCAGTCATGTGATTGATTTCCCTCAAACGTCAGATTGCCGTCTTCCACGCGAAAAACGGCGCAGTTTACTGCGCTAGCCAAAAGTGCTGGCGATGGTTCTGTTGTCGTTATAAAAACCTGGATATCGCGGGCCGTCAGGAACTCCATCAGATTGCCATTCCTGCGGGCATCCAGCTCCGAGCTCATATCATCCAGTAGAAGCAGGGGCGACTCGCCGAAGATTGCCTGGAGGTTGTCCATCTCGGCCATCTTGAGCGCCAGTACAAAGGATTTCTGCTGACCCTGTGAACCGAAGGCCTTCAGCGGCCGGCCATCCAGGTACAGCGTCAGATCATCCCTGTGGGGGCCGGCGGTTGTTGTGCCGTAGCGTTCATCGCTTCGGGCATGGCGATTGAACAGCTGCAGCAACTCCTCGCGGATCGTGCCACGGTCAATAGCCTGGACCCCCTCGGGCTGATAGCTGATCCCGGCCGCTTCACAGCCGCCGGAAATAGTCACGTAGTGCTGTTGCAACCTAGTATCAAGCAGGCTCACGTACTGCTGACGTCGTTCAACGACCTCGGCCCCGGCCTCAGCCAATTTTTCGGTCCAGGTGTCCAGACCGGTCCGGTCAGGGCTCTTCAGCAGGTGGTTGCGCTGTTTGAGAATCCGGTGGTAATCATGCCAGCAGTACAGATAAGCGATGTCTCCGGTATATACGGCCCGGTCCAGATAACGCCGCCGTGTTTCGGGGCCCGCTTTAACCATCCCGGTGTCATCGGGCGAAAAAACAACCGCATTCAGTTTGCCATGCAGGTCTGAAGCCCGCCGGATGCCTTTGTTGTCTATTTCTACCCGCCGGCCGGCCGGTTCCAGCGATAATTTGATCCGGCTGATCGTTCCACCTGATTCCACCTCCCCGAGAAGCTGTGCTTGGGTCTTGCCGTGTCCGATCAACTCCGTCAGCCGTGAGTTCCTGAATGAACGCGAATTTCCCAGAAGGTAGATGGCCTCGAGAATATTCGTCTTGCCCTGGCCATTGAAACCGTACAACAGGTTAAAACGCTTGCCCGGCTCGACCCGAATCATCCCAATATTGCGAAAATCTGACACCACCAGATGTTTGAGCCGCATCAGTAGTTTTTTTACAGCCTCATCGGCATGATCACGGCCAGGAAGCTGTCCGACTTGCTGGGAACGATGATCGAAGGCGAAAGCTCGTCCCTGAATTTCATGTCAACATTTTCCGTCTCGACCACGGCCAGCACATCCAGAAGATAGCGGGCGTTGAATCTGACCGCAATCGGTTCACCACCGTAGCTGACATCTATATCTTCCCGTGCATCACCTAGTTCAGGATTGCTGGAGGAAATTTTTATGCTTGAATCGGATATTTCCAACATGATCCCCTTGAATTTTTCGCTGGAAAGTATCGCCATCCTGCGGACCGAATGGGTAAAATCCTCTTTGTTGACGGTTATGACCCGATCATTAGCGGTCGGAATAACTCGGTTGTAGTCAGGGAAATCACCATCCACAAGCCGCATGACCATGTAGGAATCGCCGCGTTTAATGACGGCACTGTTATCCATGAATCCAAACAGCAGGTTTCCGCCCTCTTCTTCAGTAATCTTTTTCATCTCGAAGATACCCTTTTTCGGCAGGATAACCCCTTTGAGAAGTTCAGGACCGGCTGTACCCTTGAACACGCCATTGGAAATAGAGAGACGATGCCCGTCTGTAGCGACCATCTTCAGTGTCTGATCTCCGTTGGGTGCTACCTCAACTTTTGTAAACAGCCCGTTCAGATTGTATTTTGTTTCGTCATTACAGATGGCATAGAAGGTCTTTTCGATCATGCCTTTCAGCAGGGCGCTTTCGATCTCAAAAAGACTTTCTTCCTTGACAGCCGGGAAGTATGGAAATTCTTCGGGAGAAAGCCCGACAATATTGAACTGCACCTTGCCGCACTTGATTTCTACCCAGTCATTGTCTTTTGTTGAAAATGTTATCTTCTGGTTGGGCAGTTCCTTGACGATCTCGTACAGCTTCTTTGCGCCGATCGTGATTCGGCCGGGAGACGTGACCTCTGCCGGGTAGCTGCTCTTCATGCCGACCTCAAGGTCTGTAGCCGTGATATGCAGAGCCGATTCCGTTGCCTCGATCAGTACATTCGACAGGATCGGCATTGATGTTCTTTTTTCCACGATGCCTTGAATCTTCTGTAACGATTTAAGAAATAATTCCTTATCGATTATGAATTCCATGTCTCACCCCTTTATATGAATTTAGATTTTAAATAAATTAAAAGACAGTTGTTATTATTAGCTGTAGTAAAATGGTGATAACTTTTAAAGGAGCTGATTATACTGACTAATTTCAATCATGATGCTGTTGGTTGATTTTTGACAACTTGCAGGTTATCAACAGGGCATCAGGTTATGAACAGTTATCCACATCTTTTTAACAGGATATCTCTACTTCAGGAGAATATTCTTTATTTCAGCAATTGTTTTAGATAGTTTAGCATCATCCTTGAGTGCGGCATCTATTTTTTTAGTGGCATAGATAACCGTAGAATGATCTTTACCGCCAAACCTCATACCGATATCCGGATACGAGGCTTTGGTCATGTCTCGGCATAACCAGATGGCCATTTGACGAGCCTGCACAAAGACCTTGAGTCGTTTGTCCGATTTCAGGTCAGCGACCTTTAACCCGAAATGATCAGCGACCGTTTTTTGAATCAGTTCTACCGTTATATCCTTGCGTTTATCACCGAGAATATCCTTGAGACTCTCCCTGGCCATTTCAAGGGTAATGGGGATGTTTTGCAGACTGCTGTATGCACCAAGTCGGATCAACATCCCTTCCAGTTCGCGGATGTTTTTTGTGTCACTGGAAGCAAGAAAATACGTAACATCGTCAGGCAGACGTATCTTGGTTATCTCCGATTTTTTGTTGAGGATGGCAATCTTCGTTTCCACATCAGGAGGCTGAATGTCTGCTATCAATCCCCATTCAAATCGTGACCGCAGCCGTTCTTCCAAATCTGATATTTCACGGGGGAATTTGTCGGAGGTAATAACGATCTGTTTATGCATGTCATACAGGGCATTAAAGGTATGGAAGAATTCTTCCTGGGTGCCGACCTTGCCGGAAATGAATTGAATGTCATCAACCAGCAGTACATCGATATTCCTGAACCGGGCGCGAAAATGTTCCATCTTCTTCTGGCGCAAGGCATTGACCATTTCGTACATGAATTTTTCTGCCGAGCAGTAGCAGACATTCAGTTCAGGGGCTGTTGCATGGATGGTGTGGCCAATGGCGTTTAGCAGATGGCTTTTGCCAAGCCCCACGCCACCGTAGATGAATAGAGGATTATAGGTTGCCGCTGGATTGTTTGCTACCGCCATGGCGGCGGCATGCGCAAACTGGTTGCCCGTACCGCTTACAAACAGATCGAAGGTATATTTGTAGTTCAGGGGTGTAAAGGAAATGTCGTGCAGGTTATTTTTTGATTCGACCGGATCGGGAAGCCCTTTGGTGATGAAATCTTCCGGCAGAAGCTGAATGCTGTCGGCATCGCTCTCGTTGATAATAAATTCAATGCTGATACTCCTGCCGGCTGCTATAGACAGGGCACTTGAAAGGACCGCCGCATAATGATCTTCCAGCCACTCTTTAAAAAAAGATGTAGGAACGGACAGATAGACCGTATCGCTCTCGGAGCGGCTGAAATTGACCGGTTTTATCCATGTAGAAAAATCCCGTTCAGAAAGAACTTTCCCCAGGTTTTCAGTTGTTTTTTGCCAGATCTCTTGCATAGAGCCAATCACATTGTTCAGGTAATGTCGCCTGGATTGCCGGAGGTTATCAACATATCCCTAATCGGGAAAAAAAGCTAATCGAATCAAGTAGGTTTCGCGCTTGTACCGTCAACCGTCAACAAAAGTTATCAACATTGTTTTCAACAGCTGTTGATAACTTTTTTATAAACAATTACAGTTTGTTACATGTATCTATCTGACTTTGTTTATAAAATTCAGGTCGTGAAGATTACCAGAGCTGACGCCATTTTTCAAGGCAAATCAATCCCCCTGAAGCGGTTGAATCATAATAATTATCTTGACAAATAGCGGTCCTTATGTGTAAAAATCCCTTTTCTTGAAATAAATATCCAGAGGTACGGAACATGAAAAGAACATTTCAGCCAAGCAACGTTTCACGTAAAAGGACTCATGGTTTTATGGTGAGAATGGCCACCAAGAACGGTCGTCTCGTCATCAAGCGCAGAAGGGCAAAAGGCAGAAAAAACCTTGCCGTTCGCATTGCAGCCAAATAATTGTCTGACCGGCGGGATCGAACCTGCCGGTAACGCGTATCCTCCGGCTGTAAGGCTGCGGAAACGTTCCGAGTTTCTCAGGTTAACTGGCTCTGCTCACAAATATGCTTCACGGGGCATCTTGGTTGTGTGGCAGGAAAACAACCACGCGCACGCGCGTCTGGGTGTTACTGTAAGCAAAAAGGTCGGTTGTGCGGTAACCCGGAACAGGGTTAAACGTTTTGTTCGGGAGACATTCAGAAACAATCGTTTGTTATTGCCGGCAGTTGATGTGAATGTTATTGCCCGGAGTGAAGCTGCACGCATGGATTTTCATAACTTGCAGCGGGCACTCCTGAAAGCCTTCAGACATATCGGCGCATCCCCATGCTCAAAAGTATCGCACTCCTAGTTATCAGGTTCTACCAGAAGCTTATTTCACCGCTTCTGCCATCCGCTTGCCGTTTTTATCCCTCCTGTTCCGAGTATTCCCGAGTTTCAATAGTCAGGCATGGAGTTGTCAGGGGCCTTTGGCTTACCCTGGTTCGGCTTTGCAAGTGTCACCCGTTTCATCCGGGTGGTTTTGATCCAGCACCTTAAATGAGAGCAGAACTGGAGTTCTAATGGAAAAACGTGCATTTCTTGCGGTAGTTCTTTCAATTGTAGTGTTCTACTTTTTTTCAATGGTCATGGGGCCCGATAAAAAGCAGGTTTCTCCTGCTTCGCCACAGAACTCCGCCACTTCCGCCGTACCACCAGCGGCTGTGGCACCACTGGCGACCTCTGCACCCCAGTCCGCTCCTGTCTCTGCCGTTCAAAAGGATATCAGCGTTGAAACCGGACTCTATACGGCGGTGTTCTCTTCCCGCGGTGGCGCTCTTAAGAGCATGACCCTTAAAAAGTATCGCGAACAGAATACCCTTACTGCCAGTCCGGTCATCCTCGGCAACAACACGGACCCGGCCCTGCTGACGTTTTCGACCAGGGCCAGCGGTTTCAATCTTTCCGAAAGTGCCGAGTATGCAGCCGATACCGAAAGCGTGAAGATAAATGGCAGTGAAACCCATCAGCTTATATTTACCCATGTTTCCGGTCAGGGCTTTACGGTCCGCAAGATGTACACCTTTACTGCTGATTCCTACGCGATCAAGCTTGATACGCAGGTCCTGAACAACTCCGCCGCGCCGTTGGTCGGCACGATTCAGCAGGTGATGAGCTATCCCGCTGGCCATAAAGTGAAAGACAACCGCTTTGATACGGCCGGTTCCTATCTGTATGCGGACAACTCCATTCATACCGACAAGGCCAAGGACGTGGCCAGCGCTGCCAAGAAATACGACAAGAATGTCCAGTGGGCTGGCTTTGCCGATAAGTATTTCCTGAGCGCCATTCTGGCAGAGAAGAACAGCATCGCCTCGGTTGAGGTGAAAACGAACGCCGCTGGATTCATGGAGTCAATCGTCAGCGCCCCGCAGGTTACCGTTAACGCCGGGCAGTCAGTCACCGTGACGGACCGCCTGTTCGTCGGCCCCAAGGATATCGATATCCTCAAGGCGCAGGGCAACGAACTGGTACAGTCTCTCGACCTGGGCTGGTTTACGGTCCTGGCCAAACCACTGCTTTACACGCTCAAATTCTTCTATCGTTACGTGGGCAATTACGGTATTGCCATCATTATCGTAACCATCATCCTCAAGGCACTGTTTTTCCCGCTGACTCACAAGAGTTACAAGTCCATGAAGGATATGCAGAAGATACAGCCGAAGATGGCGGCCCTCAAGGAGAAGTTCAAGGATGACCGGGACGCGATGAACAAGGCGGTTATGGAGCTCTACCGTGAGCACAAGGTCAATCCCATGGGCGGCTGCCTGCCGATGGTCGTGCAGATACCGGTTTTCTTTGCCCTCTACAAGGCACTGATGTTTTCCATCGAGCTGCGCCACGCGCCGTTCTTCCTGTGGGTCACCGACCTGTCCGACAAGGATCCCTACTACGTTACCCCGGTAATAATGGGCATCACCATGTTCCTACAACAGAAGATGACCCCTTCGCAGATGGACCCGATTCAGCAGAAGATGATGCTGGCGCTGCCGGTGGTGTTTACCTTCATGTTTCTCAGCTTCCCCTCCGGCCTGGTTCTGTACTGGCTGGTAAACAATATTCTGACCATCGGGCAGCAGATGTACATCAACAAACTGGTCAAGGATTAGGATATGTATCTTGAGGATACCATAGCCGCCATAGCCACTCCGGTTGGGTGCGGCGGCATTGGCATCGTCCGGGTAAGCGGCTCCGACGCCTCGGCAATTGCTGACAAGCTGTTTGTAAAACAGGGAAACGGTGGCCTCGACAGCCACCGTTTTTATTATGGCCGGATAGTTGACCCGGCAGACGGTTCCCTGATTGACGAGGGCATGGGGGTGCTGATGCGTGCTCCCCGTTCCTATACACGGGAAGATGTGCTGGAGCTGCACTGTCACGGCAGTTATCTGATCGTTCAGCGGGTGCTGGATGCCTGTCTGCGTGCAGGTGCCCGCCTGTCCGAGGCGGGTGAGTTTACCCGCAGGGCTTTTCTGAATGGCCGCATCGATTTGTGTCAGGCCGAGTCGATCATCGACCTGATCAACAGCCGTACCGAGATGTCACTGGCCTTTGCCCAGAGTCAGCGTGAAGGCATGCTTTCCGCCCGATTGAAAGAAATTGCTGATTCCCTCAGAAATGCCCTGGCCCTGATCGAGGCCTTCATCGACTTTCCTGAAGAGGACTTGGACGCGGCCGCCCTGGGCCGTATTGAAGCACTGACCCATACAGCTCGAAACGGCCTGGGGGGACTTTTGGATACCTATGCGCACGGCAAGGTTATCCGGGACGGCATTTCGGTGCTTCTGGCCGGCAAACCCACTGTGGGGAAATCGAGCCTGCTGAATGCCCTGACCCTTGAGCAGCGCGCTATTGTTTCCCACATCCCCGGTACAACTCGCGACGTGATCGAGGAAATAATCAACATTGAGGGCCTTCCCGTGCGTATTATCGATTCTGCTGGTATTCGGGACTCCCGCGACGAGATCGAGCAGGAAGGCATCCGGCGCTCTCTTGAAAAACTGGCCCTGGCTGATCTGGTTCTGTTTCTGGTGGACGGTTCCGCAGCGCTTGACATTCAGGACCGGGACCTGCTGCAGGCCATTACCGGCAAACAGTTCGTTACGGTTGTAAACAAGAGCGATCTTCCGCAGGTTGTGGCCGAGAGCGAACTCCCCGCTGGAGCAAAGATCGTTCATATCTCCAGCAAGAACGGCAGTGGCATTGATCAGCTGCGTACAGTCATATTCAATACCTTTGTTTCTGACGGTGTGCTGAGCTCTCGTGACCATATAGCCGTTACAACGGTCCGTCATCGCGATATCATTGTCAGGGCATTAACCGGTTTGGATGGTTTTAGTTCAGGGTTGGTCCGGGGTGAACCCGGAGAGCTGCTGGCCATTGATCTGCGTGAAAGCCTGGCTGCCGTTGGTGAGATTACCGGTGAAACGACTCCGGATGCCATCCTTGACATAATCTTTTCCTCATTCTGTATCGGAAAATGACCAGCCTGTTTCACGTGAAACATGGGTACCTGTATGCATAGCTACGAAACCATTTATGACGTAATCGTTGTCGGCGCCGGCCATGCTGGTTGCGAAGCGGCCCTGGCGGCTGCGCGCATGGGTTGCAGTACGTTGATGCTGACGATCAATCTGGATGCGATTGCGCTCATGTCCTGCAATCCTGCCATCGGCGGGCTGGCCAAGGGCCATCTGGTCAAGGAGATCGATGCCCTGGGTGGCGAAATGGCCAGAAACATAGACGCTACCGGAATCCAATTCCGCGTTCTAAACACTCGCAAGGGACCTGCCGTGCGTGCCTCGCGGGCCCAGGCCGACAAGCAGCTGTATCGTCTTCGCATGAAGCGTGTTCTGGAACAGCAGGACAATCTACATCTCAAACAGGGAGAAGTGACAGCACTCTATCGCGAAGGGAACGCGTTGAAAGGCGTTGATACCCGCTCCGGTATCCGCTTTTTGGGCAGAACGGTGGTCGTTACGACCGGTACGTTCATGCGCGGCCTGATCCATATCGGCTTGACCAATTATCCCGGAGGGCGGGCCGGTGATCTGCCGTCAGTGGGCCTTTCCGACCAGTTCAGAACCCTGGGTTTCGAGGTGGGCCGGCTCAAGACCGGTACGCCCGCGCGGTTGGACGGCCGGACAATAGATTTCTCGCGTCTGGAAACGCAACACGGCGATACCCCGCCCCTGCCCTTCTCGTTTTCTACAGACCGTATCCCCCTGCGGCAGGTGCCCTGCCACATTGCCTACACAAACCCCCGCTCCCATGACATCATCCGCTCGGGACTCGATCGCTCGCCACTCTATGCGGGTGTCATCGAGGGGATCGGGCCGCGCTATTGTCCCTCCATCGAGGACAAGGTCGTGCGCTTTCCGGACAAGGATCGTCACCAGACCTTTATAGAACCGGAAGGTCTGGAAACCGTCGAGGTTTATCCCAGCGGCATGTCCACATCACTGCCGATCGATATACAGATCCCGTTCTACCGCTCTTTGGAGGGTCTGGAGCGTGTTGAGATCATGCGTCCGGCCTATGCGATCGAATATGATTATGTCGATCCGATTCAGCTGCATGTATCACTGGAGACAAAGCTGATCCGCAACCTGTACCACGCCGGGCAGATCAACGGTACATCAGGGTATGAAGAGGCCGCCGCTCAGGGTTTGATGGCGGGCATCAACGCCGCTCTGCGCGCACGGGGCAAGAACCCGCTCGTGCTCGGCAGGAGTGAGGCCTACATTGGCGTCATGATTGATGACCTGGTTACACTCGGCACGAAAGAGCCCTATCGTATGTTTACTTCCCGGGCCGAGTATCGTCTCCTGTTACGCGAGGATAACGCGGATTTGCGCTTGCGGGAGACGGGGCATACCCTCGGGCTGGTCCCCGAAGAGCTGTACAGCGGATTTCTCCGCAAGCGGGAGATGATAGAGGCTGAGCAACTGCGTATCGCACACACGCGCTTGAGCCTGAACGAGCAGGAAATGGCCTTTCTTGAGGGGCATGATCTGGCTGACATTCAGAAAGGGACCTCGCTGGAGCAGATGCTGAGGCGTCCGGAGATAACCTATGCCGAACTGGGACTGTTTGATGATGTTTCACGTGAAACACGTCCGGATGTGCGGGAGCAGGTGGAGATACAGATCAAGTACCATGGATATATTGAACGCCAGATGGAACAGATCGGGCGCGCACGAGGTATGGAGCATACCCGTTTGCCCGAGGAACTGGACTATTCCTTTATTAAGGGGTTAACGTCCGAGGTGCGCGAAAAGCTGCAGCGATATCGTCCCGATACCCTTGGCCAGGCCTCACGGATTCCGGGCGTGACACCTGCCGCTATCTCGGTAGTTTCCATAGCATTAAAAGCCAACAGTTGGAGAACCATCCAAGGCAGCCAGCAGTGATCCGCCCGGTACTGGAAAAAGGGCTGGCAGAGATGAATAGGTCTCTCCCGGAGGAGTGTTTCCCTTCCTTTGAACTGTTCAGCGCTGAATTGAAAAAATGGAACAAAAAGATTAATCTGACTGCGATCTGTAAAGATACGGATATTGCGATCAAACACATAATTGACTCGCTTGTATTTGCCGCATGTGTGAATAAGGGTGACCGTGTCCTGGATATTGGATCCGGAGCCGGTATCCCGGCCATTCCCCTTAAGATCGCATTCCCGGAAATAGAGGTGGTTTCTGTTGATGCTGTTGGGAAAAAAATAGTTTTTCAGCGACATGTATCCCGACTGCTTGCATTCAACAATTTTGAAGCAGTGCACTCGCGGGTGGAAAATTTACACACGACATATGCGGCCAGTTTTGATGTAATCGTGTCACGTGCATTTTCAAGTCTGGAATTGTTTGTCGGTCTGGCGGCTCCCCTGCTCAAAAGCGGCGGCCGATTGATCGCCATGAAAGGACCGGGGGTGCGTAGCGAGTTTGAAGGTGCCGCGGGTGAGTTGCGGTTATTGGGGTTTGAAATCAGCTCAGTACAGGCTTATTCCTTGCCGATGAACAAAGGTGACCGAAACCTGGTAACTATTACCGCCATCAAGGCCCGTGAATAGCGGCCTTGCACTGCCTGGTCACAGAAACCTGATTTGGGCGGATTAATAGGCCTGACTGATGGCACGGCCAGAGTAAATAACATTTATCGATTCTGGGCCAATTATGGGCGTTTCATGCGAAAAACCCGCATGTGTACAGTTTTTGCAATAGAATGCAGTTGCAGGAGAGTCGATTCTGAACTAAAGTGGCATGTGCAAGAACTTAGGCGAAAGGAGCAGAACCCATGAAAAAAATTATGTGTCTTCTGATTATCGCGGCACACCTTTCCGCCTGCGCAACGTACGAGAGCAGATCGGTTTCATTTCGTCCTCCGCAGGATTATGAAAATTATCAAGACGCCTCTGGCCTGATAGTCGGCGCAGAATCCTTTGCCGACGTGAAGCAGGCCAAGGATGCTTTTGGATTTGATATCCGTGCGGCGGGGCTTTTGCCGGTCCAGGTGGTGATAGACAACAAAAGCGGTCAAGGTGTTGAGGTGGTTGCCGGGCAAACCTTTCTGATCGACGGCACCAATCGCTACTGGAAGATCCTCACGAACCGCGAAGCGATCGACCGTGTGCAAAAAGCGACCGAGGGTGGTGGCATCGCCGGCGGAGCTGGTAAAGGCGCGCTCTTGGGGGCTTCGGCCGGAGCTTTGCTTGGTCTTGCTATCGGTATCGTGTCTGGTCGCGATGTCGGTTCGGCGGTTGTCAAAGGCGGTGTCCTGGGTGGAGCCGGTGGGGCTGTTATCGGTGGCGCCAACAAGGCCGGCGATGACCGGCCACGGGAGATGAAAATAGCGGAGGATATCCGCGAAAAGGGTGTCGAAGGCAAGGTCATGCCGGTGGAAGCCCTGGCGAGCGGTTTTATCTTCTTTCCCGGTGAAGTCGCTTCTGCGAAAGAATTGCGCCTGCAGGTCAGGTTTCGTGGTGACGGCCGACTTCAGACGCTCAACCTCAAGCTGAAATAGAATGGAAGTCCGAACCTACTACGAGGATACTGATGCGGCCGGTGTGGTTTACCACGCCAACTACCTCAAATTTCTCGAACGCGCACGCACTGAATATTTTCGTGAGCGGGGGCTGTCGGTCTCAGAACTGGCCGCCGCTGGCTGTGTGTTTCCCGTAGTGCGCATGGAACTGGACTTCATCTCTCCGGCCCGCCACGACGAGCTTTTGAGCATTGAAACGATACCCGAGCAAAGCAGCGGCTCATCCTTTACCATGCGGCAGCAGATTTTCAGAAAGAGCGATGGCAAACTGCTTGTAAACGGGCTTGTGAAGCTGGCCTGCATCGGTCCAGGCTTGAAGGCCCGCCGCATTCCGGCTGAAGTCAGACAGATCGTGGACGTCGATACGGGCGCTGGGGTTACATCGGGTTTGGGCAAGGTAGTAAAATCCAGATGATTGCTCCGACTATTCCAGGGCATAGCGCTACTGGCGGACAACGAATCGCGCGCAGCGAAGCATTGCAGCTGCTGACAGGGGATGACCTGCTGGCTCTTGGCAGGCGTGCTGACGAAATACGTCGCATGATCCATCCGGAGAACCGGGTGACTTTTGTTATTGACCGGAATGTAAATTACACCAATATCTGCGAAACGAAATGCTCATTCTGTGCTTTTTACCGGGATAAATCAGCTGCAGACGCCTATGTGCTGACACGTGAGGATATCTTCAGTAAAATAGATGAGCTGGTCAAGCAGGGCGGAACGCAGTTGCTCATGCAGGGCGGTCTTAATCCCGAACTGAAGATAGATTTCTTTGAGGGGTTGTTCCGCGAGATTAAAGTCCGTTTTCCGGCGCTGCAAAACCATTCCCTCTCACCAGCGGAGGTTGTGTGTATTGCGGCCAGCTCCGGTCTGGCCCTGGATGAAACGGTCTCCCGTCTGAAGAAAGCCGGGCTGGACTCAATCCCGGGTGGCGGCGCGGAAATACTGGTTGATGAGGTGCGCAGCAGCATCTCCCCCAAGAAAATCGGCTGGCGACAGTGGGCGGATGTCATGCTCACGGCTGCCGGGATGGGCATGCCGACAACCGCAACCATGATGTTCGGCAGCTGCGAAAAACCGGCGGATATTGTCGAACACCTGTTCCGTATCCGGGAGTTGCAGGATGCCGGCGGCTCATTTACCGCCTTCATCCCCTGGACATATCAGCCGGGAAATACCGAGCTGGGCGGTACGACCGCCAGCGGAGTGGAATACCTCAAGGTGCTGGCATTATCACGCATCGTGCTGGACAATGTTTCCAATATACAGGCCAGCTGGGTAACCCAGGGGGCCAAGATGGCCCAGGTGGCGCTCTTCTTCGGCGCCAACGACCTGGGAGGAACCATGCTGGAAGAAAACGTCGTTGCGGCCGCAGGCTGCAGCTTCCGCATGACCTGCGACGAGATGGTCGCCCTTGTCCGGACGGCGGGATTCCAGCCGGCCCAACGCACTACTACCTATACAATTATCAGGGAGTTTCCGGTTTGACACCTTTTACGCAGCATGAATGTGAAATAATAACCACAGCTGAGCGACTGGCGCAAGTCGCTGCGATACTGTGTTCCCAAGCCGAGTTTGCAGTTGATCTGGAGATGGATTCGCTGCACCACTACCAGGAGAAAGTCTGCCTGATTCAGGTGTCGACCCGCACCGAGAGCTGGCTGATCGACCCGCTGGCATTAAAGGATCTGTCCCCTCTGGCGCAGCCCCTGGGTGACCCCCGCATCCTGATAGTCATGCACGGCGCCGACTATGACATCCGCTCTCTCCATCGTGATTTCGGCATTGAGGTGCAGAATCTTTTCGATACCATGCTGGCATCACGTTTTCTGGGAATCACCGAGTTCGGGCTGGCCGCGCTGCTTAAGGCGCGTTTCGGAATCGAGCTGAATAAAAAATATCAGAAGGCCGACTGGAGCAAGCGGCCGCTGAGCCCGGAGATGAGCGCCTATGCTGCCGCGGATACATCAGACCTGCTGCCGCTTTACGACCAGCTCAGCGCTGGATTGATCGAAAAAGGGCGTCTTGAGTGGCTGAAAGAGGAGTGCCGGTTGCTCTGCCAGGCGCGTGTCACTGAAAAGGAAGGCCCGCTGTTTGTTTCCTGCAAAGGGGCCGGAAAACTGAAGGGCCGCAGCCTTGCTGTTCTGGAGGAGTTGCTACAGTTGCGCGGCCGCCAGGCCCGTGAACTGGACCGCCCGCCCTTCAAGGTCATCTCGGCGGAGACGCTGCTGGAAGTGGCGGAAAAAAGACCTCGCACACTCGCTGATCTCTGCGGCATCAAGGGTATGACTCCGGGGCAGGTTCAACGTTTCGGTGAAAGGATTATTGCTGCGGTAGCTGTTGGATTGGCGCTGCCGGAAGAGGCCCTGCCGCGTTTCCCCCGCCAGCGTCGTGATGAACCGGCCGACGGGACCAAGGAGCGGCTCAAGCGCCTCAAATCCTGGAGGGAACAATACAGCTCAGTCCAGAGCCTTGAGCCGGGGGTGGTGGCTCCCAACTGGCTACTGGAGACGGTGGCTGACGCACAGCCCGCTTCTGCCGAGGAGTTGAACGGTATTGCGGGGATGCGTGACTGGCAGAAAAAGGCCTATGGACTGGAACTGCTGAAAGAGTTGGCGGCAGGATAATTACGGGAGCAGAGCGTGGAACAACCCTACCTGAGTATTGTCATACCGGTGTACAACGAGGAGTCCAATCTCGTCCCGCTGATGGAGCGACTTTACCCGGTTGTAAAAGGCACGGGTCAGCCGTTCGAGATAATTTTTACCAATGACGGCTCCCGCGACCGTTCCCTGGAAATTCTGCGGCAGTTGGTGAAGCAGTATCCCGGCGTCAAGGTGGTCGAGTTCAACGGCAACTTCGGCCAGCACATGGCCATTCTGGCTGCCTTCGAGATGTGCCGTGGGCAGATTGTGATTACTCTGGATGCCGATCTGCAGAACCCGCCCGAGGAGATTCCGCGTCTGGTTGCCGAGATCGAAAAAGGGTACGATGTCGTTGGCACCATCCGTCAGATGCGTCAGGACAGTCTGTTCCGCAAGCTGGCGTCACGGGCTGTCAACATAACCACCAACAAGATGACCGGCATGCGGATGAACGATTACGGCTGCATGTTGCGGGCCTATCATCGTGACATAGTTGAAAATATCAATCGCTGCGGCGAGTCCACCACCTTTATCCCGGCACTGGCACAGACGTTCGCATCCAATCCGACCGAGATCGAGGTGGCTCACGCCGAGCGGGCGGCAGGTGAGAGCAAGTATTCGCTCTACAATCTGATTCGGCTCAATTTTGACCTGATGACCGGCTTTTCCGTTGTGCCGCTGCAGCTGTTTGCCCTGTTTGGAATAATTACAGCCGTCTTCTCGCTGGCCTTTGGCCTGTTTCTGCTGATTCGCCGCTTCATCGTCGGTGCCGAGGTGGAGGGGGTCTTCACCCTCTTTGCAATCCTGTTTTTCTTCATCGGCATCATCATCATGGGTATTGGTATCGTCGGTGAATATGTGGGCAGGATCTATCAGGAAGTCAGAAAAAGGCCGCGCTTCGTGATCAGGAAAACCTATGGTTTTGACGAACAATAACACCGTCGTCTGCGCCTACCATAACGTCGGCTACCGCTGTATACAGGAGCTGCTCCGTCAGGGGGCTGAAATCAGCCTGATCTTCACCCATGAGGATTCTCCGACGGAGGAAATCTGGTTTCAGTCAGTGCGCGAGCTGGCCGATCAACACGGCATCCCGTATCTGACGACCGATATCAATGATCCCGCAAACGTGGCGCGGGTGCGGGAGATCGCCCCGGCCTTCATCTTTTCCTTTTACTACAGGAACATGATCCGGCCGGAGGTGCTGGCCATTCCCCGCCTGGGGGCCTTGAACCTGCACGGCTCGTACCTGCCGAAATACCGCGGTCGGGTGCCGGTCAACTGGGCGGTGATCAACGGCGAAACCGAGACCGGCGCCACGCTGCACTACATGGTGGAGAAAGCGGATGCCGGCGATATCGTCGACCAGGGAAAGGTGCCCATCGCCTTTAGCGACACCGCCCTCGACGTATTTGCCAAGCTGACCGATGCGGCGGTGACCGTGCTTTCACGGGCCTGGCCTCTGTTGCGTGAAGAGCGTGCCCCGCGCATTGCGATGGATCTTGCGGCCGGAAACTACTGCGGGGGCCGCAAACCAGCTGATGGCCGTATCGACTGGAGTAAAAGCGCCCTGCAGATCTACAATCTGATCCGCGGGGTGACCCACCCCTACCCGGGCGCCTTCACATTTCTTGATGGGAAAAAGGTCGTCATTTGGCAAGCCTGGCCATTGGAAGGGTGTGGCAAGTTGGGACGTATTATGTCATACAACCCGCTGTTGGTCGCTACCGGCGAGGGGCTGCTGGAGATCCGCTCGCTGCAGATTGAAGGAGAAGGGGAAGTACAGGCGGCGGGAGTAGTTGCTGCAGATGTAGTGAATTTCGATTGAACCTGACCCGCACAAAAGGAGAAAGCTGGATGAAAGTATTAATTTTAGGCGTCAACGGATTTATAGGCAATGCCCTTACCCACCGCATCCTCACCACCACCGACTGGGAGGTGTTCGGTCTCGATATGGCTTGCGATAAACTGGAGCGCTCATTGGGTGACGCGCGCTTTCATTTCCTGGAAGGTGACATCACCATCAACAAGGAGTGGATCGAGTACAATATCAAGAAGTGCGATGTTGTTCTGCCGCTGGTGGCCATAGCCACACCGGTCACCTATGTCAAGGACCCGCTGAGGGTTTTCGAGCTGGATTTTGAAGAGAATCTCAAGATCATCCGCCTCTGCCACAAGTACAAAAAACGGGTCATCTTCCCTTCGACTTCCGAAGTCTACGGCATGTCGCCCGACAGCGAGTTTGACGAAGAGAATTCGCCGCTCATGCTGGGACCGATAGCCAAGGAGCGCTGGATTTATTCCTGTGCCAAGCAGATGCTTGACCGGGTTATCTATGCTTACGGCAACCACGAAGGACTGAGGTTTACCCTGTTCCGTCCTTTCAACTGGATCGGTCCCAAACTGGACAGCATTCATACCGCCAAGGAGGGCAGTTCGCGCGTCCTGACCCAGTTCCTGTACGATATCCTGGCCGGTGAGCCGATTCAGCTGGTGGACGGCGGCAACCAGCGCCGTTCATTCACCTACATCGAGGACGGCATCGACTGCCTGATGAAAATCATTGCCAACGAGAACGGCTGTGCCGACGGCCGGATATTCAATATCGGCAATCCGGCCAACGATCTTTCGGTCAAGGAGCTGGCCCACAAGTTGCGCGACATGGTGGCCGAATTCCCGCTGTACCGTGAGAAGGCCGAACAATGCGTCATCGCGGAGGTCAGCTCGGACACCTTCTATGGCAAGGGCTATCAGGATATGCTGACCCGTGTGCCGTCGGTCAGGCGTGCCAAGGAGTGTCTGGGTTGGGAGCCGGTAACGACTATTGACGAGGCCCTGCGCAAGACGCTGGAATTTTATCTGGTGGATGAGCGGGAAAAACTGAGCGAGTTCCTGTAGCAGATGAATCGTCGCGGCTTCACCCTGATAGAGATCTCAGTGGTGCTGGCGATCATCGCCATGGTAATGATGCTGGTCCTCCCGCGGTTGCCGTCATCCGAGAGTGAAAACCTGAAGATATCCGCCCGCACCCTGGCTTCGACCCTGCGCTATATGCAGGAGCGGGCCGCTACCACGCAGACAACCTACTACCTGCACTTGGAACCGGGGACTGACTCTGTCAAAGTGATGGAGTCAGCAGCGGACGGCAGCGAAAAAGAGCCGGGAGACCCCTTGCTGCGCAAGCGGGCCGTGAAGGAAGGTATCGTCGTGGCGGACGTGACCATGCCCCGTACAGGCAAGGTCAACGATGGTCAGGTCAGGCTGGATGTGAGTGTCGGCGGCCTGCGGGATTTTACGGTCATCCATCTGCGTTCGCCGGGTGACAAATTCTGGACGGTGATGGCATTTCCGTCCAGCGGCAAGGTCAAAGTTTTCGACGGGTACCAAGAGGAGGCGCTGTGAAGGGATTCACCCTGCTGGAGGTGATGGTGGCACTGGCCATCATGGCAGGTGTCGTTCTGACGGTGCTGGGGTCGCTCAACTATCATCTGGCCAGCGTATCCGCCGAGCGTGATACGACGGCGCTGACGCTCATGGCCAGGACCCGCCTGGTAGAACTTGAACGGCAGGCCGGGCTGCCGCAAAAAAGTGAGGGCAGCCTGGCCCCGCTCCATCCGGACGTGACCTGGCGTGCCGAGTTGTTTCCGACCAAATATCCTGCGTTGCAGAAACTGGTGGTGACGGTTCAGCGCAGTGGAGACAAGCGGGAGGTGTCGCTTGTGCGTTACGTCCTCAAATAGGGGTTTTACGCTCCTGGAGATCCTGATCGCTGTGGTGCTGCTGGGGATTCTTTCCGCAGCCCTCTACGGGAGCTATTTCACGGTGCTGCGTGCCAGGGAAACGGTCTTCGAAGGGATGGAGGCGCGTCGGGAGCTGGGCAGCACCCTTGACCTGATCAGGCGCGAGTTTGCCGCAGCCCCCGTGTATAATCGCGATGACAAGCGGCTGCGTTTCGTCGTGGAGGATCGCGACAACTTCGGCAAACCGGCCTCCAGCCTGGAGATGACAACCGTTACCGCGACAGCGGGCCAGGGTCGCCAGGAATCGGGCATCAGCGCCATCCGCTATCGTCTGGTTGAAAAGGACAAACGCTACATTCTAACGCGGCGCGAGCAGGATGTCTTCTTCGAATCCGCCGATGCAAAAGAGTACCCGCAGATGGAGCGGATCAGCTCCTTTCTGGTGGAGTGTAGTGACGACGGCTCCAAATGGGTTAAAACCTGGGACACGGCCCTGAACTATAAGTTGCCGAAGATGCTGCGTATCACCGTGCAGGTCGATGAAAACGGCCATCAGGTTGAGTTCTCTGTCCTGGCGTATTCCCGGGTGACAGGTATATGAGGGGCGAGAGGGGCTTTGCCCTGATCCTGACGCTGGTGGTCACGGCCCTGATGGTGGCGGTGCTGGTAGAATTGATCCACGGGGTCTATGTGGACATATCCTTGAGCAGGGGCTATCGCGATGGCCAGCAGGCTTCGCTGCTGGCGGAATCGGGCATAGACGGAGGGAGCAAGCTGCTCCAGTTGTCCCTGCTGGGGAAAAAAGTCACTTCACTCTCGGATGCCTGGGCCACGCCGGTCAAGCTGGATGACGAGACCGGCGCCTTGGAGGTTTCCATTACCGAGGAGAGCGGCCGGATCAACCTCAACAACCTGGTACTGCCGAACGGCCAGTTTGATCCGTTCACCTTGGCTGCGCTCAAGCGGCTCGGCAAGCGTCTGCAGATACCTGAAGATGTGTGGAGTTGTCTGGCGGACTGGCAGGACAAAGATGATCAGACCCGCTCAAACGGAGCCGAGGCGCCTTATTATCAGGCACTGAAACGGCCCTATGCCCCCCGCAACGGTAAACTGGCAACACTGGCCGAGCTGTCGCTGGTCAAAGGTTTCACGCCGGAGATCATCACCCGGCTGACGCCCTTTGTGACAATCTATGCCGATCAGCCCGGAGCGCTCGTGGCGTCGCAGGTGAACATCAACACCGCTTCCAAGGAGGTCCTGGCGGCACTGGATGACGGCATTGACGACCGCATGGCGGAACGCATCCTGGAAGAGCGCCGTCTGAAACCGTTCCAAGGCGCCGGTGAACTGGCGAGAATCCCCGGCGGCGAAGCTATTTCGCAGAAGTTGACGGGAAATGTAAGTGTCAAGGGCAACCTGTTCAGGATAACCTCTGTTGCCAGGGTAAAGGAAACCGCCCGTAAGGTGGAGGCGGTGCTGCGATTATCCGGCACTGTGCCGGAGACGCTATTATGGCAGGAATATTGAGCGCATAAACATGGGAACCCTATGGAATATCTGATTATCAACATCAACGAACAACTGGTTACGGCCGCCCGTTTTACAATTTCCGGCCGGTCGGCAACCCTGGGCGGGGCTGCGTCATTTTTGCTTGACGAAGGTACGGCACTGACCGAGGTCGCCGCGCAGATAGCAGCGGGCGTCAGCGGCTCGCCGCGGGTTGTGCTGTGTCTCCCTCCGACCCTGTTTGCCCAGCGGATCGTGACCCTGCCCTTGACCGACCTGCGCAAGGTCCGTGAGATCCTTCCGGCACACCTGCAGGGTGAGATTGCGCTTCCGGCTGAAGAAGCGGTTTTTGATGTGCTGCCGGCTGCGGATGGAACCTTTTTGGCCCTGTGGGCCAAACGGACAGAAATTGCCGCAGTTGTCGAGATATTCCGCACAGCGGGCTGCGAACCGCGCTTTGTCAGCTCGGCCGCCTTCGCCTGGCAGTATCTGCCGGGGATCGTCGACGACTGTGCGGTGTGCGACGGTAGCGCCCTGGCCATCATCAGCGCCGGGAGGCTCTCTTTTGTGCGGGCTCTTGATAGTGCCGATCTGCAGAAACAGCTGCTGGCCACGCTGTCGGCTCTGGAACTTTCCGGCGTTCAACTGCCGTCGCGGCTGATTGTCTTCGGCGAACAGGCGGAATCCATTGCGGAGACGGTCGGTCTGCCACTGGAGCTGGAGCATCTGCAGTTGCCCGATGATTTGGTGTCCGTTTTCAGAAGCGAGGGTGCTTTTCAGCAGCTGGCCGGCCTGTATGCCGTTGCTTGTGCCTGTCATGCCGGGGCGCTTCCGGATTTTCGCCGGGGTGACCTGGCCTGGACGGCAGGCGATGCCAAACTGCGTAAAAAGCTGATCCTGACGGCAGTCCTGGCCATTACGGTCATAATACTGCTGTTCGTTTCAAAGGGGCTGCAATACCGGACGGCCAGCGCCGATATCCAATCGCTGAACAGCTCCATTTCAGCGATCTATAAAGATATCTTCCCCTCCCGTGCCAAGGCTGTGGATGAACTGTCCGAGGTCAAGGGGGAAATCCGCAAGCTGTCCGGTGTCGAGAATTCCAGTTCTGTCCTGGATGTGCTCAAGCAGTTGGCCGAGGCCAAGGGAGCCTCCATCAACGGACTGTTCGAGGCCGAACTGGAGGGGCGCACCTTGCGAATAAAGGGCGATGCCCGCTCTGCCCAGGCGGTCAACGAATTCAAGGCGGCGCTGGCAGGTCTGCTGGCTACCGCCGAAGTGGGTGAGATCAAGAGCCGCCCCGATGGTACCGTTGGTTTTTCTCTGTCCGGTACGCTCAAGGAGGCCTCGAAATGAGACTTTTTGCCAATCTTGCGGAAGCCTGGCGTGAGTTGGACAACCGCCGCCGTTTGTGGTGCGGCTACGTCCTGATTGCACTTCTGGCGATTGTAATGGGATGGTCGGCCCTGGCAGCCAAGACTGCAGAGCTTGAACGCAAGCGGGCGGCCCGTGAAGCAGTGCTCAAGGAACTTCTGCCGCTCAGGGTCGCCTACCGTACCGCAAAAATGTCGTTCGACATGCAGGCCGGGAGAGTGGCCGCGTCGCGTCCCGATGATTCACCGGCCAAGATTATCGAAGAGATCGGTATTCGGGGCAAAGGGGTCAAGATTGCACCCATCAAGGGTGAGGAGCATGCCGGATTCATAGAAGATGCCGCCGATGTGCGTATCGAGGGACTAACGGCCAACGAGACCGTCAACCTGGTCTACCGTCTCGAAAAGGGCAGCCGGCCGGTGGTGCTGAAAAAAGCCAATCTGCGGGTGCGCTTCGATGATCCGTCGCGCTTTGATCTGGCTCTGGTAATCGCCCTGCTCAAGCCCGCTCCCGGACAGTCCAGGTGATGATGCGCCCCGGCCCTGTACGTGGGGCACTGCTGGTCTTGGCCTGGCTGGCTCTGTTCATTGTCTGTGTCTATCTGCTCTTCCCGACCCGCCGCATCAATGCGGCCATCGACCAGGTTCTTTCAACACAAGGCTTGAGCCTGGCGCCGGCTGCCCACAAAACCCTCCTGCCCGGCCTGGCCTGGGAGAAGGCCCTGCTCTCGTCCGATCAGGGAGCCTTGATCCGTTTGGAACGTTTACAGGTTTATCCGCGTTTCCTGCCACTTCTGAGCGGGCGCCTCGTAGTGGGTTCCCTGGCCACTCTGGGAGCCGGTCGAATTGATTTCGAATACGGGATAACAGGCTCGCAGGCGTTTCTGCTTAAGGCTGACAAGCTGGACCTGGCTGATGTGCCCTTTTTCAAGACGGTGCTGGGTGCCAGGGTTGCCGGCGGCCTGAGCAGCGAAGGGTTTGCCACGCGCGGTGCAAAAGGGTGGAACGGTGAACTGAAACTGGAAATCAGCCGGCTGGAATTCGCCGGGATCAGGATGGGTGCATTTGCTCTGCCGGATGCCGTTAATCTGAATTCCAGGGGCATGGTGCGGATCACGGATGGCAAGGCCCGCCTGGAAAGCTTCACCCTGCAGGGAGAAGGCCTCTACATGCGCCTTTCTGGAGATGTGCCCTTTGGGCCGAATGCCGTCTCCGCACCGCTCAATCTGGTGTTGGAGATCATGCCCAAGCCGGAGTTCCTCGATAAACAGAAGCTGGTCTTTCTGCTGCTGGCCAAGTTCATGGTTTCACCCGGCGTTTATCGGGTGCCCATAACGGGAACGGTGCTGAAGCCGCAGATACTCTAGCCTCTCACCGATTTTGGAGATATCGAAGATGCCGCTGAAACTTGGAGAACTGCTGCTGAATGAAAAGCTGATTACCCCCGTGCAACTGGAAGAGGCGCTGAAAAGCCAGGTAATCTATGGCATCAGGCTGGGCAGCAGCCTGGTCGAGATGGGTTATGTCGAAGAGGAGGCACTGGCGCAGCTCCTGAGCAGGAAGCTGGGTGTCCCCTGTGCCGACCGGAAAGAGCTGGCGGAGGTTTCCCGTGAACTTGTCCGTGATTTCCCCCGCCATCTGGTTGAAACGTACCATGTGGTCCCGCTAAAGCTGGAGGGCAACCGTCTGAACCTGGCCATGACCGACCCGACCGATTTCGCGGCCATCGAGGAGATCGGCTTTGTCACCGGCTACGTAGTGCAGCCCTTTATAGCCCCCGATGTCCAGATATCGCGGGCTTTAGCCAGATATTACCGCATCAGCAGCGGTCAGATCCGCTACCAGATGATGGCCGATCAGCGCCGTAAAACCGGCGTCTCCGAAGCTGCCAAGCCGGCAACTATTACCATGCCGGCCTTCACCGAGACGGGCGAACTGCTCAACGTCACCATTCCGGCGGAATTCGAAGGTTTTGCACAGCTGCCAGGCGACGGTCAGGATGATCTCGATCAGCTGTCGAAAGATATCAGCAGATATACTGTCGACCGCCTCTCGCTGGATTTTGCCGGCGCCCGCAGCCGTGATGATGTGGCGAATGTCTTCATAAATTATCTGGGGCAGGAGTTTAGCAGCGGTGCCCTGTTTATTGTACGCGGCAACTGCGTTATCGGCTGGCGCGGGGTCAGCGCCGGGGAAAGGGTCTCCGGTTTTGCCGACCTGAACCTGTTGCTGAGCAAACCCTCGGTGCTGCGAGATGTGGTCGAACAGAGGAATTTCGCCATGGGAGCCCTGATCAACACGCCGGAAAACCGGCAGATTCTCAAGGTACTGAACATCCCTTCGGAAACCTCGCTGCTGGTTCTGCCGGTGGTCATGCTGAACAAGGTGGTGGCGGTCGTGCTGGTTACGGCCGATATGGATGCACTGGGCCGCCGCCTGGCAGAGTTGCAGAAACTGGTGCGCAAGGCCTCGCTGGCCTTTGAGATGCTGATCATCAAGAACAAGATCCTGATGACATGAAGATCGGCCTGATGGGTGGCACATTCAATCCGGTACATCTGGCCCACCTGCGCATTGCACAGGAGGCCCGCGACCTGTGCAGGCTGGACAGGGTCATGTTCATCCCGGCTGCGGATCCGCCCCACAAGCCGCTGGCCGGCGACGTCTCTTTTGCCCAACGCTGCGAGATGGTCAGGCTGGCGATTGCCTCCCAGCCTGCATTCGAGCTGTCGAAAATCGAAGGGCAGAGGAGTGGCAAGTCGTATTCCGTTGATACGATCGGTTTTTTCAGCACCGATCACCCCGATGACGAGCTGTTTTTCATCATCGGCAGCGACTCGTTCTTTGAGATCGGTCTCTGGCATCGCTATGCCGAGATCTTTCGTATGTGCAGCCTGATTGTGGTGGAACGGCCGGGCCGTCCGGTTACTGACCCGCTGGCGGCGCTGCCGGTTGCTATCAGGGGGGAGTTCAGCTATACTTCAGCACCAAACCGTCTGCAGCACGTGTCAGGGCATGTCGTGCATGTTCTCAAGGGCTGCCCGCTGGATATTTCATCTACCGCAGTCCGCAGCCAGGTGGCTGCGGGGCGCTCCATCAGCGACTTTGTTCCTCCCGCAGTGGCAGCATATATCAAGAATCAAAGGATCTATACCGAATGCCAGTGAAAAAAACCGCAACAGCTACACCAGAAAAACTGACCTTGAGCTCGGCAGAACGAGCCCTGAAATGCGCCGAGCTGGCCTTTGACAAAAAGGCCTACGATATCCGAGCCCTGGATATCTCGCGGGTCTCCTCCATCGCGGACTTTCTGGTGATCATCTCCGGGTCGTCCGACAAACAGAACCAGGCCATTGCTGACAATATCCGCACCGGGCTCAAAAAATACGGCAAGGTCAACGATATCGAGGGGGCCCGCGAAGGCAAGTGGATCGTCATGGATTACGGTGATGTGCTGGTCCATATCTTCCAGCATGATCTGCGCCGCTATTACGACCTGGACGGTTTGTGGGGCATGGCGCCACGGCTGGAGCTGCCGAAGGCGATCAGCGAGGCCCGCAAGGAATCGGATTATTGAAGCTGCGTGTCCTGTGGGTCGGCAAGACCCGTGATGCCTGGGTCAAGGAGCCGCTGGCCGATTATGCCGGGCGGATCCGGCGCTACTGCCCGCTGGAGTTGTTTGAGGTCCGCGACGAAAAGGGGGCCGAGGCCGAGGAAATGCGTCGCCGCGAGTGCGAGCGAATTGAAAAGCTGATTCCGCCTGGAGCCACCCTGGTGCTGCTGGACGAGCGCGGCGAGCAGATGGATTCGCCCGCTCTGGCCGCCTTTATCGGCAAACAGCGCGACAGCGGCACCGGTGAGCTGGTCTTCGCCATCGGCGGGGCCTACGGCTTCTCCGAAGAATTCCGCCGCCGGGGCCGGCTGCTGGCGCTCTCAAAGATGACCTTCACCCACCAGATGGTGCGGGTCTTTTTGTTGGAGCAGATTTACCGGGCCTTCACGATATTGAACGGTGAACCTTACCACCACTGACGGAATAGTATGTTTGCCGATATTTTTGAGGTACTATGCCCCGCATCATCGACAACATAGAAAACAAACTCCTTCCTACTCTGCTGGAAACCCTCAATATATCTGACCATGCCTATTTCTTTGTTGGCAGTGGTAATCTTGTCTTGGGCGCCTCATATTTGATGTCTGCCGGCCTAGTTGTATGATAAATGAAAACCTTCATACCGGTCATCGGGAGCGCTTGCGGATACGTTTTCAGGATGAAAGCCTATTCGGATTCGGGAGCAGAACCGGCGCAAGATCTCGGTCATCATTGGCAATCCGCCCTATAACGCCAACCAGCAGAACGAGAACGACAATAACAAGAACCGCGTCTACCCGGAGACCGACAAGCGCATCAAGGCCACCTACATCGCCGCCAGCACCGCCCAGAAGGCCAAGCTCTACGACATGTACTCGCGTTTCTTCCGCTGGGCCACCGACCGGCTGGACAAGAATGGCATCATTGCCTTCATCAGCAACCGCAGCTTCATCGACAGCCGGACCTTTGACGGCTTCCGCAAGTGCCTCGCCGAGGAGTTCGATCACATCTATATCGTTGATACCAAAAGCGACGTGCGGGCCAATCCAAAAATTTCGGGCACCGGTCACACCGTCTTCGGGATACAGACCGGCGTGGCGGTGATGTTCCTCGTGCGAAAGCGGGGATAGCAATTTTCTCTTTTATGGTCTTTTAACTGGTGCTATTATCAATACCATAAAATAGTTATGAGGAGGTTGTCATGTCGATAGCAGTCAAGTTTTCCGAAGATGTTGTCCCATTGGGTACTATGAAAATCAATCCTGGTCGGGTCGTGGCGCAAGTTGACAGCACACATCGCCCGGTATTGTTGACAAATCGCGGACGGGGGGTTGCTGTTATTCAATCACTGCATGATTATGAATCCGAGAGCGAGGAGCGGGCGTTTATGAAAGCGGTTGTGCAAGGCTTTGTGGATATAGAAGAGGGGCGAACCGTGAGTCTTGCGGATGCAAAAAAACGCCTCGGCATCGCCTGATTGTGCTGCCAATAAAATTTGCCGAATCCGCGCTGTGCGATCTTGAGGATATTCTTGCCTGGTATGCCGAACAACATGTGCCTGAAGTCGGAAATCGGCTAGTGCGCGAGGTTTTTGCCAGGACAGAGCAACTGGTTAAATTTCCTGAAAGTGGTCGCATGGTTCCGGAGTTTGGCATGAAAACCGTTCGCGAGCTGATACAACCTCCATTTCGTATTGTTTGCCGCATAGATCCCGCCACAATCTGGATTGTCCGGGTATGGCGCAGTGAAAGGCTGTTGACTCTCCCATGACCGCCACCATCCATTGTTTCACCCTTCAAGACGAACAGCGCCGCGAGGAAAAACTCGACTGGTTCCGGGCTACCAAACTGCGGGATATCGACTTTCAGAGGATTCGTCCGGATAGTAGGAACAACTGGATCAATCTGGTGGATAATGATTTTGAGAGTCTGTTGCCGTTGATGGATAAGGAGGTGAAGGCGGGGAACGGTGGAGAGGCGCTGTTCCAGTTATTTTCTTTAGGCGTTGTTACTAACCGTGATGAGTGGGTTTATGACGAAACGAAGAATTCTCTGTCGAACAAGATGAATTACTGGATTGATGCCTATAATTCTGACGTGAGTAAACATTCAGGAAAGAAAAGAGATGCGGCAAAATCGGGAATTGATTACAGCATCAAATGGACACGGGCGGTTATCACCGACCTTGTCAAAGGCAAAAAATACTCTCTCGATAGAACACTCATAGTTAATGCTCTCTACAGGCCATTCAACCGAAAAAAATTGTATTACAGCAGAGAATTGAGTGAACTATAACAACGATTTCATTACTACTGAGACGGAGGAATAAATGTCAAAAAAACCGCTCCTTCTGATGATCCTGGACGGCTGGGGGATCAACCCCAACCCGGCCCACAACGCCGTCGCCCTGGCACATACACCCAATCTGACCCGCCTGCTGGCCGAGTATCCCCATGTAGCAATCCGCACCTCCGGTATGGCGGTCGGCCTGCCCGAGGGGCAGATGGGCAACTCCGAGGTCGGGCACCTGAATATCGGCGCCGGACGGGTGGTGTACCAGGAACTGACCCGCATTTCCAAGGCCATCGCTGACGGTGACTTCTTCAGCAACCCGGTGCTGCTGGATTGTATCGCCAAGGTCAAAGCAGCCGGCGGCAGGCTGCACCTGGCCGGCCTGCTGTCGGATGGCGGGGTGCATTCCCATAATACGCACCTGTACGCACTGCTGGAACTTGCCAAAAGAGAGGGCCTGCAGGACGTCTACATTCATTGCCTGCTGGATGGGCGCGATACTCCGCCCCAAAGCGGCATCGAATACCTGGCGCAGCTGGAAGCGGAGATCGTACGGATCGGTTGCGGCCGGATCGCTACGGTGATGGGGCGCTACTATGCCATGGACCGGGACAACCGCTGGGAGCGGGTGGAGAAGGCCTACAATGCCATGGTCTGCGGCCAGGGGGAACAGCAGGCTGCAAGCGCCCGGGAGGCCATCGAGCAGAGTTACGCGGCCGGGGTCAACGATGAATTTGTGTTGCCGACCGTGATAATGAATCAGGGATTGCCGGTTGGAACGGTCAGGGACGGCGACGGTTTCATCTTCTTCAATTTTCGCTCCGACCGGGCCCGCGAGATCACCAGGGCAATTGCCCTGGACCGGTTTGACGGTTTTGATCGCAGCTCTTGGCCGAAGCTGGCCGGTTATGTCTGCCTGACGGAGTATGATGCCACCTTCGGGCTGCCGGTCGCCTTTGCCTCCAGCGAGTTGAGCAACATCCTGGGCGGCGTGCTGGCTGATGCGGGGCTGAAGCAGCTGCGCATCGCCGAGACCGAGAAGTACGCCCACGTCACCTTCTTTTTCAACGGCGGCGTTGAGATTCCCTTTCCTGGTGAGGACCGGGTACTGATTCCCTCCCCCCAGGAGGTGGCCACTTACGACCAGAAACCGGAGATGAGCGCCTTCCAGGTGACGGACAAACTCCTCAAGTTTCTGGATCAGGATCTGTACGACGTGATTATCATCAACTTTGCCAATTGCGACATGGTCGGCCACACCGGCTTTGAGGCGGCGGCCATCAAGGCGGTGGAGGCGGTCGATGCTTGCGTCGGCAAGGTTGTTGCCAAGGTTCGGGAAAAAGGGGGGGCGGTGCTGATCACCGCCGACCACGGCAATGCCGAGCAGATGCAGGCGGAGAACGGCGAGCCATTCACCGCCCACACCACTAATCCGGTCTGGCTGGTGCTGGTGGATGACAGCCGCAAGGGTGTCGCCCTGCGCGAAGGGGGCCGCCTGGCCGACATTGCCCCGACCATGCTGAAGATGCTGGGATTGGCGCAGCCGCAGGAGATGAGCGGGGAGAGTCTGCTATGAAAACCGCGAAGATACCGTCGACTAATCAGGAATTCACCATCGGCAAGATCGTCTGCCTGGCCCGCAATTACGCCGAGCATGCCCGGGAGCTGGGCAACGAGACCCCGGCCGCGCCGGTGCTGTTCATGAAGCCGGCCAGCGCGGTCATCGCGGATGGCGAAACCGTTAGAATCCCGGCCTGGTCCCAGGAGTGCCACTACGAGGTGGAGTTGGCGGTGCTGATCGGCAGGCAGGCCCGCAACGTTGCTGCCGAGACGGCCATGGGGCATGTGGCCGGTTACGGCGTGGCCATCGACATGACCCTGCGCGACGTGCAGAACGGGCTCAAGGCCAAGGGACTGCCCTGGGAGATTGCCAAGGGCTTTGACAGTTCCTGCCCGCTGTCCAACTTTGTCCCGGCAGCGGAGGTCGCTGACCCGCACAATCTGCGTCTGACCCTGTCAGTGAACGGCGAGAAGCGCCAGGACGGTTGCTCCTGCGACATGATCAACCGCATTCCGCAGATCATCGCCCATATCTCCTCCATCTTTACCCTGGAGCCGGGGGATGTGATCCTGACCGGTACCCCGGCCGGTGTCGGTCAGGTGGTCGCGGGTGACGTCATGGAGGCAGCCATTGAAGGCGTGGTCCGCCTGACGATAACAGTTCAATAATTCAAGAAACCATATATTGACAAGCGGGATCGAACAGCGGTATCTTATCGAAAATACCAATGGAGGATTTCGCGATGGAAACCGAAAAAACCTGCCCTGAATGCCAGGGTAAAATGATCCTGATGCCCGGTTGAGGAGGCCTCTTCTGGCGGTGCCAGAAGTGCGGACTCAGACTTACCTACACGAGCGAGCAGTCCGGCGGTTGCGCCTGCGCGTAGGCAAGGAGTTATGACGGGGCAGATACACGCTGCCCCGTTTTTTTGTTTCTGATGATTCCCCCGGTCTCTGGTGGTGATGAATGTCGCTGAAAACCCCTTTCGGGCACCATAAACGACTTTCCCGTATGCTGCGGTTGCTGGCCCGCCTGCGTCCGCACACCATGCCGGTCACCTACCGGCACAACCGGGTGGTACTCTTTCAGGATGGGCTGCACTTTTTCCCTGCTCTCCTGGCTGCACTGCGTTCGGCAGAGCGGGTGATCCTGCTCGAATATTATATCATCAGAAGCGATCACACCGGTTCGGCCTTTGCTACAGAACTGATCGCTGCCGTAAAACGGGGTGTGCGGGTTCTGCTCATCTACGATTACATCGGCTGTCTCGACACCCCCTCCTCCTATTTCAAAAACCTGGCCCAGCAGGGCATCCAGCTGATCCCCTTCAATGTTCCCTCGTTCCGGCGCGGTATACACTGGTTCGACAGGCGCAATCACCGCAAGCTGGCCATAATCGATGACTGTTTGGCATTTCTGGGAGGTTTCAATATTGCCGATGAATACGCAGGCGGCGGGATGCATCGAAACCGCTTTCGCGACCTGGGTTTCTGCGTCAGCGGCGGTGTTGTGCAAGAACTGATCGGGAGTTTTGGCGATATCTGGCAGATGGAGCGCGACGAACGCCCCGACCTGGGGGCAGTCTGCGACAAATTACCGGGCGGAGGACATCCCGGGCATGCCAATGTGGCGATTGTCAGCGGTGGCCCGCACCAACGCAGTTCTTTCATTCGCGGAGCATTTCTGTTCAATATCGCCTCTGCATCAGAGGAGCTGCTGATAGCCAACCCGTACTTTGTGCCCGGCCCCCGCATCATTCGCTCTCTGCTGCGTGCATCACGGCGGGGGGTGCGGGTGCGACTGCTGATGCCTGCCCGCAGCGATGTACCGTTGGTGCAGCTGGTGGGGCGTAGTTCCTATGGCATTTTGCTGCGGGGGGGGATAGAAATCTTCGAGATGGAGCGGGAACTGCTGCACGCCAAGGTCATGCTGGTTGATGGCGAACGTTCGGTGATCGGTTCGGCCAACTTGGATCAACGCAGCTTTCACCGCAACTTCGAGATCAACTGCGTCATCGATAGTAGTGCCTTTGGCGCCCAGATCCGCAGTGAACTGGAAGTTGATTTTCAGGCGGCCCGGCGGGTAACGCTGGATGGACATGAAGGGCGCGGGATTGTCCTGCGGGTCCTGGAGAAGTTCGTAAATCTGTTCAGCTGGTTCCTGTAGACAACCTGGACTTGATCAACAGGCTGCGGAACCAGACCCAGACGGCCGCTGCAGTGATCAATTCGGCCGCCCGCCCGCGAGTGTAACGCTCAAGATTTCGCTGGAACCACTGTAGCCTGGGTGTGGTCACCTGATCAATCCGCCCGGCGTTGACGAAGTGAGCGCGCACATCCAGCCAGAAAAAGAGCTGCCAGATGTTTCCGGCCACATGCCGGCCGGTGGCTCTCCAGAAGGAGCGGCGCCATGAAGCGGGCTGGGCAGCAATCAGGGCCCGGATTCCATCCAGCAGCGGCAACAGCTGCAATTTACCCGTAACGCCATGGCAGTGATATAGTCCGGGCAGGGCTGTGAAAAAGTCTGTCCAGCCGCTTGCAACGGCGTTGGTGATGATGGCATTGACAACCTGCCGTTCGTAAAGCCCTTCCATTTCAAAACGGCGTGCGGACGTAGAGATCTCAGTCGGCAGCAGCAGCCAGCGGCCTCTTTGCGCTACCTTTGAGGCCAGCCGCAGATCCTCCAGAAAAGGGAGCGAACTGTCGAATCCGCCCAGGCCGTTGAAGATGGTGCGGGAGAGCAGGAAACCCTGATCGCCACGGATGCAGTCGGCCCGGTTCAGTCGGGCCTTTGATTCATAGAAAAAGTATGCCAGGGACGGCAGTGCATCCTGACGGCGGAAGCGCAGCCTGAAACGGCCAGCCACCGGCTGCGGAGATTCTCCCGCCTGTTTCCGGTATGCGGAGATCGAGCTCTGCAATGCGTCGGCCCTGTTGAAGCGCGAATCAGCGTGCAGGAACAACAGCAGGTCACTACGGGCGATTCCGGCTCCCGCATTCATTTGCAGGCCGCGGCCGCAAGCGGAGTTGATGGTGTACACGGCAAAGGCTGCCTTGGCTGACAGCTCACGGGCTACCTGTTGTGAACCGTCACGGGAACCGCCGTCGCAGAGGATCACTTCAAACAGAATAGCTTCCTGAACAGCAAGACTGGCGAACAGTCCGGGCAGTTCGGCGGCTTCGTTGAGGATCGGGATGATCAGCGAAATATCAGGAGTCTTTTGGGTCATGGGCGGGGACAGTGTATCTCAATGAGGAAGTTTTGCAATCCGAAGATTGGCCCGGCCTGATCGACACCCACTGTCATCTGGATCTGGAACCGCTGTCAGGGCATCTGGCAGAGGTCCTCTCAGAGGCACACAAGGCCGGTGTGTCCCAATGTGTGGTCCCGGGGGTCCATCCCGAGGGCTGGGGGCGCATGGCTTCTCTGGGCCGAAAATACAAAGCGGTTTTTCCAGCCTTCGGGATTCATCCCATGCATGCCGGCCTGGCCGATGACCACCGTCTTACGCAGCTTGCTGCGCTGGCTGCCGGCGGTGTGGCCATCGGAGAGATCGGACTTGATCCGGCCTATACGGTATCGATGGAATGTCAGGAACGGGCCTTCCGCGAGCAACTGCGCTTGGCGCTCCTGCTGGGACTGCCGGTTCTGATCCACTGCCGCCGGGCCTTCCAGAGAACACTGTGGATTCTGCGCGAGGAAGGTGCCCATCACGTGGGCGGGATCATGCACGCATTTTCCGGTTCTCCCGAAATGGCCCGTGAGTTCATTCGGCTCGGGTTTGCCATCTCGATATCCGGCATGCTGACTCGGGATAACGCCGTCAGGCCGCTCAGGCTTGTTCGGGAACTGCCGCTGGAGAGCCTTGTGTTGGAGACCGATGCGCCTGACATGACACCGCAGCGATATCGGGGGCAATCGAACCAACCGGCCTATATGGTGGAGACGCTGCGAGCCGTGGCCGGGATTAAAGGGGTTGCACCGCAGGTGGTTGCGCATGGCAGCCGTGTTGTCAGTCTAAGGATACTTGACAGAATACAGGTGTCTTGAAAGCTGTATTTTTACTGCTGGCTGTGCTAGCATCCGCTCTGAAATTATTACATTCACTATGGAGATAACCATGAAGTTTGCCATGTTGGTGCTTCTGACAGTTTTTATGGGTCTTGAAGGGTGCGCCATGTTTACTGCCTGGAAGAGTATTCCGCCGCCGGGCGGCTGCGACCAGTGTCACACCGTGGCTATCAGCACGAACTGGAAGATTGCGTATCAGGCGTCAACAGTGGCAGACGAACGCGGGCGCCAGGCATTTCAGACACCGGAGTATAATCTGGCCCTTAAAGGAGATCAGGTCTCACCGAATGAATCAAAAAAAGTCGAGGAGCTGCGCTGTTTTGAATGCCACAAGTCACCGACACCTGCTCATCGCGAACGGAAGGGGCGTTTCCATCACTGATGATTCAGCTCCGTCAGGGCGGAGACAGTGCCGCTGATGCAGGAGCCTGCCGGCCCGGGACGCATAATCTTCTGCTATAATGCGGCAGCGCAAAAAAAACTTGACATATATTTTTTCGCGCGTATATTTACATATCGATTTTAAAAACCATGCGCATTGCGTTCAAATGGTAAATTCAAAAAGAGGTGACAAAATGAAAAAACTTATCACACTGACACTGGTTCTTGCTCTTGCTACTGTTTTTGCTGCTGGCTGCAAGAAAAAAGAAGAAGCTCCTGCACCTGCTCCTGCTGTTGAGGCACCGAAGCCTGTTATGGCTCCGATGACCGCATCGAAAACAACAACGACAACAACTACAACTGTTCCTACAGAAGCTCCCAAGAAGTAATTCTGAAGCTATCTTCAGTATGAAAAGCCTGCGGGGCAACCCGCAGGCTTTTTTGTATCCACCATCTGGCCGGGAGTAGTGAAATGCATGAGATGTCCATCACCCAGGGGATTATAGACATCTGTGAGCAACATGCCGGTGGCCGGCGGGTTCTTTCTGTGGATGTCGAGATCGGTGAGCTGAGCAGCGTGGTGCCGGAGGCGGTGGAATTCTGCTTTGAGGCCTGTTGTCTGGGAACCCTGCTGGAGGGTGCCAGGATTAATATCATCCGTGTTCCCGGTAGCGGCCACTGTCTGGATTGTGGCCGCGAGACACCCGTGACGGCCCTTTTCGGCGCATGCCAGTGTTGCGGCGGTTATCAGGTTAGCATCCTGACCGGCGAAGAGATGCGGGTCAGGGAGATCGAAGTAGATGATTAAAAAGGGCGCTGCAATTGCAGCGCCCTTTCTTGTCAGGCAGTTATTGCCGAGCTTCGCAACTATTCAGCGGCTGGATTAAACTGCTCCCAGTGCTCCGGAGAACGCCACAGACCTGAAAGAATCAGCTGGCGCAGGTGCAGGAACTCTTTGGGCAGCCGGTCATACATCTTGACGAACAGCTCTTCGTGGGAAACGATCTCTTCCTTCCAGACATCACGGTCAACGGACATCAGTTCGTAAAACTGTTCGCGACTGACACTGTCCAGGCCGGTCCAGTCCAGGTCCTCATAACGCGGCATCCAACCCAGCGGGCTTTCAACAGCCGCAGCCTTTCCGTTACAGCGCTCCACGATCCATTTCAGGATGCGCATGTTCTCGCCGTAACCGGGCCAGAGGAAGTTGCCATTGGCATCTTTTCTGAACCAGTTGACACTGAAGATGCGCGGCGGCGTGGGGGTCGTCCGTCCGACCTGCAGCCAGTGGGCAAAATAATCGGCCACATGGTAGCCGCAGAAGGGCAGCATGGCAAATGGATCGCGGCGGACATTGCCGACCGCGCCGGTTGCGGCAGCGGTGGTCTCTGAGCCCATCGTGGCGGCCAGGTAGACGCCGAAGCTCCAGTTGAAGGACTGGTACACCAGCGGGATGACACTGTTGCGGCGGCCGCCGAAGATAAAGGCAGCCATCGGAACGCCTTTGGGGTTTTCCCATTCCGGGTCGATGGAAGGACACTGACTGGCCGGTGAGGTGAAGCGTGAGTTGGGGTGGGCTGCATTCCTGCCGCAGTCCGGTGTCCACTTGTTGCCCTGCCAGTCGGTCAGGAGCGGGGGCTTGGTATCGGTCATCCCCTCCCACCAGACATCACCGTCCGGGGTCAGGGCCACGTTGGTGAAGATCGAGTTGGCTGCACATGAGGCCATGGCATTGGGGTTGGTTTTGTCAGAGGTGCCGGGGGCAACGCCGAAGAAACCGTATTCGGGGTTGATAGCGTACAGCTGACCGTCCGGACCGGGCTTGATCCAGGCGATGTCGTCACCGACGGTCGAGATTTTCCAGCCGCTCTGATTGAAAACCTTGGGCGGAACCAGCATGGCCAGATTGGTTTTGCCGCAGGCGCTGGGGAAGGCAGCACCCAGATAGGTCTTTTCGCCTTCCGGGGACTCGATGCCTAAAATCAGCATATGTTCAGCCAGCCAGCCTTCATCCTTGGCGATCTTGGAGGCGATCCGCAACGCCAGGCATTTCTTGCCGAGCAGTGCATTGCCGCCGTAACCGCTGCCGTAGGACCAGATCGAGCGTTCTTCCGGGAAATGAACGATGTACTTCTCCTTGTTGCAGGGCCAGGTCACGTCTTTCTGGCCCGGCTCAAGGGGGGCGCCTACGGAATGGAGGCAGGGGACAAATTCTCCGTTGCCGAGGACATCGACAACCGCCTGGCCCATGCGGGTCATGATCCGCATGTTGACGGCAACATAGGGTGAATCGGTAATCTCGACACCGATTTTGGCAATCGGCGAACCGAGCGGACCCATGCTGAAGGGGATCACGTACATGGTACGGCCCTTCATGCAACCCTTGAAGAGTTTTGTCAGGGTTTCCTTCATCTCCTTGGGGTGCATCCAGTTGTTGGTTGGTCCGGCATCCTGCTTGGAGATGCTGCAGATATAGGTGCGGTCCTCAACACGGGCCACATCACCCGGATCAGAGCAGGCCAGATAACAGTTGGGACGCTTTTCCTGGTTCAGCTTCTTGAAGGTACCGCTCTGCACCAGCTGGTTGCAAAGCTCATCATACTCCTTCTGCGAACCGTCACACCAATGGATCTTCTCGGGCCCGCACAGTGCCGCAACTTCCGCGACCCACTTAACCAGTTGCACATTCTTGGCTTCATAACTCATACGCTGTTTCCTCCCCACGATAGTGAACTTCTTAATAACGTAGAACGGGTGCATCCGAACATGAAATCTTTATCAGCAATAAATAACACGGAGGACACCAAAATGCAAAAGCGTTTTAACATGAAACACGAAATAAACATGAGATTGTGACATTGAAAATTGAGGGAATTAGCGTGTGGAGGATTTCAAGACAGATTATATGGTCGCGCTGATCTTAGGCTGAATAAAGGAGACGTTCATCTTGAGAACCGTATCATGCTGCTGCCGCAGGCGTGTGTGGGGATCACCATTGTTTTTTATCAGCGCCGGCTCCGGCCGCCGGGTGGATGATCCGCCCTTCCTGAAGGTGTCGCTGGATGTGGGCTGGCCGGTTTCTGCTGCCGGAGTACCCGGAAAAAAAGGGAACAACCGCCCGCAGGCGGCATCCGACAGGGAGGCTGTTTTCCTGACGGCGTCAGCGTTGCAGGGGGAATCCGTTGCGATACCAGCCAATAATACCGTCAGTCATGTTGTAGACCTCTCTGTAGCCGCGCTGAGAAAGTAGCTCCGCCACCGGTTTCGAGCGTGAACCGACGGCACAGTATACCAGAATGGTCTTGTTTTTCGGCACTTCAGCGATGCGTCGCTCGAATTCACCAATCGGGATCAGCACGCTGCCGGACAGCCTGGCCTGGCTGTTCTCCTGCGGGGTGCGGACATCCAGCAGGAATATGTTCCTGTTTTTCTCCAGCAGGGCCTTCGCTTCACGGGATGAAATATCCTGGACACCGGCCAAGGCCAGCGACCATGTCATGCAGACCATCACAACCGCCATCACTATCTTCATCATATGTGCTCTTCTCCTTGATTGATTTTATCCTGCGGACTTCCCGGCAGTACACTTCCAGCGTATATCCGACCATGGCGCTGCGGAACCTCATTTGCAGCATCAGCTCTTCGGAAATCTCGGCACACCCATTTTACTCAGGATGTTGAACATTGGACAGAACTGGGTGAATCCGGACTGGAACAGATTCAGGCCGACGAAACCGGTGAGCCAGAGCCAGTTGGGCGAGTGGAAATGGGCCAGCAGCAGTGAGACCATGACAAATGAGCCGGCCACGATCCTGACGATACGTTCGATATAGAATTCTTCTTTCATGGTGTGACTCCTTCTAGTGTCTGCTGAGCATCTCAGCGATTTTTCCGGCAACTTCACCCGTCAGCACCGGGCAGGCGCCCTTGTGAGTCTGACGGATGGTCTTGCAGCAGGTAACCCCGTACTTCTCCTTGAACCAGCTGTGCAGTTCCTTGGTCAGGTGCGTGGTGGCTTTCTTGTCTGCCAGCACCAGTCCCAAGGCGACGGTACCGGCCGATACCGCGCCGCAGATGCAGCCTGCGCCGGAACCGCCGCCGAACCCGGATACGGCTCTGACCACAGCCTCCGGCATATCAGGTGTAAAGTGTTTGCGTATTGGCGCCAGGACCGCTTCGGCACAGTGATGCGTACCGGACCGGTACAGCGCCTCGGCTTCCAACTGGCAGATCTCAGCCAGTTCCATGCCTTCCAATGACGGTTTTGCATTTTTTGACCAGAACATCTAACCCCCTCAAATTTAATGCGATGAGACCTCCGAGGTCTTTAAAACCTCGGAGGTCTCTTGAATTTACTTTGCAATGTTGCCGGCATCACGCCGTTCTTTCCAGCTCTGCGCCAGGTAGTAGAGGATCGGAATGGTGATCATCGAGAGCGATGTTGAGGCAAGTTCGCCGCACATCATGGCAATGGCTAATCCCTGGAAAATCGGGTCAAAGATGATCACGATACTCCCCACCACAACCGCCGCGGCAGTCAACAGGATCGGTCGGAAACGGACTGCGCCGGCATCAATGATCGCTTCGTCCAGCGGCATACCCTCGGTTCGCCTGAGCTCGGTAAAGTCGATCAGGATGATCGAGTTTCTGACAATGATCCCGGCCAGCGCGATAAAGCCGATCATGCTGGTGGCGGTGAAGAAGGCCCCGAACAGGGCATGCCCCGGCAGGATACCGATCAAGGTCAGCGGAATGGGGGCCATGATCACGAGCGGGGTGATGAAGTTGCGGAACCAGGCCACCACCAGTACGTAGATCAAGACCATCACAGCCCCGAAGGCGATCCCCAGGTCGCGGAAGACCTCGTAGGTGATATGCCATTCGCCGTCCCATTTCATGCCCATGTGCTCCTCGCTCCAG
>JBBQXT010000004.1:0-54864 GCA_038209415.1 Geobacterales bacterium
CAGCAGGGTTCAGTGCTGGCACTTGCCGAGATAACGCTTGTATATGTGGGCCGCTTCAGGCTGCCGGTTGCAATCCAGCAGCAAATCATGCAGTTTCTCTGCCGCTGAGCGGGCCAGGGGCGTGTCCAACAGGCTGCCGTACAGCTTAATGGCAGCATCTGTTTCGCCTGAAAGCTGATACACCTCACCCCGCATCATCAGGGCTTGTCCGGTCAGGTGCTCCTCGGCGATCATGCGGTCAAGCTGCCGGGCCGCTTCATCAAGCCGATTATCTTCCAGAAGCAGCAGGGCCAGCCCGAGGTGCGCCAGCGGATTACGGTTATTAGCGCTGATCGACAGGCGTAGACAGGCTTCAGATTCACTGGTCCGGCCCAGCCGATGCAGGATTTTGCCCTTTTCATAACTGTAGATGTCTGGGTGGGAACCATCGAACCATTTTTCAAGCAAATCCAACGCTTCCTGATGGCTGTCCCGGCTGGCAGCGATGAACATGCATGCAAAATCCTCTCCCAATGAGGAATAGAGTTCATACATCTCCGGCGGAAGCTGGTGGATCAGCAGATCGTAATGCTCCAGCGCTGGCAGGTCTGAGTCCATCTCAGGAGGGCTTTCCTGCCCGTCCGGCACGCCGGACGAACAGGAAGAACAGGATGCCGCCGAAGCTAAAACTTCTGTATCATTGTGTTTTTCCGATATGCCGGCTAGCAGGCAATCCGCCTTTTCCCGTATTTTTGCATCATCGGTCAGCGTTTTTGCCAGTTCGAGATGCTCGACGGCTTTGCCGGCAGCGCCTCTATGGAGAGCATGCTCCGCCTCGTGCAGGTTGAGCTCCGCCATGGCACGGTTGGTCTCGGCAATTTTCATTTCCAGGCTTCGGGCGATCTCCTCCTGCCCAGCCCTGCCCCGGCAGGCATCCAGACCGGCCTCGTAGACCGTCCGCGCCTCGTAGAAGTTTTGTGAAGCATATTGAGCGTCACCTTTTTTCAGATATTCTTCAGGTCCGCGTGCAGAAAACAGCTTCTTCAAAAAACTCATATTGTACCTCGTTTATTGTTTCTGGAGCAGGGTAACACTTTCCAGGTGATAGGTCTGCGGAAACATGTCCAGCGGGACGCACTCCCGGACCTGATAGCCGCTGCCCCCCAGCAGAGCGCAGTCCCGGGCCAGCGTACTTGGATCACAGGAGACATAGATGATCCTGGCCGGATTCAGGCGGTGCAGTTCCCCGACCAGCTCGGCCGCCCCGGCCCGCGGTGGATCGATGATGACCGTATCAAAGCTCCGCCCCCCGTCGGCAAGCTGCTGCACACCGGCAACCGCATCGGCACAGATGAATTCGGCATTGCTGATGCCATTGGCGGTCATATTGGCAGTGGCCGCCGCGATAGAGCCCGCGTTTTCCTCGATTCCCAGGACCCCGGCGACCTCACCGGTTATGGGCAGCGAGAAGTTGCCGTTGCCGCAGTACAGGTCCAGTATGCTCTCCGTGGTTTGAAAACTGGCCAGCCGCCTGACAACTTCCAGCATGGCCTTGTTCTGGTCCTGGTTGACCTGGGAGAATCCGCCCGACTGGTAGGAAAGCCGAATCGCCGGCGCTTCAGCTGCCGCTGCCGGCAACGTGTAGGTCAGCAGCTCATCGCCGTAGACTTTCCGCAGAGCGGCCGTGCGGCCCGTACGCAGAAACATGCCCGTCAGGGGTGCCAGGTCGGCCCGCCGCTCCTGAAAAAACGCCGCAGCCGCACCGATATCCCGACCGTTGTAGGTGATCACTGCCACGGCGCCTACTTCAGCACAATTGATACTGATCTCGGCAATGGCCGTTTTTTCGGGAAACGCAGCCAATACCCCGCGCAGGGCCGACAGCGCCTGGTTGATCAGCGGCCGGGCGATGGGACACCCCTCACCGGCATCTTCCACCGTGTGGGAATTGTTGCGGAAGAATCCGATCCGCAGCCGGTCGGCAGCCGCATGCAGCTTGAACTGCACACGGCTGCGGTATCCGTACTGCGACGGTGACGGAATTACCGGCCTGACGCACGAGCCTTCCACCCGCGCACCGCGCCAGAGTGCATCAGTCAGGATCTGCTGTTTAGCCAGAAGCTGTTGTGCGTAATCGATATGCTGCCAGGCGCAGCCGCCGCAGCTGCCGAAAACCGGGCAGGGGGCTGTAACCCGGAACGGAGAGGGAACCAGTACTTCGACAATCCGGGCCAGCTGGTAGGAGCGTTTTTCAGTCGTAATCGCAAGCCGCAACTCGTCACCCGGGCAGCTGAAGGGTACGAAACAGACCTTGCCGTTGATCCGGCAGACGCCGTTGCCGCCGAAGGCTAGCGAAGCGATGGTTGCAATTGCCTCATTCACTGGTGATGTCGGTAGGTCGGCGCACTCTGCTTGAGGGCCTTGCGGTATTCACTCAGCACGAAGCTGCCGGCAAAATTATCCCGCTGGAGATAGGGCAGGACATTGGCATCGAATGATTCCAGCAGATGCCGGCGAACACTGTCGATCTCGCCCTCCGGCACCGCCATCTTTTCCAGGGTCCTGCTCAGCTGGACCGAGCTTCCCAGGCGCTGGAGGGCATCCTGATAATCGGCCTGTCCGGCGAAGGCGGCTTCAGAGACGGCAACATCAGCGCTGATCCGGATGCGGACGTGGTAATACCCCCCGAAATAGTGACGGGTGACGTCACTCACCGTGGCCTGAATATCGCCGCCCAGCGGGCAGACCCTGATGATCTTTTCAGCGTGCGGCATTGTCAACCCCTTCCAGTTCCCTGACCAAGGCGAGCAGTCTGGTCACCACCAGTTCTTCCAGTTTGGCGCCTTTTTCAGCCGTGGCCTTGCCGGGGTCGCCCCAGACGCCGCCCGGCCAATAGTGGCGTTTGTCCCGCACCAGGATGCCGGGCGGGAATGAGGGAAATTCACGGGGCGCACTGCCCGTGACCAGCTGGGGATGGGAATGTAGAATCCGCGAGGTTTCTATCTCGCCGGCGTGGGCATCACCGGCGGTCTCGATCAGTCCCCGCCCCTCGTCCTTGGCCAGGTCATATTCGGTCACCACGGCCACCTCGATATCATCAAAACGCGCGATCAGTTCCTCACCGGCATCCTGTAGCGCCATGCGGTGGGCCCCGCCGGCATGACCGGTCAATGCCACGAAGTTTCGCAAACCGTGACTGCGCAGGGAGCTGACGATATCGGTAAAGAGCGCCTTGAGGGTTGCGGTTGAAATGGAGATCGTACCGGGGTGGCAGGCGGTGGAACGGCAGTTACCGTAATGGATGGGAGGCGCCACAAAGAGCGGCATCCGCCCGGCAGCCTTTCGGCAGACTTCATAGGCTTCAAGGGTATCGGTGGACAGCGGCAGATGCGGGCCATGCTCCTCAACCGATCCGAACGGGATCAGCACGGTTCTGCTTTTGGCCAGACCGGCTTCAAAACCGGTCATGGTCATCTCTTCGATAATCACAGCACCCCCAGCATTCGATGCATCTGCGGAATCACCCGCACATCCGGCAGACGCGCCGAGGCAGCCTCCTGGAGTCGCAGCATGTGCCCGACAGTGATGCCGATCCCGCCACCTGCAAGGGATAACGGCTGCAGGAACAGGGGTGTTGCCCGATCGACACCTTCGATGATGCTGCAGACCTGCCCGATCTCGTCCAGAAGGGTAGCATTGCTGATGACGACCTTGACCGAGGCATTTCGGCCGTGCGCGCAGCACAAAAACTCCCGATGCAGATCCCAGAGGTGCTCGGTGCATCCCGATGTGGAGGGCAGTTTCATGTCCATGCTGACATAGTCGACATAGTGAATAACCTGTTCCAGGGCGATGTGCATGGTGCCGTTGGTCTCCAGATGGATCGGTAGCAGCTGACGCAGTTCGGGCAGCCACCGGCTGAGACTGTCCGCATGCAGCAACGGCTCACCGCCGGTTATACTGATCGAGTGATGCGCCCCCGGCAGACTGCTGCACCACTTCTTCACGATCAAAAGGAGATCGTTCAGGGGCAGCGGCTGGGGTAGATGCCTGAACAGCGTCGAACCGGGGCTGGTTTCCATGCGGCAGGTATCCCCCCCGACATGGTCGGTGTCGCAGTAGCTGCAGTGCAGATTACATTCCGACAGCCGGATGAAGATCTGTCTCCTGCCAGCCAGACTGCCCTCTCCCTGGATCGAAGAGAAAATCTCGCTGATCTGGACAAGGTCATTCATAGTATGTGGCCGAGGCATTGTCCGATTCCCACACGGCCACCGAATCAACCTTGATAACGTCGTTGTTGAGCCGCTCCGAGATGCGATGATACAGATAGCGGGCTATGTGCTCGGATGAGGGTGAGATGTTGTCGAAGGCCGGGTTGTCATTGAGGTATTTGTGATCAAGCTCCTGGATGATGACACCGGCTTCACGCTTGAGAACCTTGAAATCGACGCCCAGACCGGCCTTGTCAAGCTCACTGGTGATCACCGTCACATCAACCTTCCAGTTGTGGCCATGGAGGTTTTCACAATCTCCCTGATAGTTGATCAGGTTATGGGCAGCGGCAAAGCTCGTGCGGATCATCAGTTTATACATGGCAACTCCCGTAGGTCAGGTTGTAATGGCAGATAGTAGCTCTTGATAGTACACAAAAAGAGAGACTACTACAAGGATGTGACGATACGACGAACCATTGCTCACTCTTCGCCCGAATCCAGGCCGAATTTGGCCAACCGGTAGCGAAACGAACGGAAGGACATACCCAGCAGGTCGGCGGCCTTCTTCTTGGCTCCGCCGGTTTTCTCCAGCGCCTTCAACAGATATTTTTTCTCCAGATCCTCCAGCAGTGGTTCCAGCTGCATGCCCTCATCGGGAATCAGCACCTCGCCGCTCGGGCAAAGGTTGCTACGCCCGGCCCGAACCTGGTCCGGAAGGCTGCCTTCGGAGATGACCGTCCGGTCGAGGACCAGGCTGCGTTCGACAATGTTTTCCAGCTCGCGGATGTTTCCCGGAAAGGGATAGTTCATCAGCAACTTGAGGGCGGCGGGGGTAATGGTTTCGCCGCTGTGCTCCCCACCGCAGAATTTCCTGAAGAAGTAATCCGTAAGCAGCGGGATATCCTCGATCCTGTCCCGCAGGGGCGGCATAGTGATTTGCACCACGTTGACGCGGTAATACAGGTCTTCGCGAAACCCTCCGCCGGCGACCTGTTCCTGCAAATCGCGATTGGAGGCGGTCAGTACGCGTACATCGGTCTTTCTGACAACCGCATCACCGACCCTCCTGAATTCACGTTCCTGGAGCACCCGCAGGAGTTTGGTCTGCAGCAGCAGCGGCAATTCGCCGATCTCGTCCAGGAAGAGCGTCCCTCCCTCGGCCTGTTCGAACAGCCCGGGTCGGTCGGCAACGGCACCGGTAAAGGCGCCTTTCTTGTGGCCGAACAGTTCGCTCTCGATCAGTGTCTCGGGAATGGCGCCGCAGTTTACCGCCACAAAGGGTTTGCCATGGCGGGCACTGCTGGTATGTATGGCACGGGCGGCCAGTTCCTTGCCGGTGCCGCTTTCACCCAGGATCAGGATACTGCTGAGACTGCCGGCCACCTTCTGAAGCATGGCGAACAGTTCGCGCATGCGGGGACTCTTGCCGATGATGCCGCAGAAACCGTCCCGGGCCTGCGCATCACGCTTGAGTAGGATATTTTCCTGTTTCAGGGCGCGCTTTTCGAGGGCATTACGGACCAGCGCCCTGATTTCATCATTATTGAACGGCTTGGTAAAGTAGTGAAAGGCACCCAGCTTGATGGCGTCAACCGCCTGTTCGGCAGTGGCAAAGGCGGTAATCATCAGCACCGGGATCTCCGGCGTGAGCTCTTTGATGCGGGCCAGCAGCTCGATACCGTTCATTCCCGGCATCTGGATATCGGAGATGACCAGGTCGAAAACGGAGGATTCAAAGAGCTGCAAGGCGTCCTTGCCATCCTTTGCCTCCACGGCCTCATACCCCTCCCGCTCCAGCAGGATCGAGAGCATCTCCCGCATACTCCGTTCGTCATCAACAACCAGGATTCTGGTTTTCATCATCGACTCCCCTTCTTGAGTTCAGTTGCTATCCGATCCTGCGCAAGCCGTCGGCAATCCGGATCCTGACGGCCCGCAGGGTGGGAATGATTCCGGCAACACAGCCGACAAACAGTGCAAAGGCGATATCCAGCCAGATCGTCAACGGTTTGACCTGGAAGGACGGCAGATAGTCGCCCAGCATGTCACCGAACAACTGTCCGACCGGAAAGGTCAAAAGGATGCCGAGCAGGCCGCCGGTCATCGTGATCAGCAGCGATTCTCCGAAAACCATCCCGGCGATATGCCCACCGCGGAACCCCATGGCCTTGAAGATGGCATACTCCCCGATCCGCTCCCGGGCAGTCATGGCCATGGTATTGGCCACAACCGCCATGATGATGACAATCACCAGGTACGATACGATCTGGATCACCACCATGATGGCCTCGGTCATGGAGGCAAAAGCGAGCTGAAAGGCTTTTTCGGTCTCCGTCAGGGTTTCAGCCAGGGAGTTTTTGAAGATCCGGTCCACATCCTGCGATACCTGGGCGGCCTGATCCGGCCTGGTGATCCCGATCAGGTAAAAACCGGCCTGGTCGGCGCGACGGGGAACGGTTTTCTTGAGCGTCTCGTTCAGATACTCCCAGTGAAAAAACAGTACGCGCTCTTCGGTATTCTTCTCGGCACCCTTGAAGATACCCCGCAGCACGAACTCCCACTGCCCCGGGAAGATGGTCCCCTTGAGGGTGATCAGGTCACCCGGCTTCCAGCCGTAGCGGGAGGCCAGCTTGCGTCCGACAATACACCCTTTCCGGTCGCGGATGAAGGCCGTTTTCTGCTCCGGTTCCAGGATGAACTCGGGATACAGTTCCAGAAAACTGCTCGGTTCTATGGCCTCACTGGCGAAAAAATATTTCTCGTCAATATAGATGCCGCCGAACCAGTTGCCATAGGAGACACTCTTGACGCCGGGGACCTGACGGATCCTGTCCAGGTAGGAGATCGGCAGCGAGAATACCAGCGAAATGGCGTTCCGTGTAACCAGGCGGGTTGCCAGAGAGCGCTCCACACCGACATTCCACAGCCCTACGATGGTTCTGAGCAGACCGAAGGCCAGGATGGCGATGGTGATCCCCAGAATCGTCAAGCCGGTGCGCAGGCGGTGGCGCAGAGTATTGCGGATGATGATTTTAAGGATATACATCGACGATCACGCCCTTATCAAGATGGCGGATGGTGCGGGCCTTTTCGGCGGCCCGGGGATCGTGGGTCACCATGATGATCGTCTTGCCGAATTCGCTGTTCAAGCGCCCCATCAGGCCGAGGATCTCTCCGGCCGAGACCCGGTCCAGGTCGCCGGTTGGTTCGTCGGCCACCAGGATAGAGGGGTCGGACACCACCGCCCTGGCAATGGCGACTCGCTGCTGCTGCCCCCCGGACAGTTGGGACGGATAATGATCCAGGCGGTCATTCAGGCTGACCAGGGACAAGGCTGCCTGGACATGCTCGCGGCGTTCACGGCGTGAAAGCGATGTCAGCATCAGGGGCAGCTCGACGTTCTCGAAGGCGGTCAGTACCGGGATCAGGTTGTAAAACTGGAAGATGAATCCCACGTGAGCCGCCCGCCAGTCAGCCAGGGTCGATTCATCCAGTGCGGTGATATCCGCTCCGTTAATGATGATCGAGCCGCTGTCAACCTTATCGATACCGGCGATCAGGTTGAGCAGGGTGCTCTTGCCGGACCCGGACGGCCCCATCAGGGCCAGGAATTCGCCCCGCTGGATATCCAGAGAGATGTCCTCCAGCACCGCCACGGTCTGGCTTCCGCGCCGGTAGGACTTGACCACGCCCCGGATGCTGACGATGATGTTCGGATCGGAAACCGTTTCCAACACTGGCCCGGTCACGGCCTACTTCCTCTCAGGCAGCACGACCCGTGTGCCATTTTTTAACTTATCGAGCGGTTTCAAGGCCAGCTTGTCGCCCGATTTCACTCCGCTGACTTCCACCAGATCACCCAGTCTGCCGCCCCTCTTGATCGCGGTGAAGACGACCGTGTCATTCTTGACCAGATAAACCCCTTCCCGGTCTCCCTGCGTGACAATGGCAGCAGGATTCAGGGCAATGCGCGGCAGCAGGTCATTCCTGCCGGCTTCGTGCTCCAGAAAGGCGGCTTTGGCACTCATCTCCGGCAGGATGCGGCTATCCATATCGACAAAGCGGATTTTGACCATGACCGAGGCCTTAGAGCGATCGGCGGTCGGTACAACCGTGTGAACGACACCCCGGAAACGGGTACCCGGCAGCGCATCCAGCAGGATCTCACAGGGCTGGCCCTTGTGTACCTGTCCCAGGTTGGACTCCGACACATCCACCTCCACCTGCAGAGAGTTCATGTCCGCAATCGTCACCACGGCTGCCTTGGCATTGGCCGCCGCGCCCAGCGGGGTGATGATGTCGCCCACATCGGCGTTTTTGGTCAATACAACTCCATCGAACGGGGCGCGGATCAGGCTGTAATCCAGGTTGACCGAGGCGCCCTGCAGCGCAGCAGCCGAGGAACGGATACCGGCTTCGGCCCCGCTGACCAAGGCAACGGCGCGCTTGTAGCGGGCTTCGGCGGCATCGTGATAGGCCTGCGAGACAACCCCCTGCCCCAGCAGCTGTTTTTGACGGGCAAAGGACTGTTTGGCATCGACCAGTTCGGCTTTAGCCTGTTCCAGCACGGCCTTGGAGTTCTGCAGGGCGGCCTTGCCCTGCAAAAGGAGAGCCTGCAAGTCCCTGTTTTCCAGCCGGGCGATCACCTGTCCCGACCGGACCAGGCTGCCCTCCTCCACCCCCAGCCACTCCAGGCGGCCGGTCGTCTTGGCGGCAACTGCGGCCTTGCGCTGGGCCACCACATAACCGCTGGCATTCAGCAGGGTAAAGGACTGGGTGGGATAGACCTGGCTGACGCTGGTGGTTTCTATGGAAACCGCTCTGGTGCGGAAATACAGTACAACCACCACGGCGATAAGAATAAACACAGCAGCGGCGACAGCCCGCATCCTGCCCTTGCCGGTACGCACCTTCATCTGTCGCGATTTGTCTATGGTGAGTCTGTCAAGAACATCGGAGGACATGGTTGACTCCTGTTGCATCGTGCCTGAAACGCATACCTTTCTTCATAGCATTATTAGCCGGCAATGTGAAGCCTTAGGGCACACCCACATTTTTTTGCGCTGTGGCTGTATTTTTGCGATTTCTGTGCTATAGAAACTCAGGTTTATTTCACGGAGATTTCATCTCCCTCCGTATCCATTCCATGCAAAGGGGTAAGTCAATGAGTGAAATTGTAGATGTGTATGCCAGAGAGATCCTTGATTCCCGCGGGAATCCCACACTGGAGGTGGAAGTTCACCTCGAATCGGGCGCCTTCGGCCGCGCCGCGGTTCCGTCCGGGGCATCCACGGGTGTGCGCGAGGCACTTGAGCTGCGTGACGGCGACAAGGCCCGCTATCTCGGCAAGGGTGTTCTGAAGGCAATTGATAACGTCAATAACGAGATCGCCGAAGAGATCATCGGCATGGATGCCAATGATCAGGTGGGCATCGACATGCGCATGCTGGAGCTGGATGGCACCGAATACAAGAGCAAGCTGGGCGCCAACGCCATTCTGGGCGTTTCACTGGCCGTGGCCAAGGCTGCTGCCGAAGAAGCCGGGCTGCCCCTCTACAAGTACATCGGCGGAGCCAATGCCCGCGAGCTGCCGCTGCCGATGATGAACATCATCAACGGCGGCGCCCACGCCGACAACAACGTCGATATCCAGGAATTCATGATCATGCCGGCCGGCGCCGGGAGCTTCAAGGAGGCCCTGCGCATGGGCGCCGAGATCTTTCACACCCTCAGAACTGTGCTGAAAAGTAAGGGTTACAACACCTCCGTCGGCGACGAAGGCGGTTTCGCCCCCAACCTCACGTCCAACGAGGAGGCCCTGGAAGTCATCATGGAGGCCATCGTCAAGGCCGGTTACAAGCCTGGCGAAGACGTGCTGCTGGCGTTGGACGTGGCTTCGTCGGAACTGTTCAAGGATGGCACGTACACCCTGGAGAACGAGACCCAGAAGGTCAAGACTCCGGTCGAGCTGGTCGACTTCTACGAAAACCTGGTCAACAAGTACCCGATCATCTCCATCGAAGACGGCATGGCCGAAAACGACTGGGACGGCTGGAAGCTGCTGACCGACCGCTTGGGTGATCGCATCCAGATCGTGGGCGACGACCTGTTCGTTACCAACCCCAAAATCCTCAAGGAAGGCATCCAGAAAGGCATCGCCAACTCAATCCTGATCAAGCTCAACCAGATCGGTACCTTGACAGAGACCCTGGAGGCGATCGAAATGGCCAAGCGCGCCGGTTACACCACGGTCATTTCCCACCGTTCCGGTGAGACCGAGGACACCACCCTGGCCGACCTGGCCGTGGCGGTCAACGCCGGCCAGATCAAAACCGGCTCGCTCTGCCGCACCGACCGCGTCGCCAAGTACAACCAGCTGCTGCGTATCGAAGACGAACTGGACAGCACATCGGTCTTCAAGGGACACGATGTGTTCTACAACATTAAGAAATAGGTTGTAACATACTGAGATACAAAGGGCGGGGGCAACCCCGCCTTTTTTGTAGTCCAACACATGAGGAGAATTACCATGAACAAATCCGAACTGTGGCAACGCTACACCAGATATCTTTGCTCCTGTCCTGAAATATCGCTCTCGCTGGACATCAGCCGCATGAATTTCGACGACGGTTTCTTCGAGCGGATGGAACCGGCCATGCAGCGGGCTTTTTCGGCCATGGCGGAACTGGAGAAGGGCGTTATCGCCAATCCGGACGAAGGTCGCATGGTCGGCCACTACTGGCTGCGCAATTCAGCGCTGGCTCCCACGCCGGAACTGCGCCGGGAGATCGACGATACGGTCGCGCAGGTGCTGAAATTCAGCAACCGGGTACACACGGCAGAGCTGGCAACTCCTTCCGGCGAGCGCTTCAGAAACTTTCTGGTGATCGGCATTGGCGGCTCGGCCCTGGGGCCGCAGTTTGTGTCTGACGCCCTCTCCTCGCCCGCTGACGCCATGCGGCCGTTCTTCCTGGACAACACCGACCCGGACGGCATGGATCGTGTCTTTGGCGAACTAGGTCACGATCTGGCCCGGACCCTGGTTGTGGTCATTTCCAAGAGCGGCTCCACCAAGGAGACCCGCAACGGCATGCTGGAGGCGCAGGCGGCCTACACAAGAGCCGGCCTTGATTTTCCGCGCTGTGCCGTGGCGGTGACCGGGACCGGCAGCGAGCTGGATGCTCTGGCAGTCGCACAAGGCTGGATCGAACGGTTCCCCATGTGGGACTGGGTCGGCGGCCGCACCTCGGTGACCTCGGCTGTGGGTCTGCTCCCGGCGGCCTTGCAGGGCATCGATATTCTGGCGCTCTTGGACGGCGCCGGGGAGTGCGACACCCTAACCCGCCGGACGGAGACCCTGCGCAATCCCGCCGCCCTGATGGCCCTGATGTGGCACCATGCCACGAATGGCTGCGGTGAAAAGGATCTGGTCATGCTGCCCTACAAGGACCGTCTGCTGCTCTTCTCGCGCTACCTGCAGCAGCTGATCATGGAGTCCATCGGCAAGGAGCTGGACCTGGATGGAAAGAGCGTCAATCAGGGACTGACGGTCTACGGCAACAAGGGCTCCACCGATCAGCACGCCTATGTGCAACAGCTGCGCGAGGGCGTGGCCAATTTCTTCGTGACCTTTATCGAGGTGCTGCAGGACCGTGCGGGCCTGTCAATGCAGGTTGAAAACGGCGTGACCAGCGGCGACTTCCTGTTCGGCTTTTTCCAGGGCACCCGCAGCGCGCTCTACGAGAATGGTCGCGAATCCATGACGATTACCGTGGATACGGTGGATGCCGGGACCATCGGCGCGCTGATCGCCCTGTTCGAGCGCAGTGTGGGACTGTACGCCAGCCTGATCAACATCAACGCCTATCACCAGCCGGGTGTGGAGGCCGGCAAGAAAGCGGCCGGCGCCGTCATTTCACTCCAGAAGACGCTTGTCGAAGTTATGGCAAAGCAGTCGCAGGGTCTGACGGCCCTCGCCATTGCCACGAAACTGGGAAGGCCGGATGAGGTGGAAGCGGTCTTTGCCCTACTGCGCCACCTGGCTGCCAATCCGGGCTCCGGGATCGGGATGAAGATAGACGGGGCCGTTGCCGACTGGACATTTACAAAACAATGATGCGATACTGCTGAATCATTCAAGGGATGGACACAGATTCATGCAGATCAACTGGCACGACATAGACACCGTCCTTCTGGACATGGACGGCACCCTGCTGGACCGGCATTTTGACGATCATTTTTGGCTGGAGCATGTGCCGACCCGCTGGGCAGCCATAAATGGAGCTGACCTCGCTTTTGCCCGCGAACACCTGTACGCCCTGTTCAGGTCGCAGGAAAACACGCTCAACTGGACCGACCTGGACTACTGGTCAGATCGCCTGGGTCTCGACATCCCCCTGCTGAAAAGGGAGGTTGAGCACCTGATCGCCGTTCATCCGTTTGTCATTGAATTCCTGCTCTTTCTGAAGCAGCACGGCAAATCGATCTGGCTGGTCACCAATGCCCACTCGAAAACCCTCGATCTCAAGATGCGGAAGACCCTGATCGGCGGATATTTCGACGGCATTGTCTCGGCCCATCAGGTCGGGCTGCCCAAGGAAGACGGTCGCTTCTGGCATGCGCTGCAGAGATTCATTCCCTATGACCCGCACAGGACCATGCTGGGTGAAGACAGCGAGGCCAACCTTATTACAGCGGCAGGCTATGCCATCAAATACCTGATTTATGTCGGGCGGCACAGCTCCACGGCCCCGCCGCTGACTTCGCGGAATTTCGCGACAATCAATTACTTCAATCAACTGATTCCAGCTGCCGGCGATATGACGGTCAGTATTGCAGCGGACTGACAGGCCTTCCATGAAAATCCTACTTATCTTCATCGTATGCATCCTGATCGGGACACCGTCGGGTTCCACGGAGAACGAGCTCCATCTGGGCAAATTCAGCGCCAGTGACCTGACCGGCTGGAAAGAACAGACCATCGGGTTGCTGAAACCCAAAACCACCTATAATCTGTCCAAGGACAATGACCGGACGGTGCTGGTTGCCCACAGCAAAAATTCAGCTTCCGGTAGGATCTACACCGTCAATCTGGACCCGAAGGAATACTCCACCCTGAAATGGTCCTGGAAAATCGATCATATTATCAAGAAAGGCGATGAAAGAACAAAGGATGGCGATGATTTTGCTGCCCGGGTGTACGTGGTTTTTCCGCGCGGTTTTTTCAGCAAGACGCGAGCTATCAGCTATGTCTGGGCCAACAAGCTTCCCAAGGGGGAGCACGTTGTCAGCCCGTTCACGTCAAATATCATTACTGTTGCGGTAGATTCGGGGGAAGAACTGGCCGGGCGCTGGACATTCCACCAGCGCAATATCTATGAGGATTACCGGGTCTTTTTCGGAGAGGAGCCGCCCCGGATCGGGGCGATTGCGCTGATGACCGACACCGACAATACCGGCGAGTCGGCGGTCGCCTATTACGGCGATATTTCCATGATTCGTTCAGCAAAAGCTATTGACGGCAAGCAGAAAGAACCAAAAGCCAGGGAAGCCCAGCCGAAAGAGCCGAAAGTGAAGGATCAGAACTTTAAAGTGATTCAGCCCAACGGCGTAACAACGCCGTCAAATCCGAGCGCACCAATAATTGATGATGTGAAGCAGAAGAACCCGAACAACAAAGAGCAGCCGGCAGGCACAGTGAAACCTCTGCCCCCGGCTGCTCACGAACCTCCCGGTTTACCGTAAGGCTACGTCCTTCTCAGTTTAGTGCGGAACTGCTCCAGCCGCGAGGCACCTTCTTCGATCAGGCTGATCAGGTCCTTGCGGGCACTGCCGGCAACCCCTTTGCCCTTTTCCAGCAAATCCTCGGCCTTGTCGCCGATGGTATCCACCAGGTCACTGATATTGGCGGAAAGGTCTTCGACCGCCTCGTCGGCGCGGGTTTTCGATTTCCTGGCATAGCGCACGATATCCTTGCGCGTCCTCTGACCGGTCTGGGGGGCAAAAAGCAGTGCCAATCCGGCACCCACAATCCCTCCTGCCAAAATCAGCAATGCGGCGGCGGCAACCTTGTTTTCTCTATCTTCCATGATGTCCTCCCGTAGTATGTGATAGGACATTGTACCGCAACCAGAGCAAAACAAAACTAATTATTATACGTACACGTCTGTCTTCGGAAGCCTTTCCGGGTTGGCGAAAACCTTTATCTTTCACCAGCGGCGTGGTATATAGTTAATAGTATATTTTCTCATTAATTTACGAGCCGAGGAACGCCATGAACACACTTTATGACGTACTGATCATAGGAGGCGGGCCGGCGGGGCTTTCCACCGCCTATCTCTGCCATAAGCACGGCCTTTCCTATCTGGTGCTGGAATCCGGCAAGGCCATTTTCCAGGGGATTGCCAATACGTATCCTGAAGGCAAGCTGGTGTACGCCTCCAAACCCAAGGATGCCCCGGAACCGTTCATGGTCGATGAATTGCGGCCGCCCGACAAACCGGTTACCGTGGAAAGCTACCTGCAGTATGTCCAGCACTTTGTCCAGCACGAGAACCTGAACGTCCAGACCGATGTGGCCTTTGAGGACATCAAGGAAGAGCGCGACGGCCTGACTGTAATCACCTCCAAAGGCAACTTCAAGGGCAAAAAGGTTGTGCTCTCTTTCGGCAGCAATATCCCGCGGGAGCTGACGGTTTACGGTGACGCCAAGATGGTGGCCAAGAACGTTGACGACCCCGGTAAATATATCGGTATCAAGACGCTGGTGATCGGCGGCGGCAACACGGCGGCCGACGTGATCATCAACATCCTCAAGGCCAAGCGCGAAGTTAATGACAAGCTGCCGGTCTACTGGGCCCACATGGCCGAGACCTTCGATGTCAACAAGGAAACCGCCCAGCGCCTGGGAGAAGAGATCCTGTTGGGAGGCAACATCCGCCTCCTGCCCGGGTCGATGCCCCGTATCGGTGAAGTTGACGAGGAGGGGGTCGACCGCTTGGTCATCCGCATCAACGTGTTTCAGCAGGCGGACGGCGTCGACGTGTACCATGGCATGAGTTTTCCTATGCAGAACGTCATCGCCTGCATCGGTTCCCAGGGGCCGGTCCCGATCTTCGACAAGCTCAACATCCAGAGCATCGCCTGCACGGCCGGGGTCTGCAAGATCGCCAAGGAAGGCGAACGCCTGATACTGCTGACCAGCGAGTTTGAATCCACCCGCAAAGGTGTCTATGTTATCGGCGGCGCCATATCGCCTTCCTACATGAAGATCAGTGCAGGCTCCATCGCCGAGGAAAAACACCCCAACCTGATCTATACCGCCATTAACGACGCCTATTACGTGGTCGAAGCGATCCGGGGCAAGTTAGGCACATAGACGGTTCATCTCATCCTGCGCACATGATAACGCCCCGCTCCCCTTTCCAGGGGCGGGGCGTTTATGTTTTCCGTGCATTTTGCATTGTCACAATGATTGCATCAGCTATGGACAGTTGATGTGTTTTTTTTCAGGGCGGCAGTACGCAGAGCCCACTCCGTGCGGAATTCAGCGTTAGAGAAATGCGGAAGAGATTTTATTGCGTTGCTTGACTTTCGGAAATCCACGGGTAGATCCGGGGGATTACCTAATGGAATTAATGCACCCAACGGGATTGAAGCTGACCCGCCGTCTTTTGGGCAAGTCGTGCCGATGTTTGGAAACTTCACATTGCTACACCTAAAGCAATAAAGCAGCTACGTCCCTCTTGCCCCCCCTCGGCAAAAGCTCCGTTTGCAAATCGGGGCATGGGAGACAATATCGCCACGCGCATCCGCCAGCCGGTAGAAAAGAAATTGGGAGAAAGCCCAGGTTTTCAGAAGCCAGCAGGCACAGAAAATATCACATTCAACCTTCACCGGATGGGTTGGATTTGAACGACTGCTCACAGAACGCTCACAGTTGGCAAAAAAACAGGCACCTACAATCTCGTAAGTGCCTGTTTTATATGGTCGGGGCGACAAGATTTGAACTTGCGACCACTAGACCCCCAGTCTAGTGCGCTACCAGGCTGCGCTACGCCCCGAAAATAACCCGTTGTTACATCTGACTCCGCAATACCTGCAACGCGGACTTAATCTCTTGCAACAAAACAGTGTGATCAACTACCATAACCGCCGGCAGGAAATCATCTGAATTGATCAGTCTGCCTTTGGGAGAAATCCTTCTTTTGACACCCTCTATGGTGAATTTTTCATCATACAGTAGCCGCCGAACCTGCAAAACAAGATCAACTTCCTGTTTCGAATAGAGTCTCTGACCTTTTGAACTTTTTTCCGGCCGCAGAAAATCGAACTCGGTCTCCCAGAACCGGAGTACCGAGGTTCTAACGCCTGCCATCTGGGCTACCTCGCCGATCTTGTAATACAATTTGTCGGGAAAGGTTGTGCCCATGGGTCAATGCGCTTATTTGGCCTCTTTCGTTGGAGTGTTGATAGAGTTTTTGAGCACCTGGCTTGGCTTGAACGTAAGGATGCGACGCGCAGCGATGGTGATGGTGTCACCGGTTTGAGGATTACGTCCACGGCGGTCAGCTTTCTGTTTGACGACAAAATTGCCGAAGCCGGCAATCTTGATCTTCTCGCCCGATTCAAGAGTATTCTTGAGAATACTGAAAACCGACTCAACCATTTCGGACGATTCTTTTTTGGAAAAACCGATCTTCTGGTGAATACGTTCAACGATGTCAGCCTTGGTCATAACAACCTCTATCTGTACGATTTACTTATTAAAATACGAAGGGAAGTTTTTATAACACAGGGAATTCCATTTCGCAACAGGTTTTTATCTTATTGATACATTTAGTTTATTTATTAATAGGGCGATCACTTTGGCATGAATGGCAGCGATTTCATCATCGGTCAGCGTACGTTCGTAGGAACGATAGCGGATGCGGATGGCGATGCTCTTGAAGCCTTCCTGAATGCCTGTTCCCCGGTACAGATCGAATATTTCGACCTGCTCGATCTCGCGCGCCTTGACCGACCTGACGCACTCCAGAATACGCTCTGCCGGGACTTCATCCGGGACAAGCAAGGCACTATCCCTGGTACTGTCCGGAAAACGTGAAGGAGACGTGATGGCGGGCGTCGGCTTTGAAAGGGAGACAAGTTTTGCAAAATCGATCTCAAAGGCGTAGACCGGCTTCTCGATCTCGAAATTCGCCTGGACCACCGGATGTATTTCGCCGAACGATCCCACCAGCGTCCTTCCCACCATGACGCTGCAGGATTTACCGGGGTGGTAGTACGGCTCCGGTGTATCGGCAACACAAGTGACACTCCGGATGTTAAGGAGTTCAAGCAAATTTTCGACGATCCCTTTCACGTCATAGAAATCAACCGCTTCCGGGGTGGAACACCAGCTGGTAGCGGCCCGTGAACCGGTAAGCGCTCCGGCTATGCAGAGCGGTTCATGGGGCATCTCTTGCGCAGTCGGCAGATACCTGCGCCGGATCTCGAACAGCTTGAGATCCGTGGTGCGGAAACTGGTATTGCGGGCAACGGCATCCAGCACACCGGGCAGGAGACTGGTCCGCATAACGGACTGTTCCGCCACCAGCGGATTGGCCAGTTTTATGGCTATTCTACGGATATCGTCGGCCGGCAGCAGCAGCTTGTCGGCCGCATCCGGCGATATAAAGCTGAAATTGATGATCTCGTTCATGCCATGGCCGACCAGGATATCCCGGACCGTACGCTCCAGGCGCTGGTGCAGCGTGGGGAGGTCGGATACGACGCGAGCGATAGGCATGGTGGCGGGTATGGCATCAAAACCCTTCATCCGCGCAACTTCTTCCACCAGGTCTATTTCACGTTCCAGGTCTATGCGATATGTGGGTGGAACCACCTCAAGAGCGCCCGCGCCGGTCTCGTGAACGATGCATTCCAGTCGCACAAGGATATCGGTCACTTCCTGGCGTGACAGTTCTATCCCCAACAGGGCACTGGCGCGTTCGGGACGTATGCTGATGGCAGGCGGATTGATTTCAGCGGGGTACACATCCACGACACCCCGGGCAACGGTGCCCCCCGACAATTCTGAAATCAACGACGCGGCCCGGTCCAGTGCGCGAGTGACCATGCCGATGTCAGCGCCGCGCTCGAAACGGTGGGACGACTCCGTATGCAGGCCGAGGCGTTTGCTGGTGCGCCGGATGGCGGCCGGCCTGAACCAGGCGCTTTCCAGCAGAATATTGCTGGTGGTATCGGTGATTTCCGAATTGAGCCCGCCCATGACCCCGGCCAGGGCCACCGGACGCGTGGCATCGCAGATGACCAGGTCATCGGCGTTGAGTGTGCGCTGCTGATCATCAAGCGTGGTGAACAACTCCCCTTTGCCTGCCCTGCGGACCACGATCCGGTGACCTTCCAGCCGGTCGCAATCAAAGGCGTGCAGCGGGTGGCCGAGTTCCATCATCACAAGATTGGTGACATCGACTACATTGCTGATGGAACGCATGCCGACCGCGTTGAGCCGCTTGACCAGCCACTGGGGAGAAGGAGCAATCCGGCAGCCCGAGATGTAGCGGGCGGCGTAGCGGGGACACAGGTCAGTATCCTCGACCGTCACACTGATCGTGGCATCCGCCGGGGTAGCGCCCTCGGCAATGGTCATGTCCGGATAGCGTACCCGTGTGCCAAGCTTGGCGGCAATTTCGCGGGCGATCCCGGCGACGCTCAGACAGTCGGCGCGATTGGGCGTCAGTCCGATCTCCAACAGGACATCCTTGAGCCCCAGGGCCTCGAATACCGGCGTCCCAAGGGTCAGTCCCTGGGGGAGAACCATGATGCCGGGGCTCTCCGCGGCCAATCCCAGCTCCTTCTCGGAACAGAGCATGCCGCAGGACTCTTCGCCGCGGATCTTGGAACGTTTGATCTTGAAATCACCGGGCAGAACCGCACCGATCTGCGCCAGGGCGACGCTGTCACCCTGTTTGAAGTTCTGGGCGCCGCAGACCACATACAGCACCTCGCTGCCGTTGTTCACCCGGCAGAGCGAGAGTTTGTCGGCATTGGGATGCGGGCGCTTTTCCTCGACCAGGGCCACGACCACATCGTCCATCCCGCAACCCTGCTTCTCCATGCCCTCGACTTCCAGACCCAGCATGGTCAGCAGATCAGCCAGCTGCTCGGGAGAAAGATCAAAATCAACGAATTCCTTGAGCCAGTTATAGGTAACTTTCATAGAGTGACACCATTAAATGAGTTTTTATACACGACGCCTAGAATTGACGGAGAAAACGCACGTCATTCTCGAACAACAGCCGCATATCGTTAATGCCATACTTTAACATTGCGATCCGCTCGATGCCCATGCCGAAGGCAAAGCCGGAAATTTCCTCCGCATCATAATTGACATGCCGGTAGACCTCGGGATCGACCATGCCGGCCCCCAGGATCTCCAGCCAGCCGCTCTGCTTGCAGACCCGGCAGCCCTTGCCGCCGCAGATTACGCAGGCGATGTCAACCTCGGCCGACGGCTCGGTAAAGGGAAAGAAGCTGGGCCGCAGGCGGACGGCAGTTTTCTGGCCGAAGAGCTGATTAGTAAATACCGTCAGCATACCTTTCAGATCACCGAATGTGACCCCCTTGTCCACCATCAGACCTTCGATCTGGTGAAACATGGGTGAATGGGTTGCGTCGGAATCGCAACGGTAGACCGTGCCGGGGGCGATGATACGCAGCGGCGGTTTCTGCTTGAGCATGGTGCGGATCTGCACCGGCGAGGTGTGGGTGCGCAGCAGGAGGTTGTTTTCCACAAAGAAGGTGTCCTGCATGTCGCGGGCGGGATGATCGGGAGGGAAGTTGAGCGCCTCGAAATTGTACCAGTCGTGCTCGATCTCGGGACCCTCGGCCACCGAGAACCCCAGACCGGCAAAGATATCGCAGACCTCTTGGATGACCAGGGTAATCGGATGCCTGGTGCCGCACGTCAGACGTCGTCCCGGCAGGGTCACGTCGATACGCTCCGACTGCAGCCGCCGATTGATCTCCTGATCACGGGCCGCCGTGAGGGCGCTCTCCAGACAGGATTCAATCTCATCCTTGATGGTATTGACCAGTTGCCCCACTAGTGGGCGATCCTCCGCGGAAAGGGCGCCCAGCCCTTTCATCAGACCGGTCAGTTCACCCTTGCGACCCAGAAACCGGACCCGCACTCCCTGAAGGGTCGCTTCTCCGGCAGCCTGCGCGATACTCTGCAGGGCAGCGTCTCTCATGCGTTGAAGTTGTTCCCGCATACTGGTTACCTTTACAAAAAAAGGAATGGGAGTGTGGTCCCATTCCCTCAAGTTTGAAATACAGCGTACGCTGTTAGATGCCGGCTTTTGCCAGGTTGGCTATCTCTGCAAAACCTGTCGGGTCGGAAAAGGCAATGTCAGCCAGGACCTTGCGGTCGATTTCGACATTTGCCTTTTTAAGGCCGAAAATGAATTTGCTGTATGACAGTCCGTTCAGGCGTGATGCTGCATTGATACGACTAATCCACAGACAGCGGAAGTCGCGTTTTTTAACGCGACGGTCACGGAAGGCATAATTGAGAGCCCTGTCGACCGCTTCGGTAGCACTGCGGAACAACTTGCTCCGTGCGCCCCGGTAACCCTTGGCAAGTTTCAATACCTTGTTACGTCTTCGTCTCGCTTTAAAACCTCTTTTAACGCGTGGCATGTTCTACTCCTTCGTGTTTTTATTTCGCCAGATCCGCAAGGGGAGACAGTTTCCTCACGGTTCGTGGCATTGACCCGTTACTTGTACGGGATGAGCTTGGCGATGTTTTTCTGGTCAACAGCGGCAACCATGCCGCCCTGACGCAGGTTGCGCTTGCGCTTGGTGCTTTTGTGGGTAAGGATGTGGCTGGTAAAGGCTCCGCCGCGCTTGATACGGCCTGAAGCTGATTTTTTGAAACGCTTGGCAGCGCCCCGGTTGGTCTTGATTTTCGGCATTGGTTTTCTCCTTCTATGAGCTATTAAATTGATCTGGATACGTTATCCGCTATTTTTTCACCTTGGGGGCTACGATCATGAACATCTGCCGCCCATCCACACGGGGATGGGACTCGATAACTGCTATGTCGGCAAGTTCAGCGGCAAATCTCTCGATAACGGCCCGTCCGATATCCATGTGGGTGATTTCCCGCCCGCGGAATACCAGGGTGACCTTGGCTTTATTGCCCTCTTCAAGGAAGCGCCGTACGTGCTTGACCTTGAACGCCAGGTCGTGGTCATCGGTCTTGGGGCGCAACTTGATCTCCTTGACCTCGACATGCACCTGTTTTTTGCGGGCCTCCTGCAGCTTCTTGCTCTGCTGGTACTTGAACTTTCCGTAATCCATGATCCGGCAGACCGGCGGCACCGCGCTGGGTGACACCTCAACCAGGTCAAGTTGCAGCCCTTCTGCAAGGGCCAGGGCCTGGGACGTCGGAATGACGCCAAGCGCCTCTCCGTCGGCTCCGATCACACGAATCTCTGTGGCACGGATAGTGTTGTTGATATTCACGGTCGGCTTTGCTATGACTGCACCTCCTGGATGGGACGGCTCAAAAGACCGCCACCTTGATCACATTTGCTATTTGAACTGCTTTGATTCCTGTTCTACAAAAGCGGCAAAATCCGCAGCCTTCATCGCATCAAGGTTCTTGCCGTCACGGTAGCGCGGCGTCACCGTTCCCTGCTCGACTTCCTTGTCACCGATGACCAGCATATAGGGGATTTTCTGCAGTTGCGCTTCGCGTATCTTGAAACTCAGCTTTTCGTTGCGGAAATCTCCCTGGACCCTGACTCCCGCCGCACGCAAGCTGGCCAGAACTTCCTGTCCGTAAGGAATCTGATTGTCGGTAACGGTAAGGACTGTGGCCTGAACCGGTGAAAGCCAGAGGGGGAAACTCCCGGCAAAGTGTTCGATCAATACGCCGATGAAGCGCTCAATGGAACCGAGTATAACCCGGTGAACCATGACAGGACGTTTTTTTTCCCCGTCAGAAGCGATGTAATGCAGATCAAACCGCTCCGGCAGGGTAAAATCGCACTGGATAGTAGCACACTGCCAACGCCTGTCAAGACAATCACGCAACTTAATGTCGATCTTCGGGCCGTAGAAGGCGCCGTCTCCCTCATTGATCTCATAGGGGCGGCCGGTATCGTTGAGGGCTGACTGCAATGCATTCGTAGCCAGTTCCCAGGAGGCATCATCACCGATGGACTTCTCGGGACGGGTGGAAAGTTCCATCTCATAATCGAAACCGAAGATGCCCATCACGTCGCCGACAAATTTCAGGACACCCTTGATCTCGGCATCCAGCTGTTCCGGTGTACAAAGGATATGGGCATCATCCTGGGTAAAACAGCGCACCCGCATCAGTCCGTGCAGCACACCGGCCCGCTCATGGCGGTGCACCGTACCCAGTTCGAAATAGCGCAGCGGCAGGTCACGATAGCTGCGCAGATGGGACTTGTAAATCATCATGTGGGCCAGGCAGTTCATCGGCTTGATGCCAAAACTCTGCTCATCCACCTCGGTGAAATACATGTTCTCGCGGTAGTTCTCGTAGTGGCCGGAACGCTGCCACAGTTCGGTTTTGAGAATCTGCGGCCCCACCACGATATCGTAGCCGCGCTTGAGATGCTCACGGCGTTCGAAATCCTCCAGAACCGTGCGCAGCATGGCCCCCTTGGGGTGCCATATGGCAAGGCCCGCCCCGACTTCATCGGAGAAGGAGAACAGGTCCAGTTCCTTGCCCAGCTTGCGGTGGTCGCGGCGCTTGGCCTCTTCCAGGCGGTGCAGATACGCCTCAAGTTCTTTTTTATCCGTAAAGGCCGTGCCGTAGATGCGCTGAAGCATGCGGTTCTTCTCGTCGCCACGCCAGTAAGCGCCGGCGATGGAAAGCAGCTTGAAGGCCTTGATGCGCGAGGTGGAGGGGACGTGCGGTCCGCGGCACAGGTCGGCGAAAGCGCCCTGGGTATATATGGAAACCGTCTCGGCGCCGATCCCTTCGATCAGTTCTTTTTTATAGGGCTCGCCCATCGCATCGAATTTGCTGATGGCGTCAGCACTGGAAAGCACCGAGCGCTCAACCTTAAAGTCAGCCTTAGCCAGTTCAGCCATTTTTATCTCTATACGCTCAAGATCCTCAGGTGTAAAAGGTTGCTCCACGTCAAAATCATAGTAAAAGCCATTTTCAATAGCTGGGCCAATGGTTACCTTGGCAGCCGGGAAAAGCTCCTTGACCGCCTGAGCCATCAGGTGCGAAGTCGAGTGACGAATAATCTCCAGTGCCTCGGGGCTCTTCTCGGTTACGATCTCGACTCGGGCTCCTTCACGCATGACAGCGGAAACATCAACCAGCTCGCCATCAATTCTACCGGCAATAGCAGCTTTAGCCAATCCAGCACCGATTGAAGCGGCCAGATCAGCTACGGTAGCACCCTCGGGCAGTGCCCGGGTCGAACCGTCAGGAAGTGTCACATGTATTTCAGCCATTTGAAAACCTCTGTAGGTGAAACAGAAAAGGCATCGAACCCATCGATGCCCTGTGCTCAGCTTTTAAATGGTAGGCGCGGACGGTCTCGAACCGTCGACCTCTACCGTGTCAGGGTAGCGCTCTCCCCCTGAGCTACGCGCCTTCATCAAAAGGAACAGATTTAATATCAGTATGTGGTTACCAAGTCAAGCAGATTTATCATCTTTTTCCAGTCGGGCTACATTCTCCACATGAACCGTCTGGGGAAACATATCGATCGGCTGGATTTCCGGGCACGAATAACCAAGTTTTTTCAGAATGGCAAGGTCTCGCATCAGGCTTTGGGGCGAGCAAGAGACATAGACGATGACGCGGGGCGACAGGCCGGCAACCCCCTGCAGTACCGCCTCATCACACCCCTTGCGGGGCGGGTTCAGTACGACGGCATCGATACGCTCACCCTCCTCGGCCAGATCCTCCAGAAGTTCGGCCGCATCACCAGCCTCGAAACGGCAATTGCTGAAGCCGTTCAGTCGGGCGTTCTTGCGGGCATCCGCCACCGCCTCCTCCACGACCTCAATCCCGATGACCTTTTTGGCCTGGCTAGCCAGAAACAGCCCGATCCCCCCGATCCCGCAGTACAGATCGAGAACGGTTGAGTTCCGGTCAAGAGCGGTCCATTCCTTAACTTTTTCGTAAATCAGGCGGGCACCGCTGCTGTTGACCTGGAAGAACGAACGGGGGGATATCTGCAGGTACACATCGCCGACCTGTTCGGTCAGATACTTTTTCGTGGTAATGAAGGTGTCTTTCTGCCCGAAGATGACGTTGCCTTCGGAACTGTTGACATTGCTGGCAATAACCTCGACCTCCGGCAGCGCCTCGCGGATAAAGCGCGACAGATGATGGATCTCGTTGTAGCCTTTGTCCGCCGTTACCAGCACCACCATGGCCTTCTGCTCGAACTCGGAAACCCTGACCACCAAGTAGCGCAGCAGCCCCATCTTGCTGCGGGGATTGTAGATCTGGACCTTGCCCTTGATGATGCCGCGGCGCACCACCTCCATGACGCGGTTAATCAGCGGATGATGGATCGGGCACTCGTCCAGGTCAAACACATCATGACTGGCGCGACGGTAGATACCCAGGTACGGTTCAGAATGTTTGCCGGCCACGATCAGTTTGGCCGAATTGCGATAATGGATCAACCGGTCGGGCGACAGCAGCGGGTGGACGGTGATATCGGCCAGTTCCGGATAGACGGCCATCTAGTTCAGTATCATGCCGCGTTTCCAGACCTTCTGATCAACGTAGCGCATGGCGATCAACGGACAGCCGAGACAATCCCGGCTGACCGAGCAGGGCGGGCGCTTGCTCCGCAGGGGAGACGGCTGTAAGAGCTTGTGCAGGTGAGCGGTGACATTTCCGAAGGAGACATGGTCTATCTTGGCCAGAACCACGTCTCCCGGCAGGGCGCCGCCGATTTTGAAGGACATGCCGTCAATGCGGGCGGTCCCGTAACCGTCATCATCAATGGCCGAGATGGGGGCCTCCACGATCATGTTGCGTACAAGCCTTGGCCGCTGTACATCAGGTGGTGCAGCGACAGCAGAGGGTTTGTCCGGTGAGGTTCTGGCCGGTTTTTTCTTCGGTCTGCTGCTGATTTCTTTTTTCATGTTTTACCCTTGCTCAAGGAATGCCCGAAAGCTCTGTAGTGCCTGGCCACGGTGGCTGATACCGTTTTTCTCCTGCAGCGAGAGTTCCGCCATGGTGCGATCAAAGCCGTCCACCTGAAACAGCGGGTCATAACCGAAACCATCCCGGCCGCGACCCTCGGTCAGGATAACGCCCCCGATCCTGCCGTTGAACACCTGCTCATCACCTTCAGGGGTCACAAACGCGAGTACGCAGATAAAAGCCGCCTGGCGCCGGTCGGCAGGAATTCCGGCCAGTTCTTCCAGCAGCCGCTGATTGTTGGCGGCATCACCGGCGCCCTGTCCCGCAAAGCGGGCGGAATACACCCCTGGGCGACCTGAGAGCACATCCACCACCAGTCCCGAATCATCGGCCAGGGCCGGCAGACCGGTGAAGAACAGCGCCTCGCGGGCCTTTTTAAGGGCATTCTCCCGGAAGGTCGCACCGTCTTCGATCGTCTCGGGGAAACCGGGAAAATCGGCAGCACAGTGCACCCTGCCGGTGACCCCGGCCAGAAGCGCCTGGATCTCTTTCAGCTTGCCGCGGTTGCGGGTGGCGACCACCAGTTCCTTCATTGCCCCAGCGCCTCCCGCTGGATGGTGAAAAGCCTGCGGATACCCTCTTCGGCCAGCACCCGCATGGCGTCCATCTGGGGCACGGTAAAGGGTTCCGCTTCGGCGGTGCCCTGCACCTCGACAAAACGATCGCTGGAAGTCATGACGAAATTCATGTCCACTTCAGCCGAAGAATCTTCAATATAGTTGAGATCCAGCACAGCTTCGCCGCCGACGATGCCGACACTGACGGCAGCGACGGCCTCCCTGAGGGGGATCTGTGCCAGCAGTCCCCGGTCGCGCAGGGTTGTCAGCGCATCGTGCAGTGCAACATAAGCCCCGGTAATGGAAGCGGTGCGGGTCCCGCCATCGGCTTGTATCACATCACAATCGATGGTGATGGAGCGCTCTCCCAGTGCCGCCAGATCGGTTACCGCCCGCAGCGAGCGGCCGATTAGACGCTGAATCTCCAGCGTACGCCCGCTTTGCTTGCCCCTGGCCGCCTCGCGTGAGGAACGGGTATGGGTTGCTCTGGGAAGCATGGAATACTCGGCGGTCACCCAGCCGGTGCCCTTGCCCCGCAGAAACGGCGGGACCGACTCCTCGACCGACGCGGTACAGATCACAAGGGTATCACCGAACTCGACCAGCACGGAGCCTTCGGCATGTTTCGTAAATTTTCTGGTAATGCGCACCGGGCGCAATGCGTTATCGTTCCTGCCGTCGTTTCTCATATCAATCCCCGTGGACAATTCAATATTCAGCGTTTCATGGATCGTAACGCTCCGCGGAAGCGGGATAAATTCAATAGCCCTTCACAGCGGTTCCTGTCAAACAAAAAGGGAAACCCGCTATTTCTAACGGGTTAAGGACTGCATGAAATCGTATTGGATTGTTATTGGCGGAGGATCACAGGAATCGAACCTGCCAGGGAGATTTCTCATCCCCCTCACCAGTTTTGAAGACTGGGCGGCCCACCAGCGACCGAAGATCCTCCTCTGAAACTAGTTTTCGGGGATTATACACAACGTTTACTTTTTTTGCACCAAACATATTTCCGTTCTGCTACAGTATCTACGCGGCATACTCCCGCCTTTCCGTACCTGAAAAATCACCACTCACATGGAGCCGATAATGAGCACTGATAACCTTACCTGGAATACAACCCTGCTCTACCCTTCACCGGATTCAGAACTGCTTGAAAACGACTTGGCTGCTTTCGAAACACTGGCTGCTGATTTTCGCGACCGTTATTTTGAAAAAATGGCTGAACTGGACGCACCTTCAATCCTTGTTGCCATGCGCGAGTACGAAGTCATGCAAGTCAGGATGTCCAAGGCCTTCTGTTACGCCCACCTGCTTTTTGCGGACGATTCCGGCAACGAGACCTACCTGGCCCTTTCGCAGCGTTGCTCGGAACTTGGTAACCGTCTTTCACAGCAGTTGCTGTTCTTTGACCTGGAGCTGATGGAGCTGACTGATGACCGATTTGAAGCATTCTGTGCCCAACCGGCCGCCAAGGCGTATATCCACTTCCTGACCGGCATCCGCAAGTTCCGCCCCTACACCCTCAAGGAAAACGAAGAACGCCTGTTGACCCGCAAGGATTTGACCGGCATGCGCGCCTTTACCAAGCTCTTCGACGAGTTGTCAGCCTCTTTCAGCTACCGCATGGAACTGGACGGCACAGAGCAGAACTTTACCGGCGAGGAACTGCTGTCACTACTGCACCACACCTCGGCCGATGTCCGTTTTCGGGCCTTCACCACCTTTTTGGAGAAACACGCCGATAATGGCATCGTCTATAATGCCGTCTTCAACAATATGGCTCTGGACCACGCCCAGGAGATGGATCTGCGCAACTACCACTCCCCGATCCAGCCCACCAACATTGGCAACGAGATCCCGGACGAGGCGGTCGAACACCTGATGGCGGTCACCGAGGCCAATTACGGGTTGGCGCAGGAATACTTCCGGCTCAAGGCCCGTATGCTCGGCATGGACAAGATCCGCAACACCGACGTCTATGCGCCGGTTGTTGAATCCGAGCTGAAGTATGAGTTTGCCGAGGCCCGCCAGATGGTCGTGGCCTCCTATGCCGCCTATGATCCCGATTTCGGCCGCATCGTCGATGCCTTCTTCGAAGAGCGCCGGGTGGATGTTCTGCCGCGCACCGGCAAGTCAGGCGGAGCCTTTGCCATGGGTGTCTCCCCCGAGGCCCCGCCCTTCCTGCTGCTCAACTATACCGGCACCCTGCGCGACCTGGCTACCATCGCCCATGAAGCCGGACACGGCCTGCATTTCGTACTGTCACAGAAGCAGACCATGCTCAACTACCACGCGCCGCTGCCGCTGGCAGAGACCGCCTCGGTCTTCGGCGAGATGCTGCTGACCCGGCAACTGCTGGACAACGAGAGCGACCCGACCGTGCGCAAGTCCTTGTTGTGCGCCAAGATCGAGGACATCATCGCCACCACCTTTCGTCAGACCGTGCTGACCCGCTTCGAACTGCGCCTGCACAATGAACGCAAAAACGGCCTGCTTTCCAGCGACCGGATCGGTGAGATCTGGCTGGAGGAAAACAGCCGGCTGTTCGGTGATGCGGTGGAAATGATCCCGGCCTACAAGTGGGGCTGGAGCTACATCAGCCACTTCATCCACAGCCGCTTTTACTGCTATTCCTACACCTTTGCCGAGCTGCTGGTACTGGCACTGTTTCAGAAGTACCGCGAAGACGGCGACAGCTTCAAGCCGGGCTACCGCAGGCTTCTGGAATCGGGCGGCGCACTGTCACCGGCGGATACGGCACATCTGGCCGGCATCGACATTACCGAGAGCGGGTTCTGGCAGAAGGGCTATGACTTCCTGGGGGGCCTGATCGAAGAGCTGAAGGGAATTATCTAGTACCATGGAACAGTGTTGTTTTCGGATACTGTAGGCTGGTTCAAGCGAAGCGGAAGCCGTAGTAATCGGTATAGAAGTAGCCCACATCACTCCTGCCACCGATGCCCTTATAGGCCGGCGGCAGCCACAACGCCGTTGTGCCGGCTGCGGCCAGTTCCTCCAACCAATGACCTAGTCCGTCCTCACCGGTACCGGCCCCATCACCAGCTTCTCGATCTCCAGTACAGCAAAGACAACGATACCCGGCAGGATCACCCAACCGAGAGTTTCAGACGACAAAGCGATTGTCCGGAAAACCGGCTGGAGAACCGGCAGATAAACGACCAGCGTCTGTAAGACCAGTACACTGCAGACCATTGCCAGCAACAGCGGATTGCTGAAAAACCCCATGCGGAAGAATGAATGATTGAACGACCGTAGCGCCATGGCCTGTCCAATCTGGGCGAAGGCCAGGGAGGTGAACAGTACCGTCTGCCACGTTCCGGGCGGATGGCTGGCCCAGAAATGCCGCGTAAGAAGTATCGTTGAGACGCCGATCACGGCGCCGGTCAGCAGGGTATGACGGATCATGCGGCGGTCGAATATCTGCGCCGTGGGTGAGATCGGCGGCCGGTTCATGACATCCGGCTCAGGTCGTTCAACGCCCATGCCCAGCCCCAGAAGACCGTCGGTCAGCAGGTTCAGCCAGAGCAGTTGCAGCGGGGTCAGGGGATTGGGCAGCCCCAGAAAGGGCAGCAGCAGCACGGCCAGAATCTTGCCCAGGTTGCCGGCCACCGAGAATTCGATGAACTTGCGGATGTTGTCATAGATGGTGCGCCCCTCCTCAACCGCATCGACGATAGTGGCGAAGTTATCATCCAGAAGCACCATGTCCGAGGCTTCCTTGGCGACATCCGTCCCGGTCAGGCCCATGGCCACGCCAATATCGGCCTTTTTCAGGGCCGGTGCGTCGTTGACGCCGTCACCGGTCATGGCCACCACCTCGCCCCGCTGCTGTAGTGCCTGTACGATCAACAGCTTATGTTCGGGAGAGACGCGGGAATAGACCGATACCTCCCCTGCCCGGCCGGACAGTCCCGCATTATCCAGCTGATCAAGTTCCCGGCCGATCAGCACGCCACCCACGGAATGTATTCCGACCTGCGCGGCAATGCTGCTGGCGGTCAGTGGGTGATCGCCGGTGATCATAACCGGCCGGATTCCGGCCTTCAGACAGCGTGCCACCGCGTCGCGAGCCTCGCTCCGCGGCGGATCCATCATGGCCACCAGGCCCAGCAGAGACAGGCCCTGCTGACATCCCTCAAGGTCCAGCTGTTGACCTGAGCGCACCAGCCGGAAAGCCACCGCCAGCACCCGCTGTCCTTGGGCAGCCAGGGCATCGACCTGCCGCGAAACCGCAGTAATAAGCGTATCGTCAGCAAGACAGATTGGCAGGATCGCATCCGAGGCGCCTTTGGCGAAGATTAGTCGGTCACCGGCGACCGCACTCAGAGCCTGCATCAGGCCGTGCTTCTCGCCGGAGGCATTGATCGCATGGATCGTCAGCATGCGTTTGACAGCCGAATCAAAAGGGATTTCGGCCACGCGCGGGAAATCCTCTTCCAGAGCGGGTCGGTACAAACCGAATGCAGCGGCCTCCAGAAGCAATGCCGCCTCGGTCGGATCCCCCACGACCGCCGTCTGCCCGTCCGTGCTGCGCAGAATGGCGTCATTACACAGGACGGCAGCCATGCGCAGCAGGCCGGTATCATCGTTATCCTCGGCTTCGCTCAGTCCCGCTATACCAAACAGACCAGTGACGGTCATGCGATTCTGGGTCAGGGTGCCGGTCTTGTCCGTGCAGATGACGGTTACCGACCCGAGGGTTTCGACGGCGGGCAGTTTGCGGATCAGGGCGTGACGCTTCAGCATGCGCTGGGCGCCTATGGCCAGCGTGATGGTCACCACCGCCGGCAGTCCCTCGGGAATGGCGGCCACGGCCAGGCTGACGGCGGTCATCAGCATATCCCTGAGCGGTTCGCCCCGCCAGACACCAAGCCCGAAGACAACTGCGGCAATTGTCACCGCCAATACCGCCAGTACCTTGCCCAGCCGGTCCAGACGTTTTTGCAGAGGGGTCCATTCCTTCCGGACGCTTTGTAGCATGCCGGCAATCCGCCCCAGTTCGGTGGCCATGGCGGTTGCCACCACCAATGCCACACCACGACCGGCCGAGACGGTCGTTCCCATCCAGACCATATTCGATCGGTCGCCGATGGGAAGGTTGTCATCGACCAAGGACTTACTCTGTTTTTCAACCGCTTCCGTCTCGCCGGTCAACAGGGATTCCTGAACCTTCAGGGCGAAAAATTCCAGCAGACGACAATCGGCGGGTACCACATTGCCGGCTTCCAGCAAGATCACATCACCGGCCACCAGATAGCTGGCACTGATCTCGGAAACAACCCCATCCCGACGCACCCTCACGGTTGGAACGGCCAGGCGCTTGAGGGCCCGCAGGGACCGTTCGGCCTTGTATTCTTGCACAAACCCGAGCAGGGTGAACAGGCAGACGATCGCCAGGATGGTCATGGCGTCACGCACCGAACCGATTCCCAGAGAAATCAGGGCGGCAGCACCCAGAATCAGAGCCATGGTGGAGGTAAACTGTCCCCAAAGCAGGCGCCAGGGGGAAACCCCGCCCTGCTCCTGAAGTTCGTTGGCACCCTGTTCGGCCAGCCGCCGGGCTGCATCGGCAGATTCAAGCCCGCGCTCCGGATCTACACTAAAATGCAGGCAGGCTTTAGCGGTATTCTGTGTATGCCACTGCATTCAGTACACCAGGGGGGCAGGATTTTCCAGCATCGGGTTGAGTCGGACAAACAGGGGGGATAAAACAACATTCATGACAGTATATCTCCGCCACATTTCAGGCCAGTCGGGTTACTTGTTTCTGCAAAACAGGTGTCAATATGATCAGCTCTCCCGCAGTGCATCGACAATCTTGAGCCGACTGGCACGGACAGCGGGGATGACGCCGCCGATCAAGCCCATAATGATAGAAAACAGGAGCGATTTGAATGCGATATCAAAAGTAAGGGTAAACGAAAAAGCCAGTTCGGAAAATGTCTGCCAGTTCATGGTCGAGATTGTGATCAGTTGCATGAACGATGCGCACAGCAGGCCAACCACGCCGCCGATCAACCCGAGCAGAAGCGCCTCCGTCAGGAAAGCAGCCATGATGCTGGAGCGGTGAAAGCCGAGCGCCCGTAGCGTACCGATCTCTCCGACACGGTTGGCAACTGCAGCGTACATGGTAATCATGGCGCCGATAATGGCCCCCAGCGAGAAGATCACTGTCAGGGAAAAACCGAGGATGCGCAGGAATTTCGCCATCATCTCTGACTGGTCGCGGTAGTACTGGGTCTCCCTCCGTACATCCAGAGTCAGGCGCGGGTCGGACTCAAGCCGGACCTTCAGTGCCGGAAAGTCGTTGCTGCTGGCAAGTCTGAAGGTGACCGATGAATAGACCGGGCGTCGAAAGGCCTGCATGAGTTGGGTGGCATCGCCCCAGATCTCGGAACTGAAGCCGGTGGCTCCGGCATCAAAAATACCAACCACCCTCCAGTCACGCATGCCGAAGCGCAACGATTCGCCGATTCCGCCACCCTTGAAGCGCTTGGCGATACTACTGCCGGCAATAATCTCCGCCGAACCGGAACGCGGCATCCGCCCTTCGCTCAGACGCAACTGAGGCCGTAATTTCATGGATTCCGGGCTGATGCCACGAATTATCACATTAGCCGGTTTATCGCTGCCGCGCTTGGGCAGGCTGATCAGTACGACCAGCTCTTTTGCCAGAAGAGGTTCTCCCTCAACTCCGGTGGCAATTTCCGGCAGGCTCTCCACAATAGCAGCCTGCGTGCGCTCCACACCGCTCTGAACCTCCGAATTGGCAGCTTTGCGTGTAACGATGACATTTTCATCAGAACCGGTATCCACCAGAGTCTTTTCCAATCCGGCTGAAAGCATCAGGATCGATGCAAAGACAAAGACGACCAGCGCCATGCCGGATGCGGTTAAAAAGGTCGTCAAACGCCGGGTGAAGAGATTGCGGAAGCTATAGGAGACGGGGATGGACACGCACTCACACCGGCAACAAAATGGTGAAACGACATCCGCCTGCTACTGGTGATTCGACACTGATTATACCGCCATGGGCCTCGATAATACGATAGATGATCGCCAGTCCGAGCCCGGTCCCCTCGCTTTTCGTGGTCCAGAACGGCTCGAATATGTGTTTCACGGTCTCCGGATCTATCCCGATTCCCGAGTCGCTGACGGAAATACGTACAACAGGTGATTTCCTGAGCCCTTCCACTCCACTGGGCAGAAATTGCGCATTAATTTCTATGCTGCCGCCATCAGGCATTGCATCCGCGGAATTCTGCAGCAAATTCATCAGCACCTGGCTGATCTGATCGATATCAACCTGGATCATCAAAGGAGAGGAAACCCGGTTGCTGATTTCGATGTTGCTAAACCGGCTGTCGCCTGACAACAGCAGACGCATGTCTTCGGTCAGGGCCTTCAGATCAACAGACACCTTGTGCAATGATGACGGACGGGCGTAGGTCAGAAATCCCGAGATCAGCTTGTTGAGACGTTCGGATTCCCGCAATACTATTGCCAACAGGCGTTCATTGTTTTCTCCGGTTGTACTCTGCTCGGCCAGCATTTGAACCGACCCGCTCATGGCCGCCAGGGGGTTGCGGATCTCATGCGCCATGCGGGCGGAAAGTTCACCAAGTGCCGCCAGTCGATCGGCCCGCTTGAGCGCCTCTTCCATGCGCCGGATGCCGGTGATATCCCGGAAGTTTATTATGACACTGGCACTTTTATTCCGACCCCCTTCAAAGGGCGCCGCGCTGAAACCGAATATCATACGCAGTCCTTCCTGGTTTACGTATTCGAACTCGCCCCGGATTATATCGGTCTGGGAATCAATGATCGCCGAAAGTTCCGGAAACAAGCTGCTGATCGGCTTGTCATAGACATCCGCCTGGTACCTGCCGGTCAGATGTTCTGCAAACGGGTTGAATACCCTGATATTCCCCTGCAGGTTTGTCGTCATAAGACCGGTTTCGATATTGGAAACGATCTTTGTATTCAACTGTTCAAGTTCCTCGTAGTTGACGATATTTTCACGAAGCGCATCTTCGCTCTTGCGTGCCCGATCCGCAAGATACCCGGTAATAAAGGCACTGAGACCAAACCCCATCAGATTGAGAAAAATCGAGTAGAAAAGGTTGGAGGCGCCGAGCAGCCGGGCATCGGCCTGACTGAGGCCGATGGATTCCAGCATGCCGAAATACTGGAAATCTACCATGGCGCCATACAGAATACCGCACAGTGAGGCGGTATACAAGGCCTCGCGGCGACCAAGCAGCACTCCGGCATTCATGATGGAAAGCAGATAGAGAAAGGAGTAGGGACTGCTGATACCACCGGTAAACAGCAGCAGAAGTGTTACAAAAAGGACATCCCAGATTGACTGCAGGTAGATGGTGAAGAAGCGGACTTTACGAAACCTGAGGGCAATGTGCGAGATACAGGAGAATAGAAAGGAAAACTCCATCAGCCGGACAATTCCGGAACGAAATAGATGTTCGGCTGATGCCGGCTCCTGGTATCCAAGCAGTATGGTTGAGGCCAGGAACAGGAAGGAAACCACGATCCTGGCATAGATGAAGAGCCCGAGCCTTCGTTCAGAACCCATTATATTATCCGCCGACGGCCCCCGCCAGTTTGAAGATCGGCAGGTACATGGCAACGACCAGGCCGCCGACGGCTGTCCCGAGAAACACCATCAAGAGCGGCTCCATCATGGCCGTCATGGCACCGACGGCATCATCAACCTCATCGTCATAGAAATCGGCAATCTTGTTCAGCATGGCGTCCATGGCGCCCGTGGCCTCTCCGACGGCAATCATCTGCACCACCATGGGCGGAAAGACACCGCAGGCAGCCAAAGGTTCGGCCATGGTTTTTCCTTCTGAAATGGCCTGGCGCACTCCATAGATCGCCTCTTCAATAACCTTGTTGCCAGCGGTCTTGGCCACGATCTCCAGGCCGTCCATGATCGGGACACCGGAGCTGACCATGGTACCCAATGTGCGGGTAAATTTGGCGACCGCCACCTTGCGGATAAGCGGCCCGGCAATGGGGGCTTTCAGTGCCAGGGCGTCGATCTGCTTGCGCCCGACCGGCGTGGCGTAATAACGCTTGAACAGCCAGGTAAGACCGTAAAAAGCAGCTATAAGTACTATGATATACTTGGTCAGGAAATTACTGATCGCGATTACAAACCTGGTTGGCGCAGGAAGCTCTCCCCCAAATTCAATAAACATCTTGGCGAAGGTCGGAATAACAAAGACCAGGATAACCCCCACGACGACGACGGCAATCGACATGATGGTAATCGGATAGACCATGGCGCCCTTGATCTGCTTCTTCAGTTTTTCGGCTTTTTCTATGTAGGCCGCCAGTCGCTGCAGAATCGTATCGAGAATACCGCCGACCTCACCGGCCGCCACCAGGTTGACAAAAAGCTGGTCAAAGGCCTTGGGGTGCTTGGCAAGCGCATCGGCAAACGTTGAACCGCTCTCGACACTCCCCTTGACCTTGAAGAGGATATCCTGAAAGGTCTTGTTCTCCTGCTGGCTGGCAAGGATTTCAAGGCATTGCACCAAAGGCAGACCGGAATCGATCATGGTGGCAAACTGACGGGTGAATATAACCAGATCCCTGGTTTGAATCTTGCCACCGCCGAACTTGGGCAGCTTGAAGCTCATGCCCTTGACCACCTCGGTAATGCTGATGTTGCTGAAACCGAACTTTTTAAGTTGTGCTTCTACCATCTCGACGTTGGCGGCCTCGATGACACCCTTCTGCACGCCACCTGTTTTGGTGCGGGCTTCCCAGTTATAACTAGGCATGGCATATCTCCTTAATCATTGGTCAACGTTGTTGCGAACGACGCTGCATACCGAGTGATGGATTGCTGATCATCTGTTTAAGTTCATCCGGGTCGGATGAACGTCCCAGTGCTTCTTCCAGTGCAATCAGACGCTTTTGAAACAGGGAATACAGGGACTGGTTCATGGTCTGCATGCCAAATTTATCCTGACCGACCTGCATCTGCGAATAGATCTGATGGACCTTGTCCTCGCGGATCAGGTTGCGTATGGCAGGGTTTGGCACCATAATCTCAAGCGCCATGACCCGGCCTTTTGAGTTCAACTTGGGCATCAGCGCCTGTGACATAACGCCTTCAAGTACGAAGGATAGCTGGGCACGGATCTGGGTCTGCTGGTAGGGCGGAAACACATCAACGATACGGTTGATTGTCTGGGCACAGGAATTGGTGTGCAGCGTGGCTAGACAGAGGTGGCCAGTCTCGGAAAGGGTCAGGGCCGCTTCGATCGTCTCAAGGTCACGAAGTTCACCGACCAGAACAACATCGGGGTCCTGCCGCAGAATGTATTTCAGGGCATTTTTGAAACTCTTTGTGTCGGCGCCCACTTCGCGCTGATTGACCAGACAGCCCTTGTGCGGATGCAGGTATTCGATTGGGTCTTCTATGGTGACTATATGCTCATGCCGGGAGATATTGATATAATCGATAATTGAAGCCAGAGTGGTAGACTTGCCGCTACCGGTCGGACCGGTCACCAGGACCAGTCCCCTCGGTTTTGCGGCCAGTTCCGATACTACCGGGGGAAGATTCAGCTCTTCGAATGTCAATATCTTGTAGGGAATAACACGAAAAACGCCGGCCACCGCACCGCGCTGAATAAACACATTGCCCCTGAAACGCGAAAGTCCCTTGACACCAAAGGAAAGGTCAAGTTCATTCTCCTCTTCGAACTTGTGTTTCTGTGCATCGGTCAGGACACTGTAGCACAGTTGCTTGGTTTCCACCTGATTCAGGGGAGGAAAATCAAGCGGAGTCATCTTGCCGTCCACGCGGATCTGCGGTGGTGTGTTGGTGGTAATGTGCAGGTCGGACCCGTTGGCTTCAACAAGGATTTTCAGTAACTGATGGAGATTGATCATCGGGAGCCCTCGTTAGTCATCGGATATGGTCACACGCAGAACCTCTTCAAAAGAGGTCACACCTTCCATCAGCTTGGTAAGTCCTGACTGGCGCATGCTTTTGATACCGAGCCGCATGGACTCGCGTTTGATTTCCGCCGTGTTTGCGCCATTGAGTATCAGCTCCCTGATCTCCTCCAGCATCGGCATAACCTGATAGAAGCCGACCCGGCCCTTATAACCGGTGTTGTTACAGACCGGGCATCCTTTGCCCTTCATACAGACGTAAGTGGGCGCATCTTCGGGAGAAACACCGGCATCTATCAGCGCCTGTACCGGTATCTCCTCGGGTTCCTTGCACTCGGCACACACGCGGCGGGCCAATCGCTGGGCAGTGATCAGGTTTACCGCCGAAGCGACCAGAAACGGTTCGATACCCATATTGAGCAGGCGGTTGATGGTTGCCGGGGCATCGTTGGTGTGCAGGGTTGAGAGCACCATATGCCCGGTCAGGGCCGCCTTGACTGCGATTTCAGCGGTTTCGAAGTCGCGGATCTCGCCGATCATGATGATATCAGGGTCCTGGCGCAGAAATGAGCGCAGTGCGGCAGCAAAATTGAGTCCGATATCTTCGTGCATCTGACACTGGTTGATGCCGGCAAAGTTGAACTCGACCGGATCCTCGGCCGTGGATATATTTTCCGATACCTTGTTCAGTTCGGCTATAGCCGAATAGAGCGAAACTGTCTTGCCGCTGCCGGTCGGTCCGGTAACCAGCACCATGCCAAAGGGCTTGTGGATCTCGCGCATGAAATGTTTCAACGCTTCCGGTTCATAGCCGAGCTTGGTCAAATCCGTCTGCAGGTTGCCCTTGTCGAGTAGGCGCATGACAATCTTCTCGCCAAAGAGTGTCGGGAGACATGACACACGGAAGTCCATGTCCTTTCCGCCGCCCAGCTTGATCTTGATTCGGCCGTCCTGCGGCAGGCGGCGCTCTGCAATATCCAGTTCTGCCATGATCTTGATACGCGAGGTGATTGCATTTTTCAGCTTGAGGGGTGGCTTCATGACTTCATACAGGATGCCGTCTATGCGGTAACGCACCCTGAACAGCTTTTCGTACGGTTCCACATGAATATCGCTGGCCTTTTTCCTGATGGCATCCTGCAGGATGGCGTTTACCATCTTGACGACCGGGGCTTCTTCAGTGGCTCGTTCCAGAGAGTTGACATCCACTTCATCATCATCACCGACAATCTCGAAATCCTCGACATCCAGATCACCCATGACGTCAGCCAGGGAAGCGGACTGATCGTAATGCTTATCGATGGCGGCCTTTATATCACGCTCGGAGGCCACGACCATCTCGACATTATAGCCGGTCATGAATTTGATGTCTTCGATAGCTAAAAGATTGGAAGGGTCGCTGACCGCAACGATCAACGTAGCACCGGCCCTGTTTACCGGCACCAGCTGATATTTTTGCACAACCTCAGCTGGAATGACCTTTATTACGGCTGCATCGATTTCATAATCAGCAAGATTGACGCTGGGAACGCCATACTGTTTGGAGAGAAATGAGGTAAGATTCAGTTCACTGATGAGGTTCTGCTTGATCAGAATGGATCCGAGGCGGGCCTGGTCACCAGAAAGTTTCTGCTCTTCGAGGGCTTTTTCGAGCTGATCGCGGCTGATCAGGTTGTTCTTAACCAGGATTTCTCCCAGTCTGCTTGACTGCATACTTCCCCCGGTGACGTTTGCTGCGGTGAACTTTAGGCGGATTGGCACCCGTTGTCAAGCTGTTGTTAATAGTTACAAAGTCCTTCAAGTACACGCTTCATCAAGCCTGACGGCGGTATCCTGCCGGTCCAGATGGTAAAGCCCAATTCCCCCTGAGCGGCAAGCATGCCGAGGCCGTTGGCATGTCGCAGACCCAGCCTTTGCGCTTCTATCAGTAAGGGAGTGACCGGTGGGGCATAGACCATGTCATAAACCATGGCGCCCTGCGGCAGATTTTCGAGACTCAAACAGGGAACAGCGTCATCATTCATGCCCAGTGATGTCGTATTTACTAACAGGTCAACCTGAGTCAGACCACCTTCCAATTCTTCGAAACTCTCAGCTAGCGCCAGGTCAGTGTCGGGAAAATGTTGCGCCATCAGGGATACAAGTTCAGCAGCCTTTCCAGTGCTACGGTTGGCAATCATGATCCTTTTGACACCTGCCCGGCACAAGGCTGCAACTGCGCCCCGGGCCGCTCCACCGGCGCCTACCAGCGCTACGGATGCGCCGTGCGGGTTAAAGCCTGATTCCATGACAAGTGACCGGATCAAACCGTCACCATCCGTATTATAGCCGATCAGTCGCCCGGCATCGTTTTTAACGGTATTGACCGCACCTGCCGCTTCAGCGCTTGTGTCAAGTTCATCAAGGTACTGCATGACCCGGACCTTGTGCGGTATGGTAACATTGAAACCTGCTACACCCAGCGCCTTCAACCCCCTAACAGCGGCCCCCAAAGCTTCGGGAAAAACCTCGAAGGGCACATAGACATAATCCAGTCCACAGGCGTGCAGGGCGGCGTTTTGCATGAGCGGCGACAATGACTGCCTGACCGGATGGCCGATAATGCCCAGAATCCTCGTAGTTCCATTCAGCTGCTTAACCTCGATGCCCATTACCTCACCTTTCCGTATCGCATCAGCACCTGCTGCTTCGAAACCTTCATCTCTGGTGCAATCAGCTCGGCCTTATCAAGCATCTGCAGGCCCTCTTCAAACCTGCCAATGCTCATCAGAAATTCGCCGGCTTCCAGGTAACTGTTGGCATAGATCAAAATGGCCTTTCCGGTATCCAGATCTAGAAAGGATATCTTTTCCAGGATGCCGCGGTTGTTGTACTTGTCCCAGACCGAGATGTCAGGCACACCCCGTGGTTCGCTGACTCGCATCAGCCGGTAGACTATCCCCTTCTGAACGGGAATATAGTCATTGAAGGTCACGGAATAGCGGGTCGAAAAATCGATGAACACCGGACGCTGATCGATCAGGTCGTTAACAGCTATGCGCAGACTCACTTCAGGCGGCGAGTTTTGAATATCGAACTTTCGCAGGTTACTGTCCTTGAAGATGCGCGGCAGTGAGTCCAGATACCAGTCGAACACGATATGCGGTGTATGGGGCAGATCAAGGTCCTCGCGCATGCGCTCGATCCCCTGCAGATACCAGAGCGGGAAGGCGCCGCTGTCCCCCCAAGTGAACATGACCGCGTTCTGCGGCAGTGAGCGCAGTGAGTTGGTGGCATAATCATAGGCGATATAATTGTTGTGTTGGTCATTCTCGTAATAATTGACCGCACACAGCGAAACAGGCAACGAAAACATCAAGACCAGAACCAGGATGTAGACCTTTCGGTCATAATGTTGCGGGAGACGGGCGTTGCGGACGGCAAAGCCCAGCACATGAAAGAGTCCGACGCCCACCAGCACTGCCGTCAGAAGATAGAGTGGCGTAAAGAACTCTTCCGTTAGAAAGATCAAGTCCGGCAAGGTATTAAAATAACCGGCTATAACCAGGAGAAATGTTCCGACTCCCGCCAGATAGGCGATAACGATAGGCTTGTGCCGCAGCCACAGGCAATACAAGGCCAACAGGACCAGGGCCGCCCCCAGCCAGGTAAATTCCCGCGGGATATTAAAAGCTTTGATTTGGTCCCACAACAGGGGCAGGTCCCGCCCGTGCGGGTCAACCGGATAGCCCTTGCGGAGAAAATGCCAAAGAAACTGGGTGGATGTCTTGGAATCGCCCCAGTTAAGCAAGGGGTTCTGGGTCGCCCGGAGCGGGAGGTAGAGATTTACCGAAAAACCGAGCATGGCAAAGGCCGTGGCAAGTACAAGCTCCTTTATCCGCATGATCATGCGCCAGTCGGCCAGCACAATCAGCAAAAACCAGGCCGGCAGAAGCAGGACCACCGACTGATGAAGCCCCATGGCCAGACCCGCCAGAAACGTACAGACATACACATAAGCCGGGCGTTCATCACCGGCCTTGTAGTGATCTCGCCATTTCAGCAGCAGGTAGAAAATAATGGCTGTCATGAATGCCAGCAATGGATAGGGTTTGTCATGATTCGACTGCAGCCAGAGTCGCGGGGTGAATGCAAAGGAGCAGGCTGCGGCCAACCCGGCCGCCTTGACCGCAAAATCCGAAAAACGTCTATCCTCAACCAACTGCTCATCTTTAAGCAGATTAATCGTCAGCAGATAGACACCCATACAGGCTAACGATGATGAAAAGGCCGTGGCCATATTAACCCGGAAGGCAACATTTCCCAAAGGGATCCACGTAAACGCTTTTGCATACATCAGAAACAGTGGATATCCGGGTGAATGCGCTGACCCGAGCGAGGCCGTAGCGGTCAGAAATTCTCCACTGTCAAAAAAAGTGACCGAAGGTGCCAGAGTTGCCATGTAAAGCGCGAACGGAATCACGACCGACAGGATCAAAAACAGGTCGATCCGGGAAAATCGGGTCATATTCATACAGAAACCCCAGCCTTTCGAACGCTGTTCAGCGAAATTTTGTTTCTCCAGAGATAATAGAACCCGGCGATGATGACCGGAAAGAAGCCAATTCCGTGAATAACCAGCGCAATACTGACAGATGTCGATTCGGCTATACCAAAAGCGGACAACCCCTTGAAGCAGGCATAATGGTAGGTACCGATAAAACCGGGTGATGCCGGCACCATCACGGCAAATACCAGCAGCACCAGGATGAACATGGACGCGGATATCGGCAGGCTGATGCCGAAACCGCGCAGAACCAGATCAATCGGCAGGATGCAGAGGGACCAGACCGCAAGAGATGATATCAGGACTGCCGCAATATGTCCGCCTCTTGATGAAAGACGTATGCCGCCGATAAAGGAGCCGAGCAGAGGGATTATCCTGTCGGACAAGGACCGTGGAAACGGTCTGAGCAAAAACCCGATCAATGATAGCGTCCGTATGGTCTGATGTTTCAAAAACAGCAGAAAGACAACAACTGCAACATAAACCAAAAAGGTAACCACACCGCCTGTTTTAAGCATAGTCTCCGCATCCGCCATGCCCTGAGGCAGATGCAGGGTAAACAATGTGTACAGCAGGATCAGCATAACGGTGAAGCCGTCAAAAAGCCGATCAATCACCAGTGAGGCAAAAACGGACGGTGTCTGTAGTCCCTCGCGCTGGGCAAGTACATATGCCCTCACAAACTCGCCAAGCCTGGCAGGTAGCAGGTTGTTGGCCATGTAACCGATGATAGTGGCAGGATACAGCGACGACAGGGGAATCGACTTTTCGGAGATGAGCAGATAATGCCAGCGTACTGCGCGAAAGAAATAGCTCACAAAAGTAACCGCCACCGCCACCAGGATATAGCGATAATCGACCGCCCTGAGAGCCGTCAGTAGCTGGTTGAAATCTATCTTCCTGAGCAGGAGAGCCATGAAAAACAGACTGACCCCGCTTCCCAGCCAGAATTTCAGATCAAGTTTAGATTCCATTCAGCCCCGTTCTCGCGCAGGTTCAATTTTTTCGTGATCAACCGTTGCCAGGACTTCCCGCGTATGCAGCACATCCTCAGCAATTGCCTGGACCAGCGCCGGCACGTCAGCAAACTTTTTTACCGCCCGCAGCCTCTGCACAAACCAGACCGCGATCGCTCGGCCATAGATCTGACCGCTATAATCCAGCAAGAATACCTCAATGGTGTGGGTAGCGCCATCAAATGTCGGATTCAGACCGATGTTGCAGGCCCCTTTGACAAGACTGCCATCTACGGAAACCATGACAGCATAGACACCGTCCGGGGGCAGCAGTTCGTTGACTGTAGCAATATTTGCCGTAGGAAAACCAATCGTATGACCGATCTCACGACCATGAACAACGGTTCCGGAGATCATGTAATATCGTCCGAGAATCATTGAAGCGCCCTCCATGTCACCGCCGGCAATCAATCTGCGGACAAGGCTGCTGCTGAAGATGAGCCCCTCTTCCCCGAACGGTTCCATATATTCAAGGGTGAATCCCTGCGTGGCACCGATACGCTCCAGGGTTCTGTAGTCGCCTGCGCGGCCCTTGCCGAATGCATAATCGTGACCGATGACAATATGGCGCATACCAAGTGAGCTGCAGAGAAGATCCTGCACAAATGCGTCCGCCGTCATACTGGCAAATTCGGCAGTGAAGGGCACCACCACCAGACAGTCTATACCGGCTGATTCAATCAGTGCCACCTTCTGCTCAAAGGTGGTAATCATCGGCGGGGCTTCGGCAGAAATGACTTTCAGCGGGTGCGGCTCAAAAGTCACCACCAGCGATTGCAGTCCGAGTCGGGATCCACAGGAGATCAGCCGCCGAAAAAGCTCCAGGTGCCCGCGATGGACACCGTCAAAATTTCCGATGGTTAGAACCGAATCGTGAAAAATTTCAGTGCCTATGTCTGGACCGGTCACTACACGCATACACTCATCTCTATCCTATCACGGCCAGCTCAAGGCGATGACCCCAGCGCCTGATCAATTCTTCCCTGAGCGGGACATTCTCTGTTGTGGAAAGTTCCGGATCGGATTCCAGCAAACCGAAGGCAGCCTGCCGGGCCTGCTCCAGGATGGTCCCGTCCCGCAGGATATTGGCCACCCGGAAATCAGGCATGCCGGATTGACGGGTTCCAAGAAAATCGCCGGGGCCGCGAATCTCAAGGTCGGCCTCTGCAATTTTGAAACCGTCGCTGGTTGATTCCATCACTCGCAGCCGCTTCTCGCCATCCTCGGACATTCTGCCGGGCGTCAACAGTATACAGCGTGATTTTGCCGTACCGCGACCGACCCTGCCGCGCAGTTGGTGCAACTGGGACAGGCCGAAGCGCTCGGCATGTTCGATGACCATCAGCGTGGCATTCGGCACATCAATGCCGACCTCTATCACGGTAGTCGAGACAAGCAGGTCCAGCTCCCGAGCTTTGAAAGAGGCCATGGCAGCTTCTTTTTCTTCCGGACTCATCCGGCCATGCAGCAAGCCGATGCGCAGGCAGGGAAACACCTCCGAGCTGAGATGTTCCGCCATCTGGGCGGCGGCCTTCAGGTCTGATTTTTCGGTCTCCTCCACCAGAGGATAGACGATAAAGACCTGATGACCCCGTGCGGTTTCATCTCGGATCATATCGTACACCTGAGCACGCCGTGATTCGAAAAATATCCGCGTATCAACCGGCGTGCGGCCGGGCGGCATTTCGTCGATTACCGAAAGGGAGAGATCCCCGAAGAGAGTCATCGCCAGGGTGCGCGGGATCGGAGTCGCGGTCATAACCAGGATGTCGGGATTGAGCCCCTTCTTCCTGAGGACACCACGCTGCAGGACTCCGAAACGGTGCTGCTCGTCAATGATGCCCAGTCCCAGTCGGGCAAACTCGACCTTCTCCTGGATGACCGCATGGGTTCCGATCACGATCTGGGCAGTGCCGTCGGCAACCCGGGTCAGCACTTCTACCCTGGTCTTGCCCTTCATACCGGCTGTGATCAGGACCGTTTCCAGTCCGAGCTCCGCGCACCAGCGGTGTATGGTAAGCCAGTGCTGTTCGGCCAGGATTTCGGTCGGGGCCATGATGGCGACCTGATAGCCGTTTTCCACCGCCACCAGCGCGGCCATCAATGCCACAAGAGTCTTGCCGCAGCCCACGTCACCCTGCACCAGACGATGCATGGGATGAGGCGCCATCATATCATTTTTGATCTCTGACAGCACCCGCCGCTGGGCCGCGGTCAATTCGAACGGAAGCAGACGTGCCAGCTGTTTGGTGTAGCGATGGGTGACCTGAAAGGCAATGCCCTCATCCAGTGTCACGCCCCGCCGTTTCAGGGCCAGCCCCAACTCCCAGAAGAAGAACTCGTCAAAGGCCAGGGCACGGTGAGCGGGCGTGCGCCCTTCGTTCAGATCCTCCAGCCGCATCTCGGACGGAGGCAGATGCACATCCCGCAGGGACTCCCGCAATCCGGGCATCTCAAGCGGCAGCAGAATCTGCACAGGGATCAGTTCCTGGACAGAGGGGAGAAATCCATCCACAACCTCTTTCATCACCCGGCGCATGGTCTTCTGGCTGAGTCCCTCCGTCAGCGGATAGACCGGCACGATCCTGCCGAAATTGACCGGATCGGCAGCCAGGACGTCCGCAACGCTTTTTCCGGCCTCAAGCCACTCCACATCGGGATGGTGAACCTCACGCTGATACCCGAACTGGGCAACCTCCCCCGTAAAAATACCCGTCCGATCGACCCGCCAGACACGTTTCATGAAGGTCGGGTTGCTGTTGAACCATTTCAACGTCACACTGCCGCTGTCATCGGCAACAACAGCCTCGAAGAAGCGTCGCCCGCCTTTGGTGGCCTTCGTGTCAACAGAAATCACCTTGCCCGAAAAGACCTCCGTGACACCGGGGCGGAGCCTTTGGATTGACTGCACTTCACGACGATCCTCATAGCGATGCGGCAGCAGATACAGGGCATCTTCCACATTGCGTACACCCCGTTTGGCCAGCAGTTCGGAAAGCTTCGGCCCAACCCCCTTGAAGGATTGCAGAGAAGTCTGCAGGTTTTTTCGGGCAATGACCTCTTTCAGCTCGCCGCTGTTGGCCATTTTTTTATCTGCCGGACAAGGCACCGAGCCCGGAAGAGGTCGAGGTGAGACCGTGGGGTGCGACAGTCTGAAACCCCCCTCACACGGCTCAAGGCTGACCTCGTCTCCGGCCGACAACCCGAGAGCGGTCCTTACCTGCGGAGGAAGCTTGATACTGCCGTCATTTTCTAACCGCACATTCATGGATACTGAGGCCGCTCCCTTGACATGAATCTGACCTTGAAACAATCTCCGACGTACTAAAGAAAAACCCTCATAGGTCATACCATGAGGGTTTACGGTTACATGTCAGACGTGAGACCTGTCATCATTCAAAGATGGCGTTCAGATCCTTCAGCAGCACTTCAACATCCAGACCATGGGCATTAGCGCCCTGCTCCAGACTTTCGTTCTGGGCTCCCATGCATCCGACGCAGCCCAGATTGTGCTTCTGCAGCACCTTGACCGCTTCGGGATAGGTTCTCATCACTTCAAAAAATGTCATATCTTTCGTAATCATGTCTGCCATTTTCCGCTCCTTGAAAAGCTAATCGTATTTGATGTCGATGATCTCGTATTCCCTGGTTCCCGATGGCACGAAGGCCTTGACCGAGTCATCCAGCTTGTGACCGATCAGAGCTTTGCCTACCGGAGAGGTGCAGGAGATCTTGCCCAGCTTGATGTCGGCCTCGTCTTCACCTACTATTTTGTAGGTAATCTCTTCTTCAGTGGCGGTATCGTAGAGCGTTACCGTACAGCCGAACACGACCTTATCCGGTTTCATGTTAGACAGGTCGACCACATAGGCGCGGGCCAGTTTGCCATTGATTTCCTGGATACGTCCCTCGATGAACCCCTGGCGGTTTTTGGCGGCATCATACTCGGCATTTTCCGACAGGTCGCCATGAGCGCGGGCCTCGGCAATATCCTGGATAACCTTGGGACGCTCCACTCTGATCAGACGCTTGAGTTCATCCTGGAGCGCTTCGTGGCTTTCTTTTGTAAATGGTATGGAATGAGACATCTACAATCAGCTCCTCAACAGATTTTTCTACGCTAAATAGTCCTGTAGCGCCTTGACACTGATTTTTTGCGACTTTAAGGCGATGATACTGTCCACAGCGGCCTTTGCACCGGCTATGGTTGTAAAATAGGCTATGTTATGCATCAGCGCCTCGCGGCGTATGGAAAAGGAGTCGGCCACAGCCTGGGCTCCGTGGGTGGTGTTAACCACCAGGCTGACCTCGCCGTTCTTGATCGCATCCACGATATGGGGACGCCCCTCAAGTACCTTGTTGACCCGCTTGACCGGAATGCCCTTTTCCTGCAGGTAGGTTGCCGTTCCACCGGTAGCCAGAATACCGAAACCGTTTTTATACAACTTTTCCGCGGCAGAGACAACATGTTTCTTGTCGGCGTCCCGTACGCTGATAAAGGCGTTGCCGCCCAGCGGCATCTTGACGTTGGCGCCCAGCTGTGCCTTGGCAAAGGCCTCGGAAAACGTATCGCCAATCCCCATCACCTCACCGGTTGATTTCATTTCCGGCCCCAGCAGCGTATCCACACCGGGGAATTTGACAAACGGGAATACCGACTCCTTGACCGAGATATGCTTCGGAACGATATCGCCGGAGACACCCAGCTCCTTGAGTGATTTGCCGGCCATGATCCGGGCGGCGATCTTCGCCAGGGGGCGCCCAGTGGCCTTGGAAACGAAAGGAGCGGTGCGCGAAGCCCGGGGGTTGACCTCCAGGATATAGATATCGTTGTTTTTAATGGCAAACTGCACGTTCATCAGGCCGATTACGTTCAGCTCCAGGGCCATCAGTTCCGTCTGACGGCGGATCTCGGCCACCAGTTCAGTCGATATGGAATAGGGGGGCAGAGAGCAGGCCGAGTCACCCGAATGGATGCCGGCCTGCTCGATATGTTCCATGATCCCGCCGATGACCACTTCGCTGCCGTCACAGAGGGCATCCACGTCGATCTCGATGGCATCGTCAAGAAACTTGTCGATCAGTATGGGGTGCTCGGGCGAGACCAGCACGGCGGTGGTCATGTAACGACGCAGGTTGTCCACATCGTAGACAATCTCCATGGCCCGGCCACCCAGCACGTATGAAGGTCGTACCACCACCGGGTAGCCGATGCGGTCGGCCACCTTCTCGGCATCCTCGAAGGTACGGGCCATTCCGTTCTCCGGCTGACGCAGTCCCAGCTTGTGCAGCATCTCCTGGAAACGCTCGCGATCCTCGGCCCGGTCGATGGCATCCGGCGAGGTACCGATGATCGGAACCCCGGCCTTCTCAAGTGCCACAGCCAGCTTGAGCGGCGTCTGGCCGCCGAACTGGACGATCACACCGACCGGTTTCTCCTTGGCAACGATTTCCAGGACATCCTCCAGGGTCAGCGGTTCAAAATAGAGCCGGTCAGAGGTGTCGTAGTCGGTGGAGACCGTCTCGGGGTTGCAGTTGACCATGATGGTCTCGTAGCCATCCTCGGAAAGTGCAAAAATACCGTGCACACAGCAGTAGTCGAACTCGATCCCCTGCCCGATCCGGTTGGGGCCGCCCCCCAGAATCATGATCTTCTTGCGGTCGGTCGGCTCGGCTTCGCACTCGTCCTCGTAGGTGGAATAGAGATAGGGGGTATAAGCTACGAACTCTGCGGCACAGGTGTCAACCCGTTTGTAGACCGGTCGCACATTCATCGAATAACGCAACTCACGGACAGTATTTTCGCCTGTGGCCCAGAGCATCGAGAGCATCTTGTCGGAAAAGCCCATCTGCTTGGCCTCTCGCATCAGCTCCCTGGTCACATCTGACACTGCAACCCGCTTGAGTTCTTCCTCTTTCTCGATGATCTGGCGGATGTTGTGCAGGAACCAGGGATCGATGGCGGTATGCCTGAAGATCTCATCCACCGTCATGCCGCTGCGCAGTGCATCTCCCACATACCAGATCCGGTCGCAATTCGGCACACGCAGCTTCTCCAGCAGCAGTTGCTGCTCCTTGGTGGTCAGTGCCCGGCGGGTCTCGTCGGCCAGGTCGAACAGCTTGGAATCGAAGCCGCAGACACCGATTTCAAGGGAGCGCAGCGCCTTCTGCAGGGACTCCTTGAAGGTGCGTCCAATGGCCATGACCTCGCCCACCGATTTCATCTGGGTCGTCAGGGTGGCATCGGCAGCCGGGAACTTTTCAAAGGTGAAACGCGGAATCTTGGTAACCACGTAATCGATGGTCGGTTCGAAGCAGGCCGGAGTTTCGCGGGTGATATCGTTGGTAATCTCGTCCAGGGTGTAGCCGACCGCCAGCTTGGCGGCGATCTTGGCGATCGGGAACCCGGTGGCTTTGGAGGCCAGGGCCGAGGAACGGGAAACGCGCGGGTTCATCTCGATGACCACCAGGCGACCGTTAAGCGGGTTGATGCCAAACTGGATGTTGGAACCGCCGGTATCCACGCCGATCTCGCGGATGATTTTCAGGGAGGCATCGCGCAGGATCTGGTATTCCTTGTCGGTCAGGGTCTGGGCCGGGGCAACGGTTATGGAGTCACCAGTGTGGACACCCATCGGGTCAAAGTTTTCGATGGAACAGATGATGACAACGTTGTCGACGGTATCACGCATCACCTCCAGTTCATACTCCTTCCAGCCGATGACCGACTCCTCCACCAGGATCTCGTCGGTCGGGGAGGCGTCGATGCCAGCCACGGACATGCGCTCATACTCCTCCATGTTGTAGGCGATGCCGCCGCCGGTACCCCCCAGGGTATAGGAAGGACGGATAATGGCCGGGAAGCCGATCTCCCTGACCGCCTCCATCGCCTCCCGGTAATTATGGGCCAGCCTGGAACGAGGAACGGCCAAACCGATCTTCTCCATCGCCTGTTTGAATAGCGTACGGTCTTCGGCCTTCTTGATGGCCGGCAGCTTGGCACCGATCAACTCGACACCGAATTTGTCCAGGATCCCCATCTCGGCCACTGCCACAGCCGTGTTCAAAGCCGTCTGTCCGCCCAGTGTCGGCAGCAGCGCATCGGGCCGTTCTTTTTCGATGATCATGGCCAGGATTTCCGGCGTGACCGGTTCGATATAGGTTCGATCAGCGAAATCAGGGTCGGTCATGATGGTGGCCGGATTACTGTTCAGCAGCACCACCTCGTAGCCCTCTTCCTTGAGCGCCTTGCAGGCCTGGGTACCGGAATAGTCGAATTCACAGGCCTGGCCGATGACGATCGGTCCGGCGCCGATGATGAGGATCTTTTTGATGTCCGTTCTTTTAGGCATGGATATATCTACTCCTTCTTGTTATCAGAAAAAAACTTCTTCAGCAGGACAATCGTTCTCACGAATCATACCTTCAGCCGACCATCTCGGCCTTCGGCAACATCATGACAGACAGACAGTGGCGCAAGGCCTTGACGTGATCCTGGTCAAACGCCATCAAGGCCTGAAACATCTTCCTAATCGATTCGTCGTGAAAACGCGTGGAGATGTCCAGATGCAGGACAGCCAGGCTTTCCTCCATCTCTATAGCCTTGGTCAGTGCCGTCACGATATCGGGCGGGCTCTGGCGGACATGTTGCAGAAGGTTGTCCAGCTTGTGATAGATCAGATAGGTCCTGTCAATATCTGCAGTCAGTTCAAATCCGATTTCATCGCGAAGCCGGAATGCAAGTTCAAACTGTTTCTGATGATTTTCCTCCTCCAGCGCCGTCTTTTTCCACAAGCTTGACACGTCGGTGTTATCCTTGTGAACGTCGCTGTAGAAGTGATATAATTCCGCACTTAACCCTTCTATTTTGGCACAGACATCAAAGAAAAAGGCTGCCGTATCCTTAGTATCGAGTTCTTGCATAGCATCTCCTCTCCCGTAACCAGATAGGGGTCAATCCTGCACCCAGCCATTCTCCAGACCAAACTCTGCCAGAGCATCCACCACCGTAGCGTATTCACGATCAGTAACCTTGCGGTTGAGAACTTCCGACGACAGGGCGCGATGGGCCGGAAAATACTGATTCATCAAGGCGATATGGGTGCCTGTGCCCAGATTCTCTGCGATCCAGGCCAAGGTCTCCCGTGAACCAGCGATACCTTCCGGCAACACCAGGTGCCGTATGATCAGCCCCCGCCGTGCAACACCTTCATCATCCAGCTGCAGCTGCCCGACCTGCCGCAGCATTTCGCTGACAGCAGCCCGGTTGACGTCACGGTACCCGGGAGCGGCCGAGATTTCTCCGGCTTGATTGTCATCACTGTACTTCATGTCAGGCAGGTAGATAGCCACCACACCGTCAAGCAACTGCAGGCAATCGACCTTTTCATACCCGCTGGAATTCCAGACGATCGGCAGACAGAAACCCTGCGGTATCGCCAGCCAGAGCGCTGCCAGGATCTGTGGCAGAAAGTGGGTCGGTGTCACAAAATTGATGTTGTGCGCCCCCTTTCGCTGCAGTTTGAGCAGCTTCACCGCCAGCTCAGCGGGGGTGATCTCGACACCATTGCCGGTCTGGCTAATGGGGAAATTCTGGCAGAATACACATTTCAGGGAACAGCCCGAGAGGAAGACCGTACCGGAACCCTGCGTGCCGGAGATGGGCGGTTCTTCGCCGTGATGCACGTTGGCCGAGGCGATCTTGGGCCTGAGACCGGCCGTGCAGACACCCCGTTCTCCCTTGATACGATTGACACCACAGTCGTGGGGGCAGAGGTCGCAGGCCGCCAGCCGCCGGTAGGCCTCGCGTACGCGCTGCAGCAATTCGCCAGAATTATAAAAATCAAGATAGTTCATGTGTATCGTAGGGGCGATTCTTGTAATCGCCCACCTTTGAATTTCATGGTGATTCCACCAAGGGCAGGCAAAAGACCTGCCCTTACGCTTTATGCTGTTCCATCATCTCCACAAACCGCCCAAACAGATACTGGGAATCATGAGGTCCCGGGGAGGCCTCGGGATGATGCTGTACCGAAAAGATCGGCAGGGTGCAATGGCTGATACCCTCCACAGTCTGGTCGTTGAGGTTCTCGTGCCCCAGGCAGGCCGCATCCCCCAGAGATTCCAGGTCCACGGCAAAACCGTGATTCTGGGCGGTGATCTCCACCTTGCGAGTAGACATATCCATGACCGGCAGGTTGGAGCCGTGGTTGCCGAAGGGTAGCTTGACCGTCTTGCCGCCCAGTGCCAGTCCGAGCAGTTGATGCCCCAGACAAATGCCGAAGATCGGCTTCCTGCCGACGAATTTCCTGATTTCCTGCTGAACCTGTAGAAGCGGCTCGGGGTCACCCGGACCGTTGCTGAGGAAAATGCCGTCCGGATTCATGGCCAGGGCCTCCGCGGCTGGAAAGGTGGCCGGAACCACGGTCACATCACAGCCGGCATCCACCAGGCAGCGCAGGATATTGTACTTGATGCCGAAATCATAGGCCACCACCCTGTACTTCAGGCTGGCCGGGTCCACTTGGGGGTAGCCATCCTCCAGATCCCAGACCCCTTCGGTCCAGTGATAGGGCTTCTCACAGGAAACGCCGGATGCCAGGTCCAGTCCGGCCATGCTGGGGATGGCCCGGGCCTTGGCGATCAGACTGGCACGATCCGTGTCAACGGTGGAAATGATGCCGTTCTGGGCACCGTTGTCCCGCAGGTGACGGGTCAGGGCGCGGGTGTCGAGCCCCTGAATGCCGACCACACCGTTTTCCTGCAAATACGACCCGAGACTCATGGTCGCCCGCCAGTTGGAGTAGCACTCCTGATACTCCTTGACGATGAAACCGGACAGGAACAGCCCGCGGCTCTCGATATCCTCGGGGTTGATGCCGGTGTTGCCGATTTGGGTATAGGTCATGGTGACCATCTGTCCCTTGTAGGAGGGGTCGGTCAGGACCTCCTGATAACCGGTCATGGCGGTATTGAAGACGACTTCGCCGCAGACCTCGCCCGTGGCGCCAAATGATTTCCCTTCAAAGATGCGCCCGTCAGCCAGCGCAAGAATTGCTTTCATAGTTTACGAGCTCCGATTCGTATGGATTAGGCTCTGCTCTTAACGACAACACCCGCCAGGATGGTGGCCGAGGCGGCCCCTCGCATCTGCCAGCCCAGAAAGGGTGTGTTCTTGGACTTGCTGACCAGTTTGTCCGCCGCCACCGTCCACTGGGCAGCCGGGTCGATCAGGGTGATGTCAGCCACGGCGTCGGCCTTGAGTGTTCCGCGGTTTAATTGGAGGATATTAGATGGGTTGCATGACATTTTTTCAATCAGCTGATTAATGGTCAGCAGGCCCTCTTCCACTAGCTTCAGGGACAGCGGCAGGGAGGTCTCCAGACCGATGATGCCGTTCATGGCAGCATCAAATTCCAGATCCTTCTCATCCAGATGGTGCGGGGCATGGTCGGTGGCAATGCAGTCGATGGTGCCGTCCTTCAGGCCCTGCTTGATGGCGGCCACGTCAGCGGCTTCGCGCAGCGGCGGGTTCATCTTGGCATTGGTATTGTAGCCGCGCACGGCATCATCCGTCAGGGTGAAATAATGCGGGGCGGTCTCGCAGGTCACCTGCACGCCGCGGGCCTTGGCCTCGCGGACGATACGCACCGCCCCCTCCGTGGAGACATGGGCGATATGGACCGGCGAATTGGTATATTCGGCCAGCATGATTTCGCGGGCGGTAGCGATGTCTTCGGCCACCCGCGGGATCCCCTTCAGGCCCAGTTCCGTGGAGGTAAAACCCTCGTTCATCACACCTGACCCCACCAGATCCAGCTCCTCGGCGTGAGAGATGACCATGATGCCGATCCCCTTGGCATACTCCAGGGCACGGCGCATCAGTTCCGAGTTGGTGACCGGCTGGCCGTCGTCGGACACCGCAACGCAGCCGGCCTCCTTCAGTTCGCCCATCTCGGCCATGCACTCGCCGTGCATGCCGCAGGTGATGGCGCCGACCGGGAAGATATTGCAGAAGCCCGCGTTTTTGGCCTTGTTGATGATGTAGCTGACCACGGCCTTGTTGTCGATGACCGGCTTGGTGTTGGGCATACAGCAGACCGAGGTGAAGCCGCCGGCAGCCGCCGCACGGGTGCCGCTAACGATGTCCTCCTTGTACTCCAGACCCGGATCGCGCAGGTGCACGTGCATGTCGATCAGTCCCGGCACCACGTACTTTCCGGCTGCGTCGATGACCTCGGCACCGGCAGGCGCCTTCAGCCCCGCGCCGATCTCCTTGACCAGCCCGTTCTCCACCAGTACGTCCATGACCGCATCGATATTCTGGCTCGGATCGATCACCCGGCCGCCTTTGATCAGAAGATTCATAATGAACTCCTATTAGAAAATTTACGTAATGAAGTCATTCTTGCTAAAGCAGACGATTTTGCGTCAGATCAAGGCTGTCGAGGGATCGCGCGGAGGAGTAGCAGCGCTACGCCGCACAAGTGATCCCGAAGACTTACGCTGAGCTGGCGGAAAAGCGGCTGCTTCACTATTCCAGTTCGCCGCCGCAGACATGGTACAACATGGCCATCCTGACTGCCACGCCGTTCTCCACCTGCTTCAATATCCAGGATTGGTCGCCGTCCACCACGTAGGAGGACATCTCCACCCCGCGGTTGATCGGGCCGGGGTGCATGACCATGGCATCGGGTTTGGCCAGCTTGATGTTCTCCGGGTTGAGACCGAAGTAGCGCGAGTATTCACGGGTATTGGGCATGAGGGTCTTGCCCTGACGCTCCTGCTGGATGCGCAGCATCATGACCACATCCGCATCCTGAATGGCCTCTTTCATGGAGCCGCAGACAGTAACATCGCCCAGTTTTTCAACCCCGGGGGGCATCATGGTCGGCGGACCGGCCAGAAACACGGCCGAACCCATCTTGGTCAGCCCCTGGATATTGGAACGGGCCACGCGGCTGTGGGTGATGTCACCCACAATGGCCACCTTGAGGCCGTCCAACCGGCCGAACTTGTCCTTCATGGTCAGCAAGTCCAGAAGCCCCTGGGAAGGATGTTCGTGAGCCCCGTCACCGGCATTGATGATCGAACAGTTCGGAATTTTCTCCGAGAGAAAGTAATGGGCACCGGACACGGCATGGCGCATGACGATGATATCGGGCTTCATGGCCAGCAGGTTCAGCGCCGTATCGGCCAGGGTCTCGCCCTTGGTAGCGGAACTGGCGGATGGTGTGATATTGACCGTATCGGCCGAGAGGCGCTTGCCAGCTATCTCGAAGGAGGTCCGCGTACGGGTCGAGGCTTCGTAGAAGAGGTTGATAATGGTCTTGCCGCGCAGTGTCGGTACCTTTTTGAT
>JBBQXT010000005.1:0-43280 GCA_038209415.1 Geobacterales bacterium
ACTTACCGACGATCAGCTGGAATTGCTTGAAATAGCTACTGATTTCAATCTCGAAGCCAGATATCCGGACGAAAAGTTTTCTTTTTATAAAAAATGTACCCGCGAGTTCACCGAATACCACCTGAAAAAGATTGAGGAACTAAAAACATGGCTTCTTCAACAGATGAAGTAATCGAAATCATAAAAAAATATGTGTTGGAGCTCAGACATCACAATATTCAGGTGGATGAGGCAATCCTTTTCGGCTCATTTGTCAAGGGAACCGCCGGAGAAGAAAGCGATATAGATGTGGCTCTGATTTCCGAAACCTTCACTGGCGACCGCATTGACGAACGACGCAGAATCATCCCCTTCCGCAGGTCTATCGACAGCAGACTGGAACCGATTCCTTTCAACCGTAAGCGCTTTGATGAAGGTGGCACCCTGGTAGATGACATCAAGAGTACAGGTTTCAGGGTGGCATTGTAGCAATGTAAATAAGTTCATCCTGCCAGCCGGCCTCTGCTTCAGAAAAGCTTCGAGATCAACCTCTCCATTGTGCAAAAGCGACATGTTTCACTTCGGTTTTCAGCCGGTTTCATACGGAAATCTGATGAGCCGTCTTTTAGGGGGTGATTCCCCCTGCATTTGCTATTTCCGCAACAGGTTTTTCCGCCTCTGCTTTCAATTTTGCTTCATTTTCTGCTTTTACTTTTTCAGCCAAAGCTTTTGCTTCTGTTTCAGCCATTAGTGTGGCAGCTATTTCAGCAGCAACTCGTGCCGCCTCCGCTTTTTCAGCTGCGGCTTTTGCTTCCGTTTCAGCTTTTAATGTGGCGGCTTTTTCTGCGGCAATTCTAGCCACCTCCGCTTTTTCAGCGGCCTTTGCTGCAGCAGCCTTGACCGCGACATCGTACTTAGACGTCGCAATTTTCAAAGCATTAAAGAAATCGGTATAAAAACTCGGCTCGGTTATATTTCCTTCCTTAACGACCAGAGTTTGATATTCAGTACCTGTGGGAATAATCGGCAAGATCCACAAAAGGTGCCACCAGGTTGTAGTAGAACGATGAAGAATTGTCTGCTGACTTGCAGCGATAGATATATTTGTTTCAGAGCCTATTATCTCTGAAATATCCGCAGATATATGAATATTGTAGGATATCTCAGGGTCTTTCGTATCCTGCATGTTCCGAACAGCTTTTATTATACCGGATTTTATGTCCGCACTTTCGATGGTGAATCCCTGCTGTGTAAATGTTTGTTTAGCGATCTTGAAAACTGTGTCACATGACTGATTCAAGGAGCACTGATTCTGGGTAAGTGAACTTTGACTGTCAAATGCCTTTTGATATCCCTGTTGATTACCTCCGCAACCGGTGAGTGACATTAATGCCACAATCAAAAACATCTGTAGAAGGCTGCTGCATGTTCTTTTCATATTTTCTCCTTCTTGATCTCCTTATTTAAATTCAGCAACCAACTGTTTACCACGTGGAGAATCGAGAGCATACAATTCTCCTTGTAACTGTTTTTTTTGTAATTTGAAATTCAGTTTCGTCCTTCGTTGTTATAAGACCTCCGAGGTTTTTAAAACCTCGGAGGTCTTTTTCTAACTATGAGGTCTCGTCTTTATTGCAAATACCAGTGACTCTGGTTACTGAATCACAAAGTTGACGCCTGTGCTGATGCTTGGTTCCCACATTGTTGGGGTATCGTTGTGAGTGTCTTGAACTACAAGACCGTTTCCGCTCCCACCCACTATTCTAAAAACACTAGGGTAGCTGGTACCAGCGGGATAAGATGTTGCAGTTAAAACCAACTGACCGGAAGTATTGATCAGCCACGTTCCGTTGCCTGCCCCCTGACCAGTAATAGTGTAGGTGTTTCCGGATGCACTGAAAGTGTATACGGACGTACCTCCCGTCATTGTATGGGTTGTCGTTTTGCCTGCGAGCATGGCTGTTGTGAAGCCGGTGGAAGGTGCGGTCGTTTGCAGAGAGAGTGTCAAAGTGCCACTGCCAGTGTCACTGGGGGTGATTGGGTTCGTCCAAGTATCAGCAGCAATAATCGTGGTTGCGGTACTGCTCGTGAGGGTTAGTGTGTTAATTTCACCATTACTGGTGAAGCTGGATACTAACTGACCTGATGAAGTGATATTCCATGTCCCGCCAGTAGGATTAGAACCTGTAATGACAAGCGTTCCATTAGCGTTAAATGTGATATTGCCGGTGCTGCCTGAAGGACTTACAAAAGCGAAAGTCTTGCCGGAAACCATGGCTGTGGTGAAGCCTGAGGGTGCGGTGGGTGTTGAAGTTCCTCCTAATGTGAGTGTCATTGTACCACTGCCGTTGTCACTGGGGTTGCTTGGGTTCGTATAAGAATTAGTAGTAGTAATCGTGGTTGCAGTACTGCTCGTGATGGTTATTGTGTTAATTTCACCACTATTAGTAAATTTGGTCACTAACTGACCTGACGAGATGACATTCCATGTCCCACCACTAGTACCGCCCGTAATGCTTGAACCTGTAACAACAAGCGTTCCATCAGCGTTAAATGTGATGTTGCCGGTGTGGCCTGACCCGCTTACAAAAGCGAAAGTCTTGCCGGAGAGCAAAGCAGAAGAAAATTTAAGGTTGCTATAAAAACCCTGACTAATGAGAATAAGGCTGTTGCCCATGTGGATTTTGGCATCATCCTGTGAAACCAATGTTGTGCCGGATACAAGATAGGCTGTTAAATTAGTGAGGTCGGTTTGGACTGTAGTAGCGGTCCATACAATTGATTTGCTTGCCGCTGTGGTCATGACACCCGGTTTGATGGTCATGACGCCCGTTGTCGTATCTGTAGTCGAAATTGTCATCAGAAACTGAACACGAGCTACGACTTCAGGTGTTGCTTCGGTTGAACCGGCTGCTGCGAGGGTTACAGGGGTCATAATTGTCTTACCCGGTGCCGTGCCAAGTACAATACCGCCGATGCTGAATGTTACGTTTTGTCCAACTTCATACGTGAATGATCCATCAGCAGTGGTTATTCCTTTTTGTCCTCCCGAAACATAGGTCATTCCGGCAACGGGTGCGTCAATAAATTTACCCGTCGCAGTTGCTGTCCCGGATGATCCACCACCACAGCCAAACAACACCAACATTGAGACTACCAACAAACTTGCAAAAATCTTCTTCATGAAATCCTCCTGTTTATATTTTCCAGTCTTTGACTGGTTCGAAAGCATAGTATCTCTCAGCTCAATTGGCCTGTTTTCATCCCAACATCCGCTCAACCCGCTCCAGCAACTCGGCACATCTAAACGGCTTGCGCAACAGACACCCTTCAGTGACTACCGCATCCGCACACCTCAGATGCTCATCCGGATTGGCTGTTATGAAAAGAACCGGCTGCTCGGGGAAACGCTGCTCGATCAGACGATATAACTCCGCCCCGTTCATGACCGGCATGCTGATATCGCAAATCAACAGATCTGGCGGAACATCAAACTGTGCCACCAACTCCAACGCCCTGGTCGGCCCATCGGCATCAACAACCCGAATACCTTCATCCTTAAGAACAGTACACACCATCTCACGTACCAGAGTGTTGTCATCAACCACCAGCACCGTGCGAACAGGTTGTACGGTGTCCTTGTATGGGGCACATTCAGCAAGATTCATGGCGGTAGGCTCTCCAGGCGCAGTGCGGTTGACTCTACTTTAGAACACAACTTGAGCATCTATCATGCCAGTATATCGATTTATAATAAATTGATTGATTACGGTATGTTACAGATATTGAGCTCGGTAAAAAAACATGGACGCTGTGTATATTTCAATAATTGAAATTTATATTGCAAATTATAATATATCCGCAGTACAAATGTCGCACCATGTCTACCCTGCACCTGCATTGCGATTTACGCGAACCATCTCTCTCCCGCGCTGTCCATGAAGCCCGACGATTGCAGCGCTATGCCCTCGATGTCCGGCATGTCCGTTCCACGACACTGGCCGATAACCTGTTGCAACTGGCGGAGGCCATGGGGGATGACGATCTGGGCATGATCTTTCTGCTGCACGCCCGGGAGTTGCAACTGAAGGAGGCTGCGGCAGCGCTTGGAAACTTCTCTCGCGATCTGCGCGGCCGCATCACCCTTTCCTGTTCCCCCTATTCCCCCGGCTTGCAAGAATGGGCCACGGCAACCGGCCTGAACTACGATGACAACTGTTATGAAGCACCGCGCAGCCTGTCGTGGAGGCCTCCTGCCGTTTCCAGCGCCGTGACATTGGCTGAGCGCAACTGGATCCAATACCGGCTGATGCGGGTTCTGATTGCCGGCAAAAATCCGGCTGACATTTATCAGGAAATTATTGAGACCCTCCGGAATGGAGCGCTCTCTGAAAAGCAGCTACAGCGTGGCCAGAGTTTCGTCGAGCGGGGCGAGCCGGATATGGCCGGCGGCCAGTACGCGGAAGATCGTCGCCGCAATCCGAATGCTATCGATCGGCTACGGGAACGGGCCGTCCAGGTCGGCCGTTCGGGCCTGAACACCTTGATCATTGGCGAAACCGGCACCGGCAAGGAGTCGTTGGCCTGGTATCTCCACGACTTCAGCCTGCGGGGCGACAAGACCTTTCTGGCGTTGAACTGCGCGTTTTTCGAGGGGGAACGTCTGGAGTCGGAGCTGTTCGGGCACGAGCAGGGCGCGTTCACCGATGCCAAAAAAGCCAAGCAGGGGTTGGTGGAAGAAGCGAGCGGCGGTACGCTGTTTTTGGACGAATTGCCAGAGATGGCGCCCCGCGTGCAGGCCAAGCTGCTTCGTTTCCTACAGGACGGGAGCTATACCCGCCTGGGAGGCACAAAGATGCTGCGTGCCGATGTGCGGGTTATTTCGGCGGCCCAGCCGGGGCGCATGGACTCACTGCGTCAGGACCTGTACTACCGTGTGGCTGATGTGGAACTTCATACCGTGCCGCTGCGTGAAATGCTCAAGGTTGACATCGTCAACATCGCCTGCAATCTGGCCTATCGCCTGATGTGGCAACCGGTTATTCGTGCCGACGGCGAAGGCATTCTGACTCCGGATATAATCCGCGAGATCTGCCGACAACTGGTGTTACCGGAACATGTCGCGGCATTGCCTCGCTATGGCTGGCCCGGCAACATGCGTGAATTGTCCACCCTGATAAAGCGTTTTGTCCTTTTAGGGGATGATATTTTCGAGGAGTTGCGACAGAGTGCTGGAAGGCAAAAAGAGCCTGACGCTATTCAGTGCCAGATCAGGGACTCAGAACTTTTGCGTTTTCTGAAGCCGGTTTCCAGCCTGGAAGAGCTTGAACAGCGCCAGCTACGACTAAAGGAACTACAGCCTGCCTTTGTGCGGCATCTCGCGGCCAGCCTGGGAGCACACGGGAAGGTCCAGCCGACCAAATTGGCCGAAGCACTGGGATGCAGCTACAACACGCTGGTAAGCCACCTGCACGACGCTGCTGGAGGAATTAAATCATGAGCAGTAGCGCCGCCAACCGCAAACGCTGGGTCATCTTCTCCGTCCTGGCGCTGATGTACATCCTGGTCTACTTCTACCGCGTTTCTCTGGCGGTGGTGGCCGGCGACATTTCCCGCGAACTGCGGCTGACCCCGCAGCAGCTCGGCAGCCTGTCCGGTATCCTCTTCTACGTCTATGCCGTGGCCCAGATTCCGTTGGGACCGATGATCGATCGCCTGGGCAGCCGGCTGGTGATCAGCGGCAGCGGCATCCTGACGGCGGTCGGCGGCATCCTTTTCTCCCAGGCCGACAGCCTCGCCAGCGCCATGGCGGCGCGGATGCTGATCGGCATTGGCACCGCTTCGGTGCTGATGGCCACCTTTACGGTGTTCAGCCACTGGTACAGCAAGCAGGAGTTCGGGCGGGTCTCCGGTTTCATGGTGGCGGTCGGCAACCTGGGCAACCTGTTTGCCACGGCACCCCTGGCGCTGGCAGTGGCAGCCATTGGCTGGCGCAGTTCGTTTCTTGCTATCGGCATCATGCAAGTGCTGGTGACGATGCTGGTCTTCGGTATGGTGCGGGACAAACCCCCGCCTGCAGGAATACCCCCCCTCGCTCCCCCCCTGATTCAGGGGGGGATGAAAGGGGGGGTGCTGGCGGCCTGGAGCGAAATTCTCGGCAACCGGGATTTCTGGCTGCTGGGGATCATCGCCTTCGCCTGGTACGGCAACTACCTGGCGCTGCAGGGACTGTGGGGCGGGCCGTACCTGATGGAGGTGCTGCACCTGTCCCGCGAGGCCACCGGCCGGATGCTGATGTTCACCTCGCTGGGCTTCATGGCCGGCAGCACCGTGACCGATACGATTGCCCGGCGGGTCTTCCGCTCCTACAAGAAAACCCTGCTGGCCGGACAACTACTGTTGCTGTGCCTGATGTCGGCCTTCCTGGGCTGGGCGGAAATCATACCCCGGCCGCTGCTGATGTTCGTGTTCTTCTGCATCGGCCTGGCAGTCTCCAGCGGGGTCATGATCTACCCGATCATCCGCAGCATGTTTCCGGTACGGATCGTAGGCACGGCCCTGACCTCGCTCAACTTCTTCGTCCTGATGGGCGCGGCGGTCACCCAGCAGGTCATGGGACTGATTATCGGTTCCATTGGCGGCAACTCCGCCGAAATGCAGGCACAGGCGTTTCATGCGGCCTTTCTCTTTCCGCTGACAGGCCTGGCAATGACAATCGTGCTGTTCCTGTTAGCACGGGATTACTGGGAAAAAGGGTGACACGCCGCGTGCGTTTCCCCGCTTGCCATCACCGCCAAAAAAAGGCACAATGACCAACATTTTCCTGCCGGGAGTTTCCAACTATGCCATTACGTGTTTACAATACCTTTACGGGCGACAAAGAGGTTTTCGTCCCCTTGCGGCCCGGCAAGGTCGGCATGTATGTCTGCGGAGTGACCGTTTACGACTACTGCCACATCGGCCACGCCCGGGCCAACATCGTCTTTGACATCATCTTCCGCTACCTGAAGTATGCCGGGTATGATGTCACCTACGTCCGCAACTACACCGATATCGACGACAAGATTATCAACCGCGCCAACCAGGAGGGTGTCGATTACCGCACGATTACCTCCCGCTATATCCAGGCCTTTGACGAGGACATGCAGCGTCTGGGACTGGCCAAACCGACCTTCGAGCCCAAGGCCACCGATCATATCAGCGGGATCATCGACATCATATCGGCACTGGTCGCCAAGGGGTACGCCTACGCATCCGCAGGCGACGTCTATTACGCCGTTGAGACCTTCCCGGAGTATCTCAAACTCTCCGGACGGACCATGGAGGAGATGCTGGCCGGCGCCCGGGTGGAGGTCGGCGAAAAGAAGCGCAACCCGATGGATTTCGCGCTCTGGAAGGGTTCCAAGCCGGGCGAACCGTTCTGGGAATCCCCCTGGGGCCAGGGGCGTCCGGGCTGGCACATCGAGTGTTCGGCCATGAGCATGGAGTTTCTGGGCAAAACATTCGATTTCCACGGTGGCGGTCGTGACCTGATTTTTCCGCACCACGAAAACGAGATCGCCCAGTCCGAGGCCGCCAACGGCTGCCAGTTCGTGCGCTACTGGCTGCACAACGGCTTCGTCAACATCAACAGCGAGAAGATGAGCAAGTCTCTGGGGAACTTCTTCACCATCCGCACGGTGCTGGAAAAATACGACCCCGAGACCCTGCGCTTCTTCATCCTTTCGGCCCATTACCGCTCACCGATCGATTTCTCCGATCAGAACCTGGATGACGCCCAGTCCGGACTGGAGCGAATTTATGCCTGTCTGGCCGCGCTGGATGAGGTTTTGAACACAAACCCGTCATCGAACGATCTTCCAGCCTTGGAAAGCCTGCCTGAAGCGGGGCTGGAGCTGCGCGAAAAACTGGACCAGGCTATCCCGCGCTTCGTCGAGGCCATGGATGATGACTTCAACACGGCCCTGGCGCTGGGGGTGCTGTTTGAAACCGTGCGGGCCACCAACCGCTTTCTGGCGGAAGCCAGGGAGTTCAGCCCGCTTGTATTTGTGTTGCTGGCGCATGTCCGGCACCTGTTTGTTGAAACCGGCGGGGTACTGGGTCTGTTCAACAACAGCCCGGCCGGATGGCTGGAAGGCATCAAGGCCGCCAAGACCGGCCAGATGGACATTTCCGCTGCTGAGATCGAACGCTTGATCGTTGAGCGGGCCGATGCCCGCAAAGCCAGGGATTTCAGGCGCGGCGACGAAATCAGGGACCGGCTGCTGGAAAAGGGCGTCCAGTTGCTGGATTCGGCGCAGGGCACGACCTGGAACGTGAAATAGGCTTCGACTCCGCTCAGCCAGCGGCTTCTTCGTCTCCTGAACCAGCGGGCTTTCGTTCCCTGAGCGGAGTCGAAGGGCGGTTGCGTATCACCTTTTGACTGCTATACTTAATCACAACTACCTTCTAACGGGGAACTGCGTGGATTGGGAATGCTGCTGGGACAGGGATGTCATTACACGGGGCGACTGTCCGAATATTCAGGAGGGTGATGAAGACCTGCTGCTGTCCCGGCACCGGCGCATCCTGGAAAAGTGCTGTGACTGCCCCAATTTCAAGCGCGACCTGAGCCGCTTCCTCGACAGCGGCCACCCGCTGGCCCCGGTTTTCAGTCTGATCCACGAGGATCATCAGCGCCAGAAAAACCAGATCCACTCCCTGGGCAGCTTCCTTGACAACAAGACCCTCGAAGTTCGCTTCATGCACGAGCTGGGCTCGGTTCTGCAGAGTTCCGTTGATCTGGAAGAGGTCCTCTCGGTGGCCCTGACGGCGATTACCGCTGGCAAAGGGTTCGGCATGAACCGCGCCTTTTTGATGTTGGTAGATCGCGACCATGCCGTTCTCAGTGGCTATCTGGCAATCGGGCCGCGCAATTATGAGGAGGCCTGTCAGGCCTGGGACGAGATCGCCGGCAAGGACATGGACCTCCAGACCCTGGCCCAGAGTTTCCGCCTGAACAAGCTCTCCTCCGAACGGGCCAAGTTCCACGATTTCCTGGAACAGCTTAAGGTCCCCCTTTCCGCCGATCATCATATTCTTGTCAAGGCGCTGAACGGCAAGCATCCGCTCCTGATCGAGGATGCCTTCCACAACCCGGATGTAGATTCGGGACTGGCCCACCTGCTGGGTGTTGACACCTTCTTGCTGATGCCGCTGCACTCCCGCAACCGCCGCATCGGCTTGATCATAGCCGACAACTGCATCACCCACCGCAGGATCACCGCAGAAGACATGCGCTCCCTGGAAAACTTCGCCTTCCCGGTGGCCTTCGCCATTGAGCGGGCCTCCCTCTATGACCGTTTGCAGGTGGAACTCAACCGGGTCACCGAGGCCGGCAACAAGCTCCAGGAGCAGCAGGAACTGATCGGCAGAATGGAGAAGATGGCCCTGGTGGGGCGGATTACCTCCAGCATCGCCCACTCCATCCGCAACCCGCTCATGGTCATCGGCGGTTTTGCCCGCTCCATGCTCAAGACAACCGCCCCTTCCGACCCCAAGCGTGACTTCATCGAATCCATTGTCAGCGAGACCCGCCAGCTGGAAGGGGTATTGGACGAGATTCTCAACTACTCGGATTCACTCTACCCCGCCAGGGATTTCTGGGATGTAAACCAGATGTTGGAGTCCGTCATCAATGAGTTGCAGGGCCTGCTTCTGCAGAAGGGATGCGTGTGCAGCTTCACACCGGACACGAGTCTTGCCCATGTCTTTATGGACATCAAGCAGGTTTCCTACTGTATGCGCACCCTCATCAGCAACGGATTTGATAGCCGCAACGGAGAAAATATCGGGATTCAGGCCTACGGACAGGACGACACCATCCTGGTCAGTATAAAGGACACCGGGCACACGCTCACACAGGATGAACTTGATGCGCTGCTGACACCCTTTGCCATCACCCACGAACTGGGTGCAGGTATCGGGCTGGCACTGTGCAGAACCATGCTGGAGAAACAGGGCATTCCCCTGACCGTCACTGCGCCGCCGGAGGGCGGCATAACCTACACGATCACACTTCCCACCAGGAAGGAGGAGCAGTCATGAGCAGATTACTGGTAGTGGACGATGAAGCAAACATCCGCCTGCTGTACACAGAGGAACTGACTGACGAGGGCTATCAGGTTGTAACGGCGGGCAGCATCGCCGAGGCGAACGAGAGACTGCGGGAAGGTGTCTTTGATCTGGCGGTGCTGGATATCAAGCTCAAAAACGAGAGCGGTATCGAGCTGTTGCAGCAACTGGTCAAGGAACGCCACGATATGCCGGTGATCCTCTGTTCGGCCTTTTCCTGTTACAAGGATGATTTCTCGGCCTGGCTGGCGGATGGCTATGTGGTCAAATCGGGCGACTTGACCGAGCTGAAGGAAGAAATCAGGCGTGTACTGGCCAAGAAGGCGCAGAAGGCCACGACAGGGTTGTAATTATAATTCTTTCCAAGGAGCATCTCTATGAAAGCAGTCATTATGGCAGGCGGCTTCGGCACCCGCATCCAGCCGCTGACCGGCAGCATACCCAAACCGATGATCCCGCTCTTCAACCGGCCGATCATGCTGCACATCGTGGAGCTGCTCAAGAAGTACGATATCACCGACCTGGTCATGCTGCTCTACCACCAGCCCTTCTACATCAAGAACTTCTTTCGCGACGGCGCCGATTTCGGAGTCAAGATCACCTACGTGACGCCCCTGCAGGATATGGGCACGGCCGGGGCGGTCAAGGCGGCCGAAAAATATCTGGACGAGCGTTTCCTGGTGATCAGCGGCGACCTGCTGACCGACTTCAATCTGAAGAAGATCATTGACTTCCACGAGGACAGCAAGGCCAAGGCTACCATCACGCTGACCTCGGTCAAGGATCCGCTTCAGTTTGGCGTGGTCATCACCGACAAAGAGAAGCGCATCACCCAGTTTCTGGAAAAGCCGGGCTGGGGCGAGGTCATCTCGGACACCATCAACACTGGCATCTACGTGCTGGAGCCGGAGGTGCTTAAATACATCCCGGAAGGCGAGAATTTCGATTTCTCGCAGGATCTCTTCCCGCTGATGCTCAAGAAAAAGGAGGCCCTGTTCGGCGTGACGGCCAAGGGCTACTGGCGCGACATCGGCAACACCGATTCCTACCGCGAGGCCTACCACGACATCTTCAAGGGCAGGATCAACCTGAAAATCGACGAACCCAAACAGGACTATGTCGGCAAGGACCTGCGCATCGGGGCAGACGTGAAGCTGGAGATGCCCTCGGGCCTGGAGGGCACCGTCGTCATCGGCGACAACAGCCAGGTTCTGGGTGACGTGCGCATCAAGGACTCGGTCATCGGGCGCAACTGCACGATTGAAGCGGGCGCCCGGCTCAACCGCTGCATCATCTGGGACAATTCCTACGTCAAAAAAGGGGCCCGCATCACCGACAGCGTCATCTGTTCCAATGTCCGCGTCGGCCAGGGAGTAACCATTCAGGAGGGGGTCATCGTGGCGGACGACACCTCAATCGGCGACGAAGCGACCATCAAGGTTGACGTCAAGATCTGGCCCAAAAAGACCATCGAAGCCGGAGCGACCGTCACCTCGAACATGATCTGGGGCGAAAAATGGAAGAAGGCGCTCTTCGAGGGGACCATTATCAAGGGGCTCTCCAACGTGGAGCTGACCCCGGAATTTTGCGCCAAGCTGGGCTGCGCCTACGGCACCTCGCTGCCCAAGGGCAGCCACGTGCTGGCCGGCCGCGATTCCTCCCCCTCGTCGCGCATGCTCAAGCGCTGTTTCGTGGGCGGCCTGCTCTCGGCCGGCGTCAATGTGCGCGATATGAAGATGACCTCGCTGCCGCTCCTGCGCTACAAGCTCAAGACCTTCGGCGAGGTCGGCGGGGTACATTTCCGCCAAGCCCAGGATGACCCGGCCCTGCTGGAGATCGTCTTTCTGGATGGCGACGGCCTGGACTTCTCCAGCAACATGGGCAAGAACGTGGAGCGTACCTTCTTCAAGGAAAATTTCCGGCGTGCACACCATACTGAACCGGGCGTGATCACCGAGATTAACAACGTGGGTGACTTCTACCGCGAGGGATTTCTGCTGGCCATTGACCGCGAGACGTTGAAAAAAGCCGCCTGCACAGTGGTGATCGATTTCTGTTTCTCCCCGGCCAGCCAGATCTTGCCCCAGCTGCTCAATGAACTCGGCTTTTCGGTGATTGCCCTGAACGCTTACGTGGACGAGGGTCGCGGGGTCCAGGTCAAGGCCAAGGCTGAATCGCTGAAACAGCTGGCCACAATCGTCTCATCGCTGGGCGCCCAGGCCGGTTTCTGGCTTCATCCGACCGCCGAGACCATCACCTTGGTGGACGAAACCGGTCGTATCCATAACGGTGTCGAGCTTCTGTCCCTGACCGTGGCGCTGCTGATGAAATCCGGCCAGAAGGGCACAATCGCCGTGCCGGTGCAGGCGCCCTCCACCATCGAACGGATGGCCGGGCAGAAACGTTGCCAGGTAATCCGCACCAAGAGCTCCGACCGGGCCATGCTGGAAACGGCCACCTCGTCGGAGATCGTCCTGACCGGCACCACCGATGGACGCTTCGTCTACCCCCGCTTCCAGGCCGCCTTTGACGGCATGTTTGCCATCGCCAAGCTGATGGAACTGGCGGCGCTCTGCGCAATGCCGCTCTCCCAGGGGCTCTCGCTGGTGCCGGCCAGCGTCTACCTGGAGACGAGCCTGCCCTGCGCCTGGGAGATGAAGGGCGGCATCATGCGCAGGATGAGCGAGGACAGCCTGGAGAAGGAGGCCACCTTCATCGACGGCATCAAGGTGCAGTTCGGAGAAGACTGGGTTCTGGTGCTGCCTGACCAGTATATTCCCTTGGTGCATATCGTGGCCGAGGCCAAGGATCTAAAGACGGCCCAGAAGCTGCTGGGCGAGTATCAGAAAAAGATAGTGGCGTGGAAAAAGGAACTGGAGTAGGTGCAATTTTGTTGTGGCGGAGGGGTGATGGTCTCAGGCGGCCGGAAATTCTAAATACAGCCGCTCTCGTCAGCATAGGGCTGACGGGGCGGTTTTTGTGTTTTTTCAGTAATGAGGGTTTCCAGCGGGATGGTAAAGGGATGCCTCTGTTGAGAGCCGATGAGTGGAAAGAAAAGTTTCTGACCAGCATCAAGGACAACTATTCAGTGGAGCAGCTTTTTAAGAACAAGAAATATGCCGTGTGGGGCTTGCCGTTTTATAACAGCGAGCAGCGGGGAAAAGAGTTCACAGAGGCGTTTGATGGTCTGTTGGAGTAACGAGCAATAATGTGATTGTATTGTGTGTTGCCGGGAATCAGCCTGAGACCATCATCAACCGTTATTGGGGTAAAACATGAAGATAGCTCTCCAAAACATACACTGCAACCATGAAGGGTACTCCCGACTAATCGACCTGGCAGCTCAGACAGCGAGTCTGTTCCTCGATGACATCGAAATAGACATGCGAAATGTTGCCTGGATCGATGCCAATATGTGCGCCCCTTTGGGCGCGATACTCTACAGGGCGGCACGGGAAATCAATTCGGTTCGACTGACCAACATACCGCCTACAGTGGAAGCGGTACTTTGCAAAAACGGGTTTTTGTGCAATTATGGCTGGCCTCGAAAAATGGATACCTATGGCTCCACCATAGAGTACAAACGCTTTGAACCAAAGGATGACCGCTACTTTGCCGATTACATCGAAAAGCAGATGATCGGCAAGGGCATTCCAGAGATGTCGCCGGGGCTTTTGAAGAAATTCCGGGAAAGTATCTACGAAATTTTCAGTAACGCCGTCATTCATTCGCAGACTAAACAAGGTATTTTCTCGTGTGGGCAATATTTTTACAAAAAAAACCGGCTTGATTTTTCCGTTGTTGATCTCGGTGATGGTATTCGTCGCACCATCCTTGAGCGCCGTGGGCTCGACCTCCCGGCGGAAGAAGCCATTAATTGGGCGCTTGAAGGGAAAAATACAACAAAGGCCGGGCCAATTCCAGGCGGCCTGGGACTCAAGCTGTTACGCGAATTTATTGTAAAGAATGAAGGACGGATTCAAATCGTCTCCGATAGTGGATATTGGGAATTGTATAACGGAAAAGTCACGACCAAGTCTTTTGCTGATCCTTTTCCCGGCACGGTTGTCACTATTGAAATCAATACCGCCGATAGCAAGTCATACCGGCTTGTTTCAGAAGTCCGGCCGGAAGATATTTTTTGAGGGGTTGCCATGAACAGACAGATCATACTAATGGTTTTTGAGGTAGTGGGGAGCGGCATCTGCGTTTCCTCAGATGATGGTCAGAAAGTACATGACCAGATTGCCGCCGCACTGCGGGAAGGTGAGAAGGTCAAATTGTCTTTTCTGAATATTGAAAGCCTTACCTCCGCATTCCTCAATGCTGCAGTTGGGCAGTTGTATGGCGCGTTTTCCGAAGAGACTATCAAAGGGTCTCTTTCCGTTGCGGATATGGAGCAGGAGGACCTTGTACTTCTAAAGCGTGTGGTGGAGACCGCCAAGGAATATTTCAGCGACCCTGATCGTTTTAAAAAGGCACGAGAAGAGGCACTGGAGGAACGAGATGACGATTGAGGTGTGCCGGATTGATTCCTACGATTTTGTGGAATCAGATGTTCTGTTTGTGGATACGAATATCTGGTTTTATATTTACGCCCCGCAGGCTCCGGGTGACTGGAAATCCAGGGTATATTCGAGAGCGCTTGCAAAAATCCTCACGGCGAAGAGCCGGATTTTCATCGATGCCATCGTGTTGTCGGAATTCATTAACCGTTACGCCCGACTTGAATTTAAGCTGAGCACGAACTCAGGTTCGGCAATTGATTTTAAGGAGTATCGACGTTCTCCCGACTTTAAACCGGTAGCGATGGAGATTGTCTCAACTGTGCGGCGCATGCTGAGACATTGCCAGAGGACGGAAAGCGGTTTTTCGTCAAATAATATAGATCAGATGCTTACAGAATTTGGAGATGGTGACTCGGATTTCAACGATCAATTAATGATCGAGTTATGCAAAAATAAAGGGTTCAAGCTCATAACCCATGACCGTGATTTCAAGGAATGCGGAATTACTGTACTTACTGCTAACAACAAAATGTTGACCTGAGAAATATATGCCGCCAACCCCCCTCGACGTAGTCATCGTATGGCACATGCACCAGCCGTACTACAAGGACCCTTTAAAAAACGAATACGCCCTGCCCTGGACCTACCTGCACGGCATCAAGGATTATTTCGACATGCCGGCCATTGTCGAGGATACACCCGGCGCACGGGCGGTATTCAACCTGGTGCCGTCGCTGATCGAACAGCTGCTGGACTACGCCGGTGGCACGGCCATTGACCCGTTTCTCGAAATTGGCAAGGCCGCACCGGCCGACCTGAACGAGGAGGACCGCATCTTCCTGCTGGAGAACTTTTTCTCCGCCAATCGCCAGCGCATGATCGAACCTTCCCGGCGCTACCTGGAACTGCTCTACATGGCCGGCGAGGGAAAGCCCGGCAGCGCCCGCGAGCGGGTGAGCCACTTCAGCGACCAGGATCTGCTTGATCTGCAGGTCTGGTTCTTCCTGACCTGGACCGGCGAGGCCGCCCGACAGCGCTATCCGGTCTTTGCCGAACTGATTGCCAAGGGCGAACGATTTAGCGCGACTGACAAGGAGCAGCTCTTTGCAACACAGAGAGAGTTGCTTCAGTCCATTATTCCACTCTACAGGCGCCTGCATGAAGAAGGTCGTATCGAGCTGTCGGTGTCTCCCTATTACCATCCGATCCTGCCGCTTTTGTGCGATATCCGCCTGGCGCAGACCGCCATGCCGCGCGTGATCCTGCCGACAGCCGGCTTCCGGCATCCCGAGGACGCCCGCGCCCAGATCCGCCGCGGGGTAAAATATTTCCGGGAGATCTTCGGTTTTTCACCCAAGGGCATGTGGCCCTCGGAGGGTTCGGTCAGTAGTGAGACCCTCGCCATCATTGCCGAGTGCGGGCTTACCTGGATCGCCACGGATGAGGAAATTCTTGCCAAGACCCTGGAGGGTGGCCTGGGTGAGGGCAAGGAGCGGCTCTACCACCCCTGGCGCTTCAACTGTCCGCAGGGCGAGCTCGGCACATTTTTCCGCGACCACCAGCTTTCCGACCTGGTCGGTTTTACCTACTCCCAGTGGGATGACGGCCGCGCGGTGAGCGACCTGTGCGGGCGTCTGCACGCCATCAAGACCCGTTTCGGGGGTGAAGGCCGGGTGGTGCCGATCATCCTGGATGGCGAAAACGCCTGGGAATACTACCCCGGCAACGCCTATGACTTCTTGCAGGGGATGTATCGCGGCATTGCCGAATCGCCCCAGCTGAACCTGACCACCTGCTCGGATGTGCTGGCTCGTACCCGTTTCGACGGCCGTCTGCACAACATATTTCCCGGCTCGTGGATCAACGGTAACTATGGCATCTGGATCGGGCACCCCGAGGAGAACCTGGCCTGGGATCTGGTCGCCATGGCCCGTGAGGCGGCTGTCTCCGCCAGTCCATCCGTGGCGGCCGCACTGGAAAGCGGTTCTCCCTCCGTGGATCCCGTTGCCGAACTGATCTGCCGGTCCCTGTATGCCGCCGAAGGGAGTGACTGGTTCTGGTGGTACGGTGACGATCACTTCTCTCCCCACAGCGACCGTTTCGACCGACTCTTCCGCCAGCACCTGCTGAACATCTACCGCCTGCTAAGCCAGGACCCGCCCCGCCAGCTGCTGGAGCCGATCAAGAAGAAATCGCCGGCCGGACTGATCCGGGAACCGGCTGCCTTCATCGATCCATATATCAATGGCCGCACCAGCGGTTACTTTGAATGGCTGGCCGCAGGACTGTACGACCTGACCCGTCAGGGCTCGGCCATGCATTCGTCCGACCGGATGATGCAGAGCTTCTACTACGGCTACAACCGGACCGCTTTCTTTTTCCGCATCGATGCTGTCCAGGAGCTTGACCAACTGCTCAGAGAGGGCGATGTCCTCAATCTGCATCTGATCCATGACCGGGAATACCGCCTGTCGATGCAGAAGAACACGGATGAAGGGCTGCTGCAGGTCAAGGAGAACAACGTCTGGGTGCCGACAAGCGAACACTGCAGCTGGAAAATAGCCCGGACCTGCGAGATCAGCGTCCCGCTTGAGCCCCTGGGGTTGCCCCCCGGATGCAAACTGTTCGCCTCGATCACCCTGGTGCGCGACAATGAAGAGATCGGCCGCTGGCCGGCGGACGCGGCCTTGATGCTACAGTATGTCGGGGCAGAAATAGAACTGGAAAACTGGCTGATTTAAAACCCCACCCTGCCTCCCTAACCCCCTGATAAGGAGAGGCGGGGGGTTGCTTTTATAAAAGGAGAGTATATGTCAGAACTACGCTGGGATCCGATCAAACTGAACTGGGTCATCATCGCCACCGAGCGCGGGCGCCGGCCGCGTGATTTTATGGTGGAGAGCGAGGCGGACGGAATGCTCGCCTGCCCCTTCTGTTACGGTAATGAGGACAAGACCCCGCCGGAGATATTCGCCATCCGCCCCAGCGGGCTGCCCAATGCCGCCAACTGGCGGGTACGGGTGATCCCCAACAAATACCCGGCCCTGCGGGTGGAAGGTGAACTGAACAACCGCGGCTACGGCTTGTATGACGTCATGAACGGTATCGGCGCCCACGAAGTGATCATCGAGACACCCGATCACAACCGGACCCTGGCCGATCTAACGCCCGGCGAGATCACCGATGTCCTGACCGCCTATCGTGCTCGCTACCTGGACCTGCGCAGGGACTTCCGCTTCCGCTACATGGTGCTCTTCAAAAACCACGGCAGCCGGGCCGGGGCAACCCTGAAGCACTCCCACAGCCAGCTGATCGCGGTGCCGCTGCTGCCGCCGGTGGTCACCACCCAGCTCAAGGTGGCCCGCAACTATTTCTGTGAGAAGGAACGCTGCATCTTCTGTGATCTGATTGCGTTTGAGTTGCATGAGGGTCAGCGTGTGGTGCGGGATTTTGCGAACTTCATCACTCTGACACCCTACGCCTCAAGTTCACCCTTCGAGTTGCGCCTGTATCCCAAAAACCACAGCCACGATTTTGCCTTGATGAACGATGCCCAGTTGGCGGAACTGGCGGTGGCCATGAAGGACATGCTGCTACGGATAAAAACGGTACTGAATGATGCACCCTACAACTTCATCCTGCACACGGCTCCACCCATGCACCGACGCCCCGGAAAACCCGACCATTGGAACTCGCTGGAGTATGACTACCACTGGCATATCGAGCTGGTGCCGCGCCTGACCCAGGTAGCCGGCTTCGAATGGGGCACCGGGTTCTACATCAACCCCACCTCGCCGGAGGACGCCGCCCAGTTCCTGCGCGATGCGGAGCTGTAACAATGGAGCTGAAAACCGTCCTCGACCGGCTCTATGCGGCCCGCTCAGCGAAGCATCTCGCCAACGACCCGCTTTCCTTCTGTCATCGCTACAGCGACCCGGCGGATCGGGAAACCGTCGCGGTGATCGCCGCGGCTTTTGCCTACGGCGGCATCAAGATCATTCTGCGGACCCTGGAATCAATCTTCGTAGAACTGGGACCTTCACCGCGCAGCTATGTGGAGACCTTCACCCCCCGCGAGGCTCTGAAAACGTTCAGCGTTTTCAAACACCGCTTCAACGATGGCCGTGATCTGGTGGCGCTGCTGTGGGCCATTCGACTGATGGTTCAGGATGCCGGCAGCGTCAATGCCTTTTTTCTGCGTTTTCACGACCCTGCTGCGAAGGACGTGACCGCTACGCTGAGCGGCTATTCATCCGCCGTACTGGCCCTGAATTACCAGCCGGTGTTCGGGACCAGGTCTGCACCAGCGGGTTCTTACTTTTCCTTCCTCTTTCCAGCTCCTGCCGCCGGTAGCGCCTGCAAGCGCTTATGCATGTTCCTGCGTTGGGTGGCCCGGCCGGCCGACGGCATCGACCTTGGGATCTGGCACGGTATTTCCCCCTCCCAGCTGGTGATCCCGGTCGATACCCATATCAGCCGGATTTGCTCCTATCTTAGCTTCACAACCCGCAGCAGTGCCGACTGGCGCATGGCGCTGGAAATCACTGCAGCGCTGCGACGCCTGGACCCGCTCGATCCGGTCAAATACGATTTTTCGCTGGCTCACTTGGGAATATCCGAAGGCTGCGATGGAGCCGACCCACTACGCTGCCTGTCCTGTGCCATAGGCGGAATCTGCCCGCAAAGCGGCACTCTGTCGAGATGAGCAACATGTATAATAAATTGACACCCTTTTAACTTTCTGATATAGGACTAGCGTTGTTTCAGGTATTTCCGCCGTTCGATGTATCCAATTCCAATCATCACCGGGGAGTCGCAGATGATTATCCAGTGTGAACAGTGCCAGACGAAGTTCAGGCTTGACGATTCCAAGGTGGCTGACAAAGGCATCAAGGTTCGCTGCGCTAAATGCAGGCACGTGTTTTCTGTTGCCCAGACTCCGCCCGTTCCGGAGGACTCCGCCTCTCTCTGGCAGGATGAGACTGATTTCCCGAGCGAAGCCGAGCAGGAGTTTGCAACTCCGCTTCAGGAATCGGAGCTGGATTTCGAGCCTGAACCGCAGCAGCAGGATTTGCCTTCCGAACCCACCGCTCTTTTTGGCTCCGCCGACTTCGCCCTGCCGGAAGCTCAGCCGACCCCTTTTTCAGCAGTCCCTGACGATGATGATGCCGGCTTCACTTTTCCGTCAATGGACAGCGTTGCGGTTGATGATCGGGCACAGACGCCGGAAGCTCCCGACGAAATGGATTTCGGCGCTTTTGATTTTGGTGACGCAAGCACCGCTGCCGAGGATACGGTTACGGCAGCCCCTTCAAAAGAAGGCTTCGGAGGGCTGGACTTCTCGGGTGACGACATATTCGGCGAGGTAGTCAACACAACTTCGGCGAAGGAATCACAAGACTCCATATCCTTTGATCTGGGAATAGACGGCTTTGCCGACTCCATGGGAGTCAAGAGTGGCACCGCCAGACAGAGCACGTCGTTTGCGACCCATGATATGGCCGCCGAGAATCCCTTCAGCCTGGATGATGTTGACTTTGGTGATGAATTGACCTCGGTCGCCGTCCAGCAGGTCAGCACCGAAGAACTCAAGCCGAGCCAGGACCTGCTCTTTGCCCCGATGGCCGCAACCAAAACGCTGCCCATGGCTGACAGAACCGAAGAGCCCCCCGCAAAGACTTCTGCAGCCCAAGAAGAGCTCCCGCCGCTTTCAATCGCCTCGCGGCGCAAAGAAAGCCCGCGCATCAGCGGCATGCTTGTGCTGCTGGGAGTCATGATCGCCGGCCTGATTCTCTTCTACAGTTACTGGGGTTATGTGACACTGACTGAGGACAAAGGCAAGTTATCACAACAGGAAACAGGCCGGATCACCCTGCGCTCGGTGGAGGCTTCTTTCGTCAAAAATAAAATACTCGGCGATTTGCTTGTAATCAGCGGGGAGGCGGTCAATGAGTACAACAAGCCACGGGCTGCCATCCAGATTAAAGGGATCGTGTTCGGGGCTGACGGGCAGGAAGTGGCTAGCAAGAACGTATTCTGCGGTAACCCGCTTACCGAAGCGCAGCTGACAAGCATGTCAATGGACAAGATCGAGGCGGCCATGGCCAACCAGTTCGGCGACTCCCTTGCCAACATGGAGGTTGCACCGGGTGATGCGATAGCATTTGTGATTGTAATCCCCAAACCCCCCGCAGGGGCCACGGACTATGGTGTTGAACCAGCCGGCTCTACGATGGCAACCGGCAAGGTGAAATAATTTTCCTGCGCTGAATGCAAAAAGGTCGCTGACAGAAATGTCAGCGGCCTTTTTTTGTACCTGCCATGGCTGCGAATTACAGAATCTCTACCAGCCTGATATCAAAGGTCAGATCCATACCGGCCAGAGGGTGGTTGGCATCCAGGGTTATAGAGGTTTCAGAAATATCGGTCACCATAACCGGCATTGGTGAACCGTCCTGCAGGATAACCTCCATGTGGTCGCCGACCCGCGGCTTCGTGTCGGCAGGGATGTCGCTGCGTTCGATTACGGCTACCATCTCTTCTGCGCGCTGGCCATAGGCCTCATCAGCCGCGATCTTGACCTGGACACTCTGTCCCGGCTCAAGACCAATGACCGCTGCTTCAAATTTCGGAATCAGATGACCCTGCCCGATGACAAACTCCATCGGACCACCGGCCTTGCCGCCGCAACCACATTCATGGTCTCCGCAGCCGTTATCATCATCTCCACAATCATCTCCACAATCATCGCCGCATCCGTCGCCGCATCCGTCCTCTGATTCTTCCGATGAATCGAATATGCTGCCGTCCTCCAGCGTGCCGGTATAATGAACCCGGACTTTATCGCCGTTTTTTGCCTGTGCCATTGGTGTTTCCTTTCGTGGTGTATTTCAGCCTGCCGACAGATGCTTCGGGGGATATTCCGCTACGGGTGGAATCCGTAAGGGTCGATAATGGGGGTTGTACAGGGTTATGTGCCGATGCTGTCTATAATCTGTTGCAGTCTGGCGATACTGCCGCCGGCTATTCTGGCCCGTTTGTGGCGGGAGGCCTCGCCCGAGATGATCTCCACCGCCGATTTCGGCACACCAAACAGTTCGGCCAGGAACTCGCGACAGAGCTTATTGGCGGCTCCATCCACCGGCGGCGAGGTCAGCCGGACCTTCAGGGCATCACCATGAATGCCGCAGACCTCATTCTTTGACGCCCGCGGCTGTATATGGAGAGTGAGGACTATTCCATCCCGGTTGACGGTGCAGGGCAGGAGGTCAGACAGGCTCATCGCCGGAGAGTTGACGGGCATAACTGTCCAAAAGGGCTTTCAGGCTCATCTCAAACTGGATCTTCTGGCGGCGGACCTCTTCGATGCGGGCCTTGAGCTCGCCCAACTGCCGCTCGGAATCAGCCACGATGCGTTCGGCCTTGAGCTCGGCCTCGGAGACGATCAGATCGGCCTCCTTACGGGCATTGGTTTTCATGTCTTCGGTAATCCGCTGTGCGCCCAGCAAGACCTCGCGCAGCTCTTTTTCTTTCTCGGCGATATCAAGCATCTCACGACTCTGACGGGCCTGCTGTTCCTTGAGTTCATTGTTTTCTCTGACGAGATTTTCCATCTCGGCCGCCACATTCTGCAGGAAGGTATCAACATCCTCCTGATCCAGGCCGCCGAACATCTTGCCTTTGAACTGCTGCTGCTGAATATCAATAGGAGTTATCTTCATTGCGTTCTTACCTCTCGTGGTCTGAAATACGCCTGTGGGCAACACTACCACATGGCATATCTGACAATGGCCGACTGAATCAGGTGGATGGCGAAAAATGCCACCAGGGGCGACAGATCCAGCATCCCGGTATCGGGCATGATCTGCCGTATCCTGCCCAGCAGCGGTTCGGTGATGCGGCGGATAAAACGTACAATCGGGTTGTAGGGGTCGGCATTCACCCACGAAATAATCACGCTCCCCAGCAGTATGTATTTATAGATGCTGAGCAGTTCAAGAACAAGCTTTGCCACGATATACACAGTTTCTGCTCCGTTAACGATAGATAAATTTGAAATATGCCTTAAAGCTGCCACAATGTCAAAGCAGAATGACAGGGTTCTTGCCATATCACGGCTGTTCTGTTATCCGTAACGGGTTAATCCACGACTGCATGGTCGCAATGCTGACAGCGCTCAACCAGGAGGCTACCGCATGAACCGCAAAAAAAAAGCCCTGCTGCTTACTGCCCTGGTATTGCCCGGCCTGGGACACCTGTACCTGGGACGCAAGGCAAGCGCCATCGCCATAATCATGCTGGTCAATCTGCTCATGCTGCTGGCGCTGTTCGTTCTGCTGAAAGGGCTGGCGCCTGTTATTGCTGCCCAGGCCGTCTCAGGCGGGTTCAGCACAACCGATGTGCTGACTGCGCTGCATGGGGTGGCAGGTTACGGCAAGGCGTTGTTGGCCGGGTTTGCCCTGCTGTGGGCCTTCTCGATCATCGACTGCGTCAGAGTCCGTGACGATGGAGACCAGAGTGAAAACAGTTGACCGGCAACCAGGAATCTACATTCGTGTACCCTTTTTTGCGCACACCCGTTTCGGCCGCATTGACATCGTCAGGGTTGCCGATGTATACAGAAACTTCCACAACCGCAATCTACCGCTCAGACATGGAGACACACCAGATGGTCACACATATCGTTCTATTCAAATTAGCTGATCCCTCTGCAGAAAACCTTGCGGCAACGCACGCCAAACTGTTGAGCATGCAAGGGCGGATAGCCCAGTTGCGGGGCCTGGAAGCAGGCATCGATGTTATCCGTTCCGAACGTTCCTTTGATATCGCCCTCGTAACCAGATTTGACTCCCTGGCCGATCTTCAGGAGTATCAGGTTCATCCCTACCATGCCGGAGAAGTGCTTCCGCATATGAAAGCGGTCTGTTCCTCGATAGTGTCCGTTGACTTCGAATGCTGAATCAGCCCCTCTATTCAGTATACATTTTAACTTGACTAAACATGGCCGGATGAGTAAAATTCGGTTCTACTCTGCTTTTGCGCGCTGCGAAACTCCATAACGTACTTGAATTATTACCTATTTCCATCTTACATTTTGTTTTCTTATCCGTATTAACCATGATGGAACTGCGTGTAGACACCACAAACAAACAAGGAGGTAGGAAATGCCGCACACAAAAAATTACGGTACGCTGCAAGACCGCGTACGCCACAAGTCCCTTTTGAGCAAGGTCATGACGGCCGCAGAGACGGTTCAGTTCTTCAAGCCTGGCATGAACCTGGGCTGGTCCGGATTTACCCCGGCCGGTTACCCGAAAGTAGTTCCTATCGCTGTTGCCGAGCATGTTGAAAAGAACAAGCTGCAGGGCAAGTGGAAGTTCAACCTGTTCATCGGCGCTTCGGTAGGCGCCGAGACCGAAAATCGTTGGGCCGAAAACGACATGATCGACCGCCGCTGGCCGTACCAGACCGGCAAGAACATCGCCGCCGGCATCAACGAAGGCCGCATCCGCATGGGTGACAAGCATCTCTCCCTCTTTGCCCAGGACCTGGGCTACGGCTTCTACACCAAGGACACAGAGAGCGGCAAACTTGACCTGGCCATCATTGAAGTATCCGCTATCACCGAAGACGGCAGCCTGGTTCCGACCTCTTCCTGCGGCGTGATCCCTGAAATTCTGATGCAGTGCGACCGGATCATCATCGAGGTCAACACAGGCCAGCCCTCCTTCGAAGGCATTCACGACCTGCTCACTCCCGGCACCCCGCCCAACCGTCAGGTGTTCAATATCACTAAAGCCGGTTCACGCATCGGTTCCACCTCGATCCCCTGCGACCCGAACAAGATCATCGCCGTGGTCGAATCCAAGCTGCGCGACCAGGGCCGTGCCTTCGCCGAGCAGGACGACACCTCGGAGGCGATTGCCAACCACGTCATCGATTTCTTCACCCACGAAGTCAAGATGGGCCGTCTGCCGGACAACCTGCTGCCGCTGCAGTCAGGCGTCGGCTCCATCGCCAACGCCGTCATCGGAGGCTTGGCCAAAGGTCCCTTCTACAACCTGTCGGTCTACACCGAGGTTCTGCAGGATACCATGCTCGACCTGTTCGACTCGGGCAAGCTGGACCACGCCTCTTCCTGTTCGCTCTCGCTCTCGGCAGAGCCGGGCTTCCCGAAGTTTTTCGCGAACATGGAAAAGTATTTCGACAAGATCACCCTGCGGCCGCTCTCAATCTCCAATGCACCTGAGCCGATCCGCCGCCTGGGCGTCATCGCCATGAACACCCCGGTCGAGATCGACATTTATGCCCACGCCAACTCAACCCTGGTCGGCGGTACCCGCATGATCAACGGCCTGGGCGGTTCAGGCGATTTCCTGCGTAACGGCTACCTCAAGATGATGCACACACCATCCAGCCGTCCCAGCAAGACCGATCCGACCGGTATCTCCTGCGTTGTGCCGCACTGCTCGCACATCGACCACACCGAGCACGATCTGGACTGCGTCATTACCGAGCAGGGCCTGGCCGACCTACGCGGCCTCTGCCCGCGTGACCGCGCCAAGGTCATCATCGAGAAGTGCGCCCACCCGGACTACAAGCCGATTCTGACCGAGTACTACGAGATGGCCCTGTCTGAATGTCTGCGCCGCAAGGTGGCCCATGAACCGCAGTTGTGGGATCGTGCCTTCAAGATGCACCTTAACCTGGAGAAGAACGGCACCATGAAGATCAAAAACTGGGACATCAAGCTGGATCTCTGCGAATAGTTTCTTTTATAAAATAATTTGTTATTCTAACCCCGCCGAAAATCCGGCGGGGTTTTTTACACGGCGCACTCGATTTCATGCTTGAACTTACAACGCAGTTATGGTTTATATATCACGCTTTGCTCACCAGCGCAGGTGCGCATAATCTGACTACAGGCTGGCACAGATGGCAGACAACATAAATGGCTTCCAGGGTGCAGTAGCTGGACTTTCTCTAACAGATGTAATCCAGCTCAAGGGCCACAACAAATACACCGGCTGTATTACGGTCATATACGGCAGCAGTGAGGGTGTCATCTACTTCGCCGATGGCGAGATCATCCATGCCGTCCAGGGCAACGCTACCGGAGAGGAAGCTATTTACCAGATCATCAAATGGCCTGGCGGAAGCTTCAATATCCATCCGGAGATGACCTCCAATGTCTGTACGATTCACTACCGCACCGATTTTCTGCTGATGGAGGCTCTGCGGCGGCTGGATGAAGAGCGGGCCGGGGTCACAGCTACGGGAGGCTCCGGACCATCGGTAACGCCGCGCCGGACCATGAGCAAGGTAGCAGCGCGCCTGCAGGAGATCAACGGTGTCACCTACGCGGTTTTGCTGGATAAAGAAGGCACTCCGCTGCAGGATACCAGCCTTGAGGCGAGCGCCCTTGCAACCAAGGGACTGTTCCTGGCCAAGACCAGCAACCAGCTGGGTGTGCTGATGGGGCTGGGCGACATCAAAGCTGCCGCTTTACACACACACGACTTCCACCTGCTGATGTATGATTCCAGGCAACACTACCTGAGTATCGCCGTCAAACCGGAATTCAATCTGGACGCGGTAGAAGGCGAGATCAAGTCGGCCTTGATGCCAGGAAAATAGGAGGATGGACTAATGCAGGACATCCTGCGCTACATTAACAGTGTTGAAGGGGTTATCGGCAGCGCCGTTTTCGATGACAAAGGGGGGGTGATAGACCACGCCTTTCCACCGCTTATCGATACCAAGGCTCTCAAGGATGCAGCCAGGCTGTCTCTGGAATGTGCCCACGGTCTGCAGATTTCCCAGACCCTTGATATCCTCGACCTCCGCTATGCCGAGGGGCGCATCATCATCAAGGCCTTCCCGAAGGCTCTGCTTTACCTGCTGTGCGCCAAAAACATCAATCTGCAGGTACTGACCATCACGCTCAACCTGGCAGTGAAGAAGCTTGAAGCATTGCTTCCGAATGCCACTGAACCTGCAGCCGCTCCGGCAGGGGAGGCAGCCGACAGCAGCATTCTCCGGCTGCGCATCAGCCAGCTGGCCAACCGGGATGCCAGCAAAAGCTTCGACTCTCTCGGCATGATCGCCGTCAGCCAACCCACCTCGACCTATATAAATGAATTCTACAAAACTGCCTTTAAAAAGCTGATCCTCACCAACACGGCCGCCGGCACAAGCGGAACCTTCCCGGTAATGGTCATGAAGGATATCGACCAGCAGTTTGACGGTACGATCATCGTCGGACCGGGAATAGAGAAAAAGCTCAAAGTCAGCGAAGGTGACAAGATCGAGATCCGGATCGGATAAGCAGTCTGTCTTCACGATGCAAGAGAGGAGGGTGAATGAATTTCACCCTCCTTTTTTTGTGGTGCGCCAGGCATGGCGCGTGGTGCGTAAGCGCCATATGTTCAACTGTGGTGGTTGAATGTTGATTTGGGGGTGCAAGTCCCCTACGGACCCTGATGACGGGAACCGTTAGCCGAACAGCAAGGGTGTCCGGTGCGAGCCGGAATCTGAAGGAAGCTGTAAGCAAAGTCCTGGCCCGACGAACAGGAATCGCATATGAGGCAGTCACATTCGGGCGAGAAGGCCATAAGATTCAAAGCCCAATAGTCATCCGGGAGGGTGTGGCTGTAGATGCGGCGGGTATATGGGATGAAGATCACGTGCATTACCCTGGGAGGTCTGTCTACCTGCCTTGTGCTACTGGCGTCGAGAGGCGTCAGGATTGGTGGGCAGAAGTCAGCAGAGGCCATACGAGCCGGATTAACCAACTGGCAAAGGGCCGAACATGAAGTAAGCGGACAGGAGCCTTGAATTTCGATGACGACAGGAGCAGCAGAAGGCCGGGTTGAGATATCCGGCGCCAGCCCGGAGTGTAGCGGTCGGAAACCGCGAATGGCCGGGATAGGTGCGGCAAACTTCACGGGAAGGAAAGCAACTCACTGGCCGGAGGCGGCAACGGGACTGATGGAGGAGATCATCAGTCGCGGCAACATGATGGCGGCATATTCGCGAGTGTTAAGCAACAAGGGAGCCCCCGGCGTTGATGGTATGTCGGTCACGGCCCTGAAGGGCTACCTGCACGAACAATGGCCGCGCATCAAAGAAGAACTGCTGGCGGGAAGATATCACCCGCAACCGGTGCGGAAAGTAGAAATTCCCAAACCGGGAGGCGGCACACGGATGCTTGGAATCCCCACCGTCCTTGACCGTCTTATCCAGCAGGCAATACATCAGGTATTGAGTCCGCTGTTCGACCCTGGTTTCTCTGAGAACTCCTACGGGTTTCGTCCCGGAAAGAGCGCCCATCAAGCGGTAAAGGCAGCACAGAAGCATGTGAGCTGTGGGCTGAGATGGGTGGTTGACATTGACCTGGAGAAATTCTTTGACCGCGTCCACCACGACACGCTTATGTCGCTGGTGAAGCGCAAAGTCGGAGACCGTGTGGTGCTGTCGCTTATTGACAGTTATCTCAAGGCAGGGATACTTGCAGGAGGATTAATAACAGCACGGGTCGAAGGCACACCGCAAGGTGGGCCACTCTCGCCGCTGTTGTCCAACATTCTCCTCGACGAACTGGATAAGGAGCTGGAGAAACGGGGTCACGCCTTCTGCCGTTACGCCGACGACGCAAATATCTATGTTGCGACGCGGACAAGCGGCGAACGGGTTATGGCTTCCATCACCGGCTACCTGTCGGAGCGGCTCAAACTCACGGTCAACCAAAACAAAAGCGCGGTTGATCGTCCGTGGAAAAGGTCGTTTCTGAGTTACAGCATGACTTGGCACCGCAAGCCACGGCTTACCGTGGCCCCAAAAGCAGTTGCCAGACTCAAGGCCAACCTCAAGACGATCTTTCGACAGGGGAGGGGTAAGAACATTCAAGCCACAGTCAAGGAGACAACCCCAAAATTGAGGGGTTGGATTGCCTACTTCCGATATTCGGAAGTAAAAGGCATCTTTGATGAATTGGATGGATGGCTGAGGCGGAAACTGCGACGTATACTCTGGAAGCAGTGGAAGCGCCCCTATACCCGAGCAAAGAACCTGATGCGGCGGGGGTTATCGGAAGCCACAGCATGGCGGTCGGCCACAAACGGCCACGGCCCCTGGTGGAATGCAGGGGCCGCGCATATGAATAAAGCTATTCCGAAATCCTACTTCGACAAACTTGGGCTGGTGTCACTCATGGGCCAGTACCACCGACTTCAACACACTTCATGAACCGCCGTGTACGGAACCGTACGCACGGTGGTGTGGGAGGACGGCGGGATCAATCCCGCCTCCTACCCGATTGTGCCTTGGGGTGGGCCTTGTCGTAGACTTCCATCAGGCGGTCGATGCTGACATGGGTGTACTTCTGGGTGGTAGAGAGCGAGGCATGGCCGAGCAGCTCCTGAATGGCGCGCAGGTCCGCACCCCCCTCCAGCATGTGCGTGGCAAAGGTGTGTCGCAGGACGTGCGGAGAGATACGTTTGAAGGCCGCGATGCGCAGTACGTGGACATCAACGATGCGCGCCACACTGCGGCGGTTGATGCGCTGGCCCCGCGTATTCAGAAAGAGCGGGCCGCTGCCGGCCAACTCGCCCCGCCCCGCCAGATACTCCCGGACAGCCTCTACGGCGCGACCGCCGACCGGCACGATACGCTCCTTGCCCCCCTTGCCCAGCACCCGCACCATGCCGCCCGCGAGATCAAGGTCGATGATCGCGAGACCGGTCAGCTCGGAGACCCGCAGACCGCAGGAATACAGCAGTTCCAAGATCGCCCGGTCACGCAGGCCGTACGCATCTCCATCCTGTGGCGCCTCCACCAGGGTGGTAACCTGATCTATATCCAGGTGGAACGGCAGGCGGTTCTCTTTCTTGGGGGTAGCAATCAGTTCAGCCGGATTTTTTTCAATTGAACCATGCCGCACCAGGAAACGGAAAAAGCTCCGTATAGCAGCCAGCTTCCGGCCGACGGAGCTTTTTTTGGCCTGTTTTCCCAACTGAGCCAGATAACGCCGTAAAAGGAGATGATCAATGTCCTCGATCCTGGCAGCAGTTCCCGTCTCGCGGGCCACGAAAGCCGTCAACTGTTCCAGGTCACAGCGGTAGGCAGCCAGGGTGTGGGACGACACATTTCGTTCCGAGTCGAGATACCTGCAAAAAAAAGCTATCTGTTCCGACATCTCTGCCATTTCTGACTACTCGAAAGCCGGCAGAGCGGATTTCAGCTGCCAGCCTTTCTTTTCCTCCGTATCGAGATAGGTCCATTTTTGACGGTAGGTCAGGGTCTTGATGCGGTTGGAGGGGAGTGCATAGTAATCGAACTCGGCTACCGCCTCGGCACTTTTTTTCTCCGGGAGACATTCCGAGGTCAGGATGCGGTAATCAGTGATGGTGACCCCGCGCTTCTTGATCTCCTCGGCGCCTTTCATAAAGTCATCCCGCAGGTCCGGGGCCATGTAGGTCATGCCGGCATTTTCGATGTCACGCCAGCGCAAAAGCTTGTTATAGTCCTTTATGCTCTTCGTGCATTCCTCTCCGATTTTATACATCTTTGCCTGTTCAACGTAGGCGCAGGAGCAGAGCATCAGGCAGCAGACAACAACCATGTAGCGGGAACAATTTTTCATCGTGTCACGTCCTTTTCAAGTGAATGGATGTAGTCGATCAATTCCAGCGCCAGCTCGTATTTACCGAAGGGGGGGATCAGGTAGTACCCTCCGGCTGTGTCAAAGGTTGCCCGGATAAACTCCCGGGCAATTGTCAGTCCCTCGCGGATACCGGCCTCTTTTTCCAGCCCTTTCATGCGGCTACGGATATTGTCCGGCACAGAGATGCCGGGCACCTCGTTGTGCAGATACTCGGCATTGCGCTCGCTGACCAGCGGCATGACCCCCGGCAGGATCGGAATGCGGCAGTCACGGGTCAATTCCAGCGTTTCGAAGAAAACGGCCGGGTCATAGATCGGCTGACACTGGGCAAAGACCGCGCCGTTGGCTATTTTCTTGCGTAAACGCTGGGCCTGCAGCGCCGTGTTCCGCGTATTGGGATTGAAGGCAGCACCGATGGTGAAACCGGTTCCGGACCCGATGGGGTTACCGATGGCGTTAAGCCCTCGGTTCAGTTCGGTCAGCAGCTTGATCAGGGTAAACGAGTGCAGGTCAAATACCGACGTGGCACCGGCATGATCCCCCATGGTGGCCGGATCGCCGGTCACCGCCAGAACCGAGCGCAGCCCGAGCAGGCTGGCGCCCATCAGATCGGACTGCATGCCGATCAAGTTGCGGTCGCGACCGGTGATGTGGATAATCACCTCGATGCCGACCTCGCGCTGGATCAGGCTGCCCAAGGCGATGTTGCCCATCCTGGGCCGGGCCAGCGGATTCTCGGCCAGATTGATCGCGTCGGCGCCAGCCTCCTTTAGCCGGCGGCTCCCTTCGATAATCCTGGCACACTCCATCCCCTTGGGTGGATCAAGCTCCACGGTAATGACCTTGCGCTGCCCCCAGTTGTCCAGGAACGACGTACGTCCCGGGGCCTGCCGCTTTTCGCTGGCAGTGATACTGATGGAAGGTCCCGGCACCCGCGGCTGCGGGCGGACGCCCGCCAGCCCACGGGCAATGGCGGCGATATGCTCGGGGGTTGTGCCGCAGCAGCCGCCGATCAGGGTGGCGCCGGCACCTGCCATCTCCCGGGCCATGGCTGCAAAGTAATCAGGAGTTGTGCGGTAGATATAGCGCCCGTCGTGATACTCGGGAAAACCGCTGTTGGCATAGGCGGCAATCGGCTTGGCCGTCAGCCCTGCCATTCTGCGCACGACCTTGACAAGTTCCAGCGGTCCGGCGCCGCAGTTGGCCCCGAAGATGTCAGCCCCGGCCTGTCCCATGGCCGCACAATAGGCCTCTACCGGGGTGCCGTCGCCACTGCGGCCCCCCTCCAGAAAGGCCATACAGGCACACACCGGCAGACCGGTACCCCGGGCAGCCCGGACGGCAGCCAAGAGCTGCGGCAGACTGGCAAAGGTCTCCAGCAGAAAAAAGTCAACTCCGGCCTCGGCCAGGGCCCGGCACTGTTCCCGGAATACATCCGCCATTTCATCGCCGGACAGTTCACGTTCGTCGCCCTTGAGTTGCTGTAGCGGCCCGACCGAACCAGCCACCAGCACACCGCTGCCGAGCGGAGCCGCCTGACGGGCGATACGGGCACCGGCAGCGTTGATTTCAGCCACCTTGTGTCCGAGGCCGATGGCTCCCAGTTTGGTGCGATTGGCGCCGAAGGTGTTGGTCTCGATCACCTGCGCCCCGGCGGCAACGTATTCCGTCGCCAGCTCCAGTACCAGGCCGGGACGGACAAGATTCAGATGCTCGAAATTGCTGTCGAGGCTGACCCCTTTGGCATACAGCATGGTGCCCACGGCACCGTCACCGGTCAAAATCTCTGTTTTCAGTCGTTCAAGGATATCCATGGTTACTTTCTGTTGCCCGAATCACCGCCCTGGGGTATAAGAAACATTCCTGTCGTTCACCTTCACACGGAGTTTTCAATGCATGCAATGATTCAATGGCTTCTGGATACTATCGGCACCATGGGCTACCCCGGCATCTTCCTGTTAATGGCTATGGAGAGCTCCGTCATCCCGTTACCAAGCGAGCTGGTCATGCCGCCGGCCGGTTATCTGGCCTTTCAGGGCAAAATGAACATGAGCGTCGCCATCCTGTGCGGCACATTCGGCAGCCTGACAGGAGCCTATGCCAACTATTTTGTCTCCCGCTATCTGGGTCGGCCGCTGATCCTCAAATACGGCAAGTATGTCCTGATCCCGCCGGACAAGTTTCAGCGCGTGGAGCAGTTTTTCCTTCGCCACGGCGAGATTTCAACATTCATCGGCAGGCTCCTGCCGGTGGTGCGTCATCTGATCTCAATTCCGGCCGGACTGTCCGGTATGAATCACTTCAAATTTGCGCTCTACACCCTGGCCGGCGCCGGTATCTGGTGTACGATCCTGACCTGGATCGGCTACGCCATCGGTGAAAACCAGAGTCTGATCATGCAGTACTCCCACAAGGCACTGGTCTGGGTGATTCTGTTCAGCGCCATGCTGGTGGCAGTCTATGTCCGGCGGCAGCGGCAACGGCACATGCATTAAAGCGCAAAGCACCCAAGAAGGCAAAAGGAATTTTAGTAAGCTAAAAGTTGTTTTCAGCGGTATATTGCAAAAAAACAGCTTCGTTAACGTACTTATCCCGATTTTCGGGTTTCGGAGACCGACACCATGCAGATGAAGCGAACCGGACGCATCCACTACTTTGAGACCGGATTCAGCGGTCCAGCCTGCTCAGTGCAGGGCTTCACCACTCGTCACGAGGGGGTGTCACGCGCACCCTACAACTCGCTTAATCTGGGAACAGGCACCCTTGACCAGCCGCACTGCGTGGAAGGCAACCGCAGTCTGCTCGCCCGCGCCTTCGGTACTACCCAGGATGCGCTGGTTACCGTCAAACAAGTGCATGGCACGGATATCCTGGTAATCGATGAACCCAATGACGATTACAGCCACTTTCTCAGTCTGGAGGGGGATGCCATCATCACCAACCAGTCGGGTGTCATGATCGGTGTCTGCGTGGCCGACTGTGCCCCGATCCTCCTGCTGGACCAGGGAAAACAGATTATTGCGGCCGTCCATGCCGGCTGGCAGGGAACCGCAGCCAGGCTGGTTGCAAAAACAGTGGCCGGCATGCAGTCGCTGTTCGACTGCAACCCTGCGGAACTGCAGGCGGCCATCGGCCCCTGCATCGGAAAATGCTGCTACGAGGTTGATACGCCGGTCAGACAGGCATTTACCCAGAACGGGCTCCCCTGGGATTCCTGCGCGGAACAGAGCGGTACTGACACATGGCGCCTCGACCTGATCGCCGCCAATCGTGAACTGCTCATGGAAGCAGGCCTGCCGGCATCCCGGATACAGGTTTCCGACATGTGTGTCTCGTGTCATCGCGAACTGTTTTTTTCGTATCGCAGAGATAGCGGAGAAACCGGGCGCCAGATGGGTTTCATTATGTTGAAGGAGCGTTAAATGCTTGCAAAGGTCCTCAGTAGCGCCCTGATCGGTATCGACGCCATCCTGGTGGATGTGGAGGTTGACCTGGCTCCCGGTCTTCCGGCCTTTGCCACGGTAGGCCTCCCTGACGGCGCGGTCAAGGAGAGCAAGGATCGAGTTCGTGCTGCTCTCAAGAACTCGGGCTACGATTTTCCTGCCCGCCGCATCACAGCCAACCTGGCCCCGGCTGATATAAAGAAAGAGGGCGCAGCCTACGACCTGCCCATCTCCATCGGTATTTTGGCCGCCACCGGCGTGGTCAAGACGGCTCAGTTGCAGAACTACACCCTGCTGGGGGAACTCTCTCTGGACGGCGGCCTCAAATCGATCCGCGGAGCACTTTCCATGGCCGTTGCTGCCAAGCGTGCCGGCCTGACCGGCATCATCCTGCCGGCCGAAAACGCCCCCGAGGCAGCCGTGGTGGAAGGTCTCGATATTATCGGCGCCACAACCCTGGCACAGGTGGTTGATTTTCTCAGCGGACGCGAGGGGATTGAACCCTGCCGGGTTGACCTGCAGGAGCTCTTCAGCAGCGGTTGCGAATATGGTGAGGATTTCAGCGAAGTCAAGGGACAGGAACATGCCAAGCGTGCCCTGGAAGTAGCAGCTAGTGGCGGCCATAATATTCTGATGATCGGACCGCCCGGTTCCGGCAAAACCATGCTGGCCCACAGAATCCCCACCATCCTGCCGCGCATGTCATTTGACGAGGCTATCGAGACCACCAAGATTTTCAGCGTCAGCGGCATGCTGGAAAAAGAGCGCGCCCTGCTGGCGTCACGACCTTTCCGCTCCCCGCACCACACCATCTCGGATGTCGGACTGATCGGCGGCGGCACCACCCCCAAGCCGGGCGAAGTCTCGCTGGCCCACAACGGCGTCCTGTTTCTGGACGAACTGCCCGAGTTTAAAAAGAATGTGCTGGAGGTGCTGCGCCAACCGCTGGAGGATGGCCGTGTCACCATCTCCCGTTCACTGGTGTCGCTGACCTACCCGTCACGGGTCATGCTGGTGGCAGCCATGAATCCTTGCCCCTGCGGCTACCTTTCCGATCCGGTTCACCCCTGCAGCTGTACCCCTGTCGCCATCCACCGCTATCGCTCGCGCATCTCCGGCCCTTTACTCGACCGCATCGATATCCATATCGAAGTGCCTGCAGTCAAGTACCGCGATCTGGCCGACCGGGGCGAGGTAGAGAGCTCTGCCGCAATTGCGGCGAGGGTCAAGTGTTCACGGGATATCCAGCTGGAGCGCTACCGGGGGACAAAAATCCACTGCAATGCCCAGATGACTCCCCGTTTTATCAAGAAACACTGTGAACTGGATGCTGCCGGCAACCGCATGCTGGAACTGGTCACCGACCGCCTGGGTTTCTCCGCCCGCACCTACAACCGCATCCTCAAGGTGGCCCGCACGATAGCCGACCTGGAAAGCTCGCCAAGCATCCATGAGCAGCACATCGCCGAGGCGATTCAGTACCGGAGTCTGGACCGGAAGACCATTTGATGTCAGCAAGCCGGTGATCAGCAGGGCCATGGGGATGATGCATATCAAGTTAGTGTGTAAATTCCTCGCCTGTTCAGCTGTTCAAAACCTCTTCCGGCTATTTCTGTGGGGCCTTGATCATCTCGATCTCCAGGGTGATAAAGACCTCTTCGCCCACAACTACGCCACCGGTCTCAAGCGCCTTGTTCCAGACCAGACCGAAATCCTTGCGATTGATCTTGGTGCTGGCCGTTGTCCCACGCCGCAGGTTGCCCCACGGGTCCTTACTCTCCTTTGAAAGCGGTTCCACATCAAGAACCACTTCGCGGGTCACACCGTGCAGCGTCAGGTCGCCCGTGACCTTGAGCCTGTCCTTGCCGGCCTTGGCAACTTTTTTCGATACAAAGGTCATGCTCGGAAACTTGGCCACATCGAAAAATTCCGCACTGCGCAGATGTTCGTCCCGTTTTTGCACGTTGGTGTTTATGGAAGCAGTGTCAATGGTGACCTCTACCCTGGACTTGGTAATATCCTTGTCGTTGATATCAACGCTGCCAGTGTGCTTTTCGAAACTTCCTCTGACATTGGAAACCATCAGATGACGTACCTTGAAGCCTACATTGGAATGGTCAGGGTCGATGTTCCAGGTCGCGGCAGAAACGATGACCGGAAGCGCGAGGGCGATGACGGTGCTGATTAATGCAATGATGCGTTTCATGGCAGTTCTCCTTTTCGTTACATTAGTTCGACGTATTGAAGTCTGTTATCACATTAACTCATGAGAATTTTCAAGCTTTTTTACTCGCCTCAGGAAAGTTCCCAGAAGCATGAGCGCCAAAATCGCACCACACAAAAGACAGGCTATGCATGCCCATGCCCACAGCTGCCTGCTGTTCGTTCGGCATGACTCAACTCCTTGATCAGCGGACCACCGTTGCAGGTTGAACAGTCAAACTGGATGGTGGTAGGGGTAATATGAAAATTGCCATGCAATTCATGCTCGATGCGATGCAGCAGTTGGCTGCGCTGCCCATCATGGGCCGGGTCAAATTCAACAATTCAAACACCGCCTTTCATTGTGTGGACTTCACCAACGGGTCGTCCAACACTGCTAACCTGTTCCTGCGCTGGTTCTTCTTGCGGAAGGAGGGACCGGGCCGACCACTTAGTTGCAGGAAGGTCTGCGGCGCTTCGTTGGATGGGATCAGGCATATTATCACACCTGATTTTTGAGGATTTTCTTTTGCTTTTGTGATATAAAATCGGATTATTTATGCAAACAACTACGCAACCGTAGAGGAGCATTTCATGAAAAAAGCGCTTATTACCGGCATCACCGGCCAGGACGGTTCCTATCTGGCGGAACTTCTGCTGGCAAAAGGCTACGAAGTTCACGGCATCAAGCGTCGTGCCTCGTCACTTAATACCCAGCGGGTTGATCATATCTACCAGGATCCACACGTTGAAAACCAGCACCTTATACTGCACTACGGTGACCTGACCGACGCATCCAACCTCACCCGCATTGTACAACAGATACAACCGGATGAGATCTACAACCTGGGAGCGCAGTCGCATGTGGCAGTCAGCTTTGAGGTGCCTGAATACACTGCTGACGCGGATGCTTTGGGGACCTTACGCCTGTTGGAGGCTATCCGCCTGCTGGGTCTGGAGAAAAAGACCCGTTTCTACCAGGCATCGAGTTCTGAACTTTACGGTCTGGTGCAGGAAACCCCCCAGAAAGAAACGACACCCTTTTATCCCCGTTCTCCCTATGCAGTTGCCAAGCTTTACGCCTACTGGATCACGGTAAATTACCGTGAAGCCTATGGGATTTACGCCTGCAACGGCATCCTCTTCAACCATGAATCCCCCCGCAGAGGTGAGACCTTCGTTACCCGCAAAATTACCCGCGGCCTGGCCAACATAGCGCAAGGACTTGAGCACTGTCTCTTCATGGGTAATCTGGACTCTCTCAGGGACTGGGGACACGCAAAAGACTATGTCAGGATGCAATGGATGATGCTTCAGCAAAACCAGGCCGAAGACTTCGTTATCGCAACCGGCCTTCAGTACTCAGTCCGGCAGTTCATCCTCTGGTCAGCAGCGGAACTGGGCATCATCCTGCGATTTGAGGGTCAGGGTGTAGACGAGCGGGCAATTGTCGAACAGATCCAGGGAGACAAGGCGCCGGCACTTAAACCGGGCGATACCGTCATCCGGGTTGACCCTCGTTATTTCAGGCCTGCCGAAGTCGCAACACTGCTGGGAGATCCTTCAAAGGCCAAGGCCAAACTGGGATGGACCCCCGAAATAACAGTTCAGGAAATGTGCGCGGAAATGGTAGCTCAAGATCTGCATAGCGCCCAGCGCCACGCGCTCCTAAAAAAACACGGCTACGAACTGCCGGTGGCCATCGAAAGCTAGACCTGCCAGCCGGCAAAAGGATTTTTCTGATGACAAACAAAAAAGCTCTGATCAGCGGAATATCCGGTCAGGACGGCGCCTATCTGGCAAGACTGCTACTAGACAAGGGCTATCAGGTCTTCGGCACCGCCCGCGATGCCCAGATGTCTTCATTTCGAAACCTCGAAGTGCTCGGAATCCGGCAACAAGTCACCCTGCTCTCAATGGCATTGAATGACTTTCGCAGTGTGTTGCAATGTCTTTCCAGGGCCAAGCCGGACGAAGTTTACAACCTGGCCGGGCAGAGCTCGGTGGGACTTTCTTTCGAACAACCAGTCGAGACGCTTGAAAGCATCACCCTGGGCAGCTTGAATCTGCTGGAGGCCATCCGCTTTCTGCAACAACCGATCCGGCTGTACAGCGCCGGTTCCAGCGAATGCTTTGGAGACACCGGCGGAATTGCGGCCGATGAAACCACCCCGTTTCATCCCCGCAGCCCCTATGCCGTGGCAAAATCTGCAGCCCACTGGGAGGTAGCCAACTACCGGGAAGCCTATAACCTGTTTGCCTGCACAGGGATTCTCTTCAACCACGAATCACCTCTGCGCCCGGAACGCTTCGTCACCCGCAAGATCATAGCCTCGGCCTGCCGCATTGCTGCCGGCAGCGCTGAAAAACTACAGCTGGGGAACATCTCCATAGCCCGAGACTGGGGTCTGGCCTCGGAATACGTAGACGCCATGTGGCGTATGCTTCAGCAGGACAAACCCGGCGATTTTGCCATCGCCACCGGCGAAACCAACACGCTGGAGAACTTTGTTGTCGAGGCCTTTGCACAACTGGGGCTCGATTGGCGGGGGCATGTCAGCACGGATTCCGCGCTTTTACGGCCATCGGAGATCATGGTCAGCAGAGGAAACCCGGAAAAGGCCAGCCAGGTACTGGGGTGGCAGGCACAGAACAAGATGAAAGACGTCATCCGGATCATGATTGCCGCCGAGCAGGGCACTTTATAACCATACCGTAACCGATGAGGAACAGATACTAATGTCCCACTCAAACCCGATATTCAGAGCCATGCCTACCGAGGCCCGCATTTTTGTGGCCGGCCACAGGGGCATGGTAGGTGCTGCCATAGTCCGCCGATTGCAAGCCGAGGGATATGACAACCTGTTGCTGCGCAGTTCGGCAGAGCTGGACCTGCGCAACCAAGCTGCCGTCGGTAAGTTTTTCGACAGCGAGCGACCCGACTATGTCTTTCTTGCCGCCGCACGGGTCGGTGGAATCATCGCCAACAGCACCCGCAAGGGTGAATTCATCTACGACAACCTGATGATCCAGGCCAATGTCATCCACAACTCCTACATGAGCGGTGTCAAACGCCTGCTGTTTCTGGGCAGTACCTGTATCTATCCCAAGTTCGCCCCGCAGCCGATCAAGGAAGAATATCTGCTGACCGGCCCTCTGGAGCCAACCAACGACGCCTACGCCATCGCCAAGATTGCGGGTATCGCCATGTGTCGATCGTATAACGAGCAGTTCGGCACCCGCTTCCTGTCTGCCATGCCCAATAATCTCTACGGACCCAACGACAACTTTGACCTAACCAATTCACACGTCCTGCCGGCCCTGATCCGTAAATTTCACGAAGCAAAAGCGGCCAAAGCCTCAACTGTTACGGTTTGGGGGACTGGCTCACCCCTGCGCGAATTCATGCACGTTGACGATCTGGCGGAGGCCAGCCTCTTCCTGATCAACCTGGCGGAGGACGTTTATTCATCACTTTTGAGCTACCCTCCGGCACCCGCTCTGATCAATGTCGGCTCCGGACAGGAGATCAGCATCGTTGATCTGGCCGGGATGATCAAAGATATCGTTGGCTTCGAGGGCAAGCTTGTTTTTGACAATTCAAAACCCGATGGCACACTGCGAAAACTGGCTGATTCCTCGCGCCTGCAGGCCTTGGGATGGCGGCACCGCATCAATCTTTTCGAAGGCGTACGAGATGCCTATCGTTATTTTGCAGACACTGCCGCCGCCCAAGCCCACCATGCTTAGAATCAGGCACTTTTCACCAATGCTGAACTCAATCTGGTCTTATCGGGGTTTTATTTCCAGTAGTGTCAAACGGGAATTTCAGCTTAAATATCGCAATTCCCTCCTTGGTGCGGTGTGGACGGTACTTAACCCGCTTGCCATGATTCTCGTTTACACCGTGATCTTCTCCAAGGTCATGAATTCACGCTTGCCCGGTGCTTCGTCCCCGTTTGCCTACAGCATTTACCTTTGCGCCGGTATACTGACATGGGGACTGTTTGCCGAAATCACCGGCAGGGCGCAAAACGTATTCATTGAACACGCCAACCTGATCAAGAAACTCAACTTCCCCCGAATCTGTCTACCGGTGATTGTCGTCCTGAACGCGATGCTCAACTTCGCCATCATCTTTGGAATCTTTGTGCTGTTCCTCGCACTTTCAGGTGATTTCCCTGGTTGGACAATCCTTGGAATATTTCCTGTGCTCATGATGCAGATCGCGTTTTCAATAGGGCTTGGCATGGTGCTTGGGGTATTAAATGTTTTTTTTCGGGATATCGGTCATTTTTTTAGCATAGTACTTCAGTTTTGGTTCTGGTTCACGCCAATCGTCTACAACTATTCAATATTGCCTGAAAAGGTGCGTTCACTATTAGTGCTGAACCCTATGGCGGCTCCGATCATGGCATACCAGACCATCTTGGTTAATGGGCTATGGCCGCAATGGCGGCAACTCCTCCCATTTGGTTTCCTTTCTGTGCTGATCTGTATTTTAGGCATGTATCTTTTTCGGCGTCATGCCGGTGAAATGGTGGATGAACTCTGATGGGAGCCATTCGTGTTAAAAACCTAGGGAAGGCTTACAAACAGTACTCTTCTCGCTGGCAGCGACTAGCCGAGTGGATTTCGCCCTTTTCCCGGCCTCGTCACCAGCTTCACTGGGTATTGAACGATATCAACTTTAATATTGAACCCGGGGAAGCGGTGGGAATTATCGGCATCAACGGGGCCGGCAAGAGCACCTTATTGAAATTGATTACCGGGACAACCCAGCCTACTACCGGTCACGTTGAGATATCAGGTCGGGTGGCAGCGCTACTTGAACTGGGCATGGGTTTTCACTCTGATTTTACAGGGCGTCAGAATGTTTTTATGTCCGGTCAGCTTCTTGGATTATCGGTCGAGGAAATTGTTGCGCTTATGCCTGAGATAGAGGGGTTTGCGGATATCGGTGATTATATCGACCAGCCGGTTCGGGTATATTCAAGTGGTATGCAGATGCGTCTAGCCTTCAGCGTGGCCACTGCCAGACGGCCTGATATTCTAATTGTCGACGAGGCGCTTTCCGTGGGAGACGCTTTTTTCCAGCACAAATGCATTCAGCGTATTCGTACATTTCAGAATCAAGGTACAACGCTGTTGTTTGTCTCGCACAGCCCAGACACCATCCGAATGCTCTGCCAGAGCGGGATCATGCTTGCCAATGGGGCAATCGCAAAGATCGGCGACACAGCGACCGTCATGGATTATTATCGAGCAAGCCAAGTTCTAAAAATGGAGCTGTCCTCACACCTTCGACCTGAACTGACCGAATCGGCCTCTTTACTTGATAATCGTGAGAGTAAAATCATACTTTCTAGTAAGACAACGGGAGCTATTTCTGTAGAAATCATTGGCAATAGGGGTGTAATTCATAGCGGCGACAGGATGTCAATTCGCGTTAACGTGGCATTTCACGATTTTCATCGTGATCCGCACGTTGGTTTCGGTATTCGCACCAAGATGGGCATCATGATTTACGAGACCAACACCTTTACCCTTAAACACAAGACAAGATCTGTTTCTGATGGAGAGCAACTATTAGTGACTTTCAGTTTTCCCTGTTTTCTCGCTCCCGGAACATATGAACTTATGATTGGTGTTGCAGATGGTGGTTATGATCATTGTTCCTTTGAGCATGCTCTATTTTTTGACCAATCTTTCCTGCTTTTTGAAGTAGCAACAGGCGATAACACCGGTTGGGGAGGGATTTATGATCTTCAACCTGAAGTGGTAGTGGCCTGATTATATGCTTATTACTTTTCTTAATATTCCAAGTCATCCTACGGAAGTATTAACTGTCTATCCTCCAGTTGGCATCCTTTCAATGTCTGCTTGTCTGAAAAAAGTCAATCACGCAGTATCCTTTATAGATGCTGATATACTAAAACTGCCCCCCGAACAAGTAGTGAAGGCTTTGACAAATGAACCACCAAACTTGGTAGGAATCTCACTGAATGTAGCCCAAGTAGCACACGCTGCATCCTTTATTTCGGCAATTCAACAAGCTTTTCCATCACTACCTATTGTTATTGGGGGACCTTACGTCACAGGGATTCAGGAAAATATCTTCGTAGATTTCCCTTCCATACCATTTGCGATCGTTTCAGAAGGTGAATACGCGATTATTGATCTTATTGAGTATCTTCAGGGCACTCGTGGTATAGAGCACGTCAGAAACCTTCTGTGGCAGCATAATGGAGTGATAGGCCAAAGTTTTGTTGAACGAATCACAGATATAGGTAGTTTACCGCTTCCTGACTACACGTTGGTCCTCGATACCATACATTTATACAGAGGGCCTCATCCATCAATTGCGTCGCCATCAATCGCAATCATGTGTACGCGGGGGTGCCCATATGATTGTACCTTTTGTTCAAGCCCCGTATCATGGGATCGTCGGACGACGATTCGGAGTACGGACAGCATCATTGATGAACTTCAATATTTAAGAGATACCATTGGAGTCCGGGAAGTTTTTTTTCAAGACGACACCATGAATGCTCGGCCATCATGGTTTATGGAACTTTGTGACAAGATAATTACAAAGGGATTCCATCGTGAGATTTTTTTCAAATGCCCTTTCAGAGTCGATAAGAAACTGCTGACTGTTGAACTGCTTGCTAAGGCACGTCAGGCCAACTTCTGGATGATCTTCTATGGAGTTGAAAGTGGCAATCAGCAGATGCTCGAGAGTATGCGAAAGAATATCACGTTAGCAGATATTGAACGGGCATTCTCGCTGACTAGAAAGGCTGGGATCGCCTCTTATGCCTCACTCATGATCGGCAATGATGGCGAAACCTTGGAGACCGTTCAAGACTCTCTTAATCTTGCTCATAAAATCATGCCAGATTATGGTGGTTTTGCCATAGCCGCGCCATTTCCGGGAAGTGAACTGCACAAAATAGCTTTGGAGAAAGGCCATATCACAAATGCTGATTTCACTCATTATCAATTCGGTGAATGCATCCTGAAAACAGATATGCTTTCAACCGATCAGATCACCCGTTTAGCTTGTGAAGCAAACGTCTCCCTCCAACGAATAAAAAATACGTTTCGATACCGATTTGCCAATAGGAATAACCCTTTTTCAGAGATAGATTCTCTTTACCCTAAAGAACTTTGGCACACGTGGGTGCAACGTAGCAGTAAAAAAGGATATGCAGTCATAGTCTCATCAGCAGAGGCCAAATCTCTGCAAATTACGTGCTGTGCCGATTATCCAGACATTTTGAAACAGTCAGTAGAACTTAATCTCGTTATTAATAGGAAAAAGTATAAAGTCACACTACAAACGGCTGAGTGGCAAACCCTTTCTTT